>DASSGZ010000035.1:0-3891 GCA_035693165.1 Chloroflexia bacterium | reverse complement strand
ACTGCTCCACTTCGGCCCCAGCGTGTTCACGACGCTGGCCTTCGGCGTCTATATTGTGCTGGTGGCGCGGGGAGTGCCCCCCGCCGGGCCGCTGCTTCTGCTCCTGAGCGCCCAGTTCGCCACACAGTTCGCCATCTCGCTCTGGAACGATTACTGGGACTTGCCGGAGGACCGCATCGCCAAGCCCGACAAGCCGATCCCGGCGGGCGTGATCAGCGCGGCGCGGGTGCGGATGCTCGGCTGGATCGCGGTGGGAGTCGCTTTCGTGCTGGCGGCGCCGCTGGGGCCGCTGGTCGTGACCTGTACCGCCGTGGGCCTGGGCGCAGGGCTGTTGTATGATGTGCGGCTCAAACGCACCCCCTGGAGTCCCCTGCCCTTCGCGCTGGGCTTCGGCGTGCTGCCGCTGTGGGCAGCGGCGGGCGTGGGCCGGGCCTGGGACGCGACCGTCTGGACCGCCGCCGCGCTCACCGCCTGGCTGGTGGTCGCGCTGCACCTGGCCGACACCCTGCCCGACCTCGACGCCGACCGCGCCGCCGGGCTGCGCGGCCTGGCCCACATCCTGGGCCACCGGGCCACGCTGGCCGTCTGCTGGACCGCGCTGGGCAGCGGGCTGGTCGCCGCCCTCCTGCTGGGCTGGCTGATGCGTGCCGACGGCGCGATCCTGGCCGGGACGGTGGTCGTGGGCGGGGGGTTGTTGCTGGCCGCCATCCTGCTCTACCGGCAACGCGGCGTGCCCGCCCTGCGGCCCATGGCCGGGATGATCGAGGCGGCTGCGCTGTTGACGGCGCTGGGTTGGCTGGCCGCCGCCAGCTTACGGTAAAGGAGCATACGATGGCACAGGCGGAGGATACGGGGCGTATCGTGGTGGCCGGGTTGCTGTCGGGCGGCGCCTTCCTGGCCGAGCAACTGGTGGACCAGGCCCTCTGGCCGGACGGCTACAGCGATATGAAGCTGCTGGGCATGGCCGTCACGCGGCGCCGCCCGCACTATTGGTTCGTAGCCGTGCCCTGGCACCTGCTCAACTCCATCGCCTTCGCCTTCGTCTACGCCCGAATCGCCGGACCGCGCCTGCCCGGTCCCGGCTGGCTGCGCGGCCTGCTCATGGGCCTGATCGAGAACAACGTGCTCTGGTTCACCCTGCTGTCGCTGGGCAACCGGCTGCACCCGGCGGTGCGCGACGGCAGCATGCCGCCCATCCGCCTGCTCGGCGTCGATTGGCTTGTGGGCAATTTGCGCCATATCGCGCTGGGCCTGGTGCTGGGAGCGCTCTGCCCCGTGCGCGGACGGGATTAACAGCCCCGGCACGGGTTCCGCAGGCGGCGGGCCGGTTTGAAACCGGCCCCTACAGCGCAGTAGGAGCACAGCGCAATAGGAGCGCGGGCCGGTTTGAAACCGGCCCCTACAACGCAAAATGTAGACATACGAAAAAGGCAGCGCAGCGAAAACCGCGCTGCCTCTGTGTTGTTGGGGGAACGGGGGCTTACTCGGCCCCGCCGTCGCCGTTGTTGCCGTTGCCGTGGGCTTTGCCTTTGTTGACCGCCAGCACCGCCGTCGGGCCGCCGAGCGCTTCGTCGAGTTGCCGCGCGCCGTTGCCGTCGCCGCCGTGCTTGTCCGCCGGGTCGCCGTTGGCCGGGATGCGCGCCAGGCTGGCGACGCCGTCGTTGTCACGCATGCTCATCACCGAGACGCCCTGCGCCGGGCGCCGCAACTCGCTGACCGCCACCGCGAACATGCGGATCACCAGCCCCTTGTTGCTGATGACCACCAGGTCGTCGTCGGGGTGGACGACGCGGGCCACTGCGACCAGGCCGCTGCGGGGGGTGAGGGCGATGGCCCGCACGCCGCCGCCGGCGCGGCCCTGGATCGGGAACTCGCTCAGCGGCGTGCGCTTGCCCACGCCCTTGTCGGTCACGACCAGCAGGTGGCACTCCGGCACCACCACGTCGAAGCCGACGACATAGTCCTTCGGATCGAGGCGGATGGCGTTGACGCCGGTCGCGTCGCGGCCCATCGGGCGCACGTCCGACTCTTTGAAGCGGATGCCCTGGCCGTGGCGGGTCACGATGATCAGCGTGCCGTCGCCGTGGGTCAGGCGCGCCCCGGCCAGTTCGTCGCCGTCTTCCAGGCTGAGCGCGATGATGCCGCTCGACAGCACCCGGCTGTACGCCTCCAGCGGCGTCCGCTTGATCTTGCCCTGCTTGGTCGCCATCACCAGGTACTTAGCGGCGTCGAAGTCGGGCACCGAGACCAGCGCCGTGACCAGTTCGTTCGGTTGCAGGTTGATCAGGTTGACCAGCGGCAACCCCTTGGCCTGGCGGCTCGCGTCGGGCACCTCGTGGGCGCGCAGGGTGAAGATGCGGCCCTTGTTGGTCAGGAACAGCAGGTTGTCGAGCGTGTTGCAGGTGATCATGTGCTGCACGGCGTCCATCTCGCGGGTGACGATGCCCGTCACGCCGCGCCCGCCGCGGTTCTGGCGCTTGTAGGTGTCGTGCGGCAGCCGCTTGATGTAGCCCTTGTCGGTCAGCGTGACCAGCACGCGGATCTCCGGGATCAGGTCGTCCTCGTTGAACTCGCCGCTCGCGTCGCCCAGAATGCGCGTGCGGCGCACGTCGCCGTACTTCTCCTTGAGCGTCGCCAGGTCCTGCTTGATCAGTATATAGATCTTGGCCGGGTGGGCCAGCAGGTCTTCCAGGTAGTTGATCTGCTTGATCACTTCGGCCAGTTCGTCCTCGACCTTCTTGCGCTCCATGGCCGCCAGGCGGGCCAGGCGCATGTCGAGGATGGCGTTGGCCTGCACCTCGGTCAGCTTGAACTGGCCGCGCAGGTTGTTGCGCGCCGACTCGACGGTGCGGCTGTTGCGGATCGTGGTGATCACCGCGTCGAGGTTGTCGAGGGCGATCTTGAGTCCTTCGAGGATGTGGGCGCGGTCGCGGGCCTTGCGCAGCTCATACTGGCTGCGGCGGGTGATCACCGTGTGGCGCCACTCGACATGGTGCTGCAACATGCGCTTGAGCGTCAGCACGCGCGGCTCTTTGCCCTCGACCAGGGCCAGCATGTTGGCGCCGAAGGTGCTCTGCATGCTCGTGTACTTGAAGAGCATGTTCAGCACCTTCTTGGGCTGGGCCTCGCGCTTGAGCTCGATCACCAGGCGCATACCCGACCGATCCGACTCGTCGCGGACCAGCGAGGCGCCGTCCAGCTTGTCGGCGTTGATCAATTCGGCGATTTTCTCGGCCAGCGTGGCCTTGTTCACCTGGTAGGGCAGTTCGGTGACGACGATGTTGAAGCGGTTGGCGCGGCCTTCTTCGATATACGCCTTGGCGCGCATGATAATCTTGCCGCGCCCGGTGCTGTAAGCCGACTGGATGCCGTCGCGGCCGATAATCAGGCCGCCGGTGGGGAAGTCAGGGCCGGGCACCACTTCCATCAACTCCTCGACCGTAAGTTCGGGATTGTCGATGAGCATCGTGGCCGCGTCGCAGATCTCGTTGAGGTTGTGCGGCGGGATGTTGGTCGCCATGCCGACGGCGATGCCGGCGCTGCCGTTCAGCAGCAGGTTGGGCAGGCGGGCGGGGAGAACCGCCGGCTCCTTAAGCGAGCCGTCAAAGTTCTCGGTCCAGTCGATAGTGTCCTTTTCCAGGTCGGCCAGCATTTCCTCGGCGATGTGAGTGAGCCGGGCCTCAGTGTAGCGCATAGCCGCCGGGCTGTCGCCATCCACGCTGCCGAAGTTGCCCTGCCCGTCGACCAGGCGATAGCGCAGGCTGAAATCCTGGGCCATGCGCACCATGGTGTCGTACACCGCCGTGTCGCCGTGCGGGTGATACTTGCCCAGCACTTCGCCGACGATACGGGCGCTCTTCTTATACGGCGTGGTGGGGTGCAAACCCATCT
>DASSGZ010000034.1:0-10639 GCA_035693165.1 Chloroflexia bacterium | reverse complement strand
GGGCAAGATCGTCGCCGCCATCTGCCACGCCGGGTGGATCCTGGTCACGGCGGATGTGCTGCGCGGGCGCACCGTTACCGGCTTCTTCAGCCTGGAGCCCGAGTTGCGCGGTGCGGGCGCCGAGTACGTGGACCGCGAGGTCGTGCGCGACGGCAATCTGATCACCTCGCGCACCCCGGCGGACCTCGGCCCGTTCTGCCGGACGATCATCGCCGCGCTGACCGATTAGCGCGTCCCTCGCCGTTTGTCACTCTGCGCTGCGCGCAGAGTCTCGGCGCCGGCCCCACGAGACGAGATTCTTCGCTGCGCTCAGAATGACGATTTGGGGCTTGTCACTCTGAGCGCAGCGAAGAGTCTCGGCGTTGACCCCACGAGACGAGATTCTTCGCTACGCTCAGAATGACAGGTGCAAATTAAAGCGCGAATCAGCCCGGATCAGGCGATGCGCATGGTGCGGGCGGAGCGGACCACCGGCGCCTCTTGCGAAGCAGGCGCCTGGGCGTCCAGGCGGGCCAGTTCGTCGTGGGCGCGCATGAAGTCGCGGCGGCGGCCCAGCCGGGCGAAGCGGTCGATGGCGTCGACTAGCGCCGCGCGCGCCGCCGCCGGGTCGCCGCGCTGCGCGTGCAGCCGCGCGTAGGCGAATTGAAGTTCGGCGAGCTGGGCCTGGTTCTGGTATTTCTGCGCGTGGGCGGTGCTCTCGGCGAGCGCGGCGGCGGCCTCGTCCAGCCGGCCCAGGTCGAGCGCGATCTCGATCAGTTTGGTCTGGTTCGAGCCGACGATCTGCTGGACGTTGTGCGCCTCGGCCTCGCGCAGCGACTCGCGGAACACGGCCTCGGCCTCCGGCAACCGCCCCTTGCGGTACAGGCAGACGCCGATCCAGTTGCGCATGGCCGCGCGCTGGTAGGGATCCTCGGCCTGCGGCAAACTCTCCTCCCAGATCTGCTGCGCCCGGTCGATCTCGCCGCGGGCCAGCCAGTTCGAAGCCACGCCGTGGCGGTAGTCCATCAGCGTCTTGTTGGGCAGGGCCGTGCGCGCGGCCAGGTCGTGCAGGCGGGGCAGGTAGGAGTCGGCATCGGCCAGTTTATGCTGGCGGCTCAGCACCTGCACATAGCGCGAGAGGGCCTCGACCTCGGCCACTGCATCGCCCAGCAGGCGGGCGGCCTGGGCCTGCATCAGGTCGATGGGCGGCTCCTTGCTCCACAGGCCGCGCACGTAGAAATAGTAGCCCGCGTCGCGCGCCAGTTGCACCACGTCGGCATAGCACCCCTGGGCCAGCGCCCCGCGGGCCACGGCATGCAGCGTCTCGTGCTCCGGGTCCAGCCGGGCCAGCCGGCCCAGGTCATCCCAGCAGTAGCCGACCTGGGCGGCGAGATCGCGATACCAGGCCAGCCGGCGCTGGTACGCCGCTGCGGCGAAGGCGGGCTGCTCGCGCAGCCGGCTGTGGGCAAATGCACGGGCCAGCGGGTGCAGGCTGTAGCGCGGCGGGTGGAGCAGGTCGGTGTGCTGGCTGTTCACCAGGGCCAGGCCCGCCAGCCGCTCCAGGGCGCGCTCGCACACCGGCGCGGGCAGGTCGGCCACGGCCACCACCGCCGCGCGGCTCGCGCTGCCCACGAACAACGGCAACACCTGGAACACGCGCCGGGCCGGTTCGCCCAGCAACGCCCAACTGCGCTGGAACAGGTCGTCGAAGAGGTCGGTCACGCCCCGCGCGGCGGCCAGGTCGTCGAGCACCTGGGGCAGCGGCTGCTGCCCATATTTGATGCAGCCCAACGCCATTTCGATGGCCAGCGGGTTGCCGCCGGTGGCCCCCACCAGCGGGGCCAGCAACCCTGGATCGGGCACCAGGCCATCGAGGCCGAGCCAGCGCAGACGCTGAGTGATCAGGGCGCGCGCCTCGAAGTCGCTCAAGCCGCCCAGGTCGACCACCGTGGCCCCCGCCGTGAAGGCTTTCGGGTATTCCCGGCTGGTGACAAGCGCCTTGCTCGGCTCAGGCACGTGCAACAACCAGGTCGCCAGCGCCCCGTCGGTGATCGTCTCGTAGTTGTCCACCACCAGCAGCACGCGCCGCCGCCGCAGCAGGTATTCGACCTCGCGGCGCTTGTCGTCCTCGGCATAGTCGATGATGCCCGGATAGTCGAGCGTGCGGGCGATCTCGTCCAGCAGCAGGCTGAGGTTGGTGGTGCCGGGCCGGTCCTTGTCGCTGATCCAGACGGCGGCCTCGAAGGGCGGGTCGGCGCCGGGATCGAGGGAGCGCGCGGCCACCTCGCGGGCCAGGCTGGTCTTGCCCATGCCGCCCAGGCTGGCGATGAGCACCACCGGCGTCCGGCGGCGCAGCCCTTCGAGCACCGAGGCGTAGGCCGGCTCGCGCATGATGAAGCGGCTGTAAGTGGGCGCGGGCAGATTCTCGCAGGTGCGCGACGGGGCGGGCCGCCCCTGCGCCGCCGGGTAGAGCCGGGCAATCAGCGCGGCGGGGTCCGGATAACGGGCGGCCTGCAGGAAGGCGACCAGCCAGTCGCGGTTCAGGTAGCCGCGGGTGACGGCGGCCTCGGCCAGGATGCGCACCTGTTCGGGGTCCGGCGGGATATGGCCCGCCTTATAGCGCTGCACCGTGGCGCCCGCCACGCCCATGGCCCGGCCCAGTTCCGCCTCAATGCGCGGGGCGGTCGTGCCCTCGCAACTCACGATACTGCCTAGAGCGGCCTTCAGCAAGCGGCCAAACGTATCGTCTTGCATCGCGTCTCCCCGTTGCTACGCGCCAGGCCGGAGGGGGTGCGAGGCCTGCGCGCCGCCGGATGCGGAATCTTCCGCACCACCCACCGCCGAAGATTCGGCGGGATTCGTTGATCAAACGCCCCCGAAATATGGTTTAATATGCTAGATCGACCGACGTTAGCCTGAAGCGCCTTGCCTTCTCCCCAGGGCGAGCGCCTCTGAACGGCGCAACTCTGCGCCTGTGGCTGCGCGAGACCATGCGCGGCCCCGCGATCCTGGATATTAGACGGGCCAGGGTCGTTCCCCAGCGACACAGTGTGGTGTAACTTCATACCTGAATGGCGCCCGTGCGGTCTCACATAAGGGGGGGATCCGCCACTCCCATGGACGCCTCATTGCCACCAGGAGATTGCCGAATGTGCGGACAGTCGATCTTGCCCTATAATCATACCCCTTCTCTGCCGGCGCGCCCCGCCACGCGCCGCTACCCCATCTGGCCTCGCCCCAGTGAGGATGAGACCTTTCCCCCGCCCGTCGGTTGATCGATCAACGGTTATGTAAATCTGGGATCGCCGGCCCCATCCTGTCAGCAGGATGGGGCCTTCTTGCCGGGTCACATTGCGATAATTATACCGAAAAATGTAACGGGCGCGCGGCGCATCGCGTATTATCATCAGCAGTCCCTTGCATTGTTTCACGAAAGGAGCTTGATCCATGGAGAACAAAGAGCAAGAGCGCAACGAGCAAATGGGTGGGCTGGCCGGGCTGGGCGCGGGGGTCATCGCGGGGGCGCAGGTGGGCACGGTAGCGATCCCCATCCCCATCGTCGGCACCTTCGTCGGCGCGATGCTGGGCGGCGTGGTCGGCAGCGCCGTGGGCCAGCGCGTGGGCGGCGCGGCGCTGGACGGCGTCAACGCCTTCCTCGACGGGCTGAGCACCCCGCACAACGACGACGGCTCCGGCAAACCGCAGGGCGGCGCGCCTGCGTAAGCCATGGCGGGGGCCGCCGTCTTTTCCCCAGACACGCGGCCCCCGCGCCCTGGTGTCCAGTCTAGCCGATCCACCTTACCAACGCGCTTACCGGCGCCCGCCGGATCGCTGACAAAACCGCAGCCTGTCCGATCCCCGTCCGCCGCTCTTACCCGGCGGCCAGCCCCAGGAACGCCTGCCGGATGCCGGGGTCGCGCAGCAGGTCGGCCCCGTCGCCCTGCAACACCACCTGGCCGGTCTCCAGCACATAGCCGTAGTGCGCCTGCTCCAGTGCGGTCTGCACATCTTGCTCGACCACCAGCACGGTCGTGCCCTCGCGGTTGACCGTGTTGATGATCTCGATCAGGTCCTCCACAATCACCGGGGCCAGCCCCAGCGACAGCTCGTCTACCATCAGCAGGTGCGGGCGCGCCATGAGGCCGCGGGCGATGGCGACCATCTGTTGCTCGCCACCCGACAGCTTGCCCGCCGCCGTTTGCAAGCGCAGCTTGAGCCGCGGAAAGAGATCGAGCACATGGGCCAGGTCGGCGTCAACGGCGCCCTTATCCTGGCGCAGGAACGCGCCCATGCGCAGGTTCTCCAGCACCGAGAGCGCGGGAAACAGCCGCCGCCCTTCCGGCACATGGGCGATGCCCGTGGCGACGACCGTGTGCGCGGGCTGCCCGGCAATCGGCTTGTCCTGCATGCGGATCTCGCCGCTGCGCGGGATCAGCAGGCCGCTGATCGTCGCCAGCAGGGTGCTTTTGCCCGCGCCGTTCGCGCCGACCAGGGCCACGATCTCGCCCGGATAAATCTCCAGGTCCACGTCCCACAGCACCTGCACGTCACCGTAGGCCACGTTGAGCTTGCGGACCTGCAGCAGCGGCGCGGCGGCGCCCAGCGCCCGGCGGCGGCCCAACTCCGGCGCGTTACTCGTCACCGCCTGATCCCTCCCCCGGCCCGTCCTGCTGCGCGAGCGTCCGCGCGTAGCGCTGGCCCAGGTACGCCTCGATGACCGCCGGGTCCTGCATCACGGCGGCGGGCGGCCCCTCGGCGATCTTGCGGCCATAGTCGAGCACGACCACGCGGTGGCAGACGCCCTGGATCACCTTCATCACGTGCTCGATGACCAGGATGGTCACGCCGGTGCCGTTGATGCGCTGGATCAACGCCATGGCCTCATCGATCTCGCGGCCGCGCAACCCGGCCATGGCCTCGTCGAGCAGCAGCAGTTCGGGGTCCATCGCCAGGGCCTTCGCCAGTTCGAGCCGCTTGCGCCCGGCGATAGGCAACGATTCCGCCAGGAGATGCGCCTGGCGGCTCAGGTCCACCACCTGCAGAACCTCGGCGGCGTGGGCAAAGGCGGCAGCCGCGGTCCGGCGGTGGCCGCCGCGCCCGTACATCGCCCCCACGGCCACGTTCTCCAGCACGGTGAGGTTCTGGAACGGGCGCACCACCTGGAAGGTGCGCGCGATGCCCTGGCTGCCGATGACATGCGGCGGCAGCCCGCGCAGCGAGCGCCCCTTGAAGCGGATCGTGCCCCGGCTGGCCGGCGTGGTCCCGGTGATCAGGTTCACCAGGGTGGTCTTGCCCGCGCCGTTCGGCCCGATGAGGCCCAGGATCTCGCCGGGGTAGACCGCGAAGCTGATGTCCTGCACGGCGGCCACGCCCCCATAGAGCTTGGTGGCGCCCTCGACCTGCAGCACCGGCTCCTGGGTTGTCGTTGCCCCGGCGGGCACCGTTGGCGTCTCAGTCACAGAATCTCCTAATGCTGGTCGGCATCGAATGCGCCTGCCTCATGGTCGTAGCGGCGCGATAAATCGCGCCTGCCGCCCCACCCGGCTGCCGCCGCCCCGCGTAGGGGCGGACCGGCGTGTCCGCCCTGCCGCCCCACCGGGACCTCGCCCATCACGGCGCGCCGGCACCCTGCATCCCGGTACGGCGGCAGGCGCGATAAATCGCGCCGCTACGGAAACGCCGGTTGACCCGCCTAGATCCGGTTGGCGACGAGGTTACGCCAGAGCACCCGCCAGCCCAGCGCCTGCCGGGCGCCGAAGAATTGCAGGATGCCGCGCGGCAGGAACAGCACGAGCAGGATGACGATGGCCCCGAAGAAGATGGGCCGCCAGTCCCCCCCGCCGAAGACGCCGTTTAGTGCCTCCTGCACGGCGTAGAGCACGAAGGTGCCGACGACCGGCCCCCAGACCGTGCCCGCCCCGCCGATCAGGCAGATGATGATCACCTCCAGGCTGCGGTAGGGGTCGAAGATGCTGGTCTGGTCGGGCAGCACCGAGCCGTTGACGATGGCCTGCACGCCCCCGGCCAGCCCGGTCAGCGCCGCGCCCGCGGTGAAGGCGGCGATCTTGAAGGTGGTGATGTTGATGCCCATGACGCTCGCGGCTTCCTCGTTGGCCCGGATGGCGCGCAGGCCGTAGCCGAACTTGCTGCGGTTGAGCAGCCAGAGCGCGGCGGTGCCCCCGGCGATGAGCGCAAAGGCGGCGAAGTAGAGCGCCAGGTCGGTGGCGCGCAGATCGTCCTTGCGCACCGGCGGCAGGATGATGCCGCTGGCCGCGCCCAGGCAGAAGAGCGGGTGGGCACTGCCCGGCAGGCCCACACAGTCGATGTTGTTGACCAGTTCGCGCACGGCGATGCCCACGCCCAGCGTGGCGATGGCGAAGTAGTGGCCGCGCAGGCGCAGCACCACCAGGCCGATGAGCACAGCGGCCACCGCCGGGACGACGCCCGCCACCAGCACGCCGAGCCAGCCGGGTAGCCCGAACGTGCCCTGCGCCCGCCCGATCATCACGGCCAGCGTGTAGCCGCCCAGCCCGAAGAAGGCTGACTGGCCGAACGCCGCGTAGCCGGTGAAGCCGCCGATGATGTTCCAGCCGATGGCCGCCGTCCCGGCCACGTAGACGCCGGTCAGCGTCGCCAGGTTGTTGGAGAGGAACGGCGCCAGCAGGCCCAGGGCGACCAGGCCGATCAGCCCGACGCGATTCAGGGCCGGGCGGCGGTGCTGGGCCACCATGAGGCTCAGCACGAGGGCCGCGAGCATGATCAGCAGGTTCACTAGCGGTAGCCCTCCTTGCCCAGCAGCCCGGTCGGGCGCACCACCAGGATGACGACCATGGCCAGGAAGATCAGCGCCTCCTTGAGCGCGCCCAACTGGAAGTCGCCGATGCTGCCCGTCGAGATGGCCTGGTCGAGCAGGCCGAAGACCAGCCCGCCGATCAGCGCGCCGGGGATGCTGCCCAGCCCGCCCAGCACGACCACGGCGAAGGCGCGGATGTTGTAGATGCCGAACGAGTCGGGCGTGAAGCTGTACCACATCGACAGCAGCGTACCCGCGGCCCCGGCCACGGCGGCGCTGAGGCCGTAGGTCAGCGCGTAGATGCGCGCCACGTCCACCCCCATCAGCCGGGCGGCGTCGGCGTCCATGCCCACGGCGCGGATGGCGTTGCCGGTGCGCGTGTAACGCATGAACAGGTACATCGCCCCGGTCAGCACCAGGGCCACGACAAACGCGCCCAGCTTCATCCAGTTGAGGATGGCGTCGCCCAGCGTGATGGCGGCGGCGTTATAGGCCGGGGAGACGGCGCGCTGGTCGCCGGTGAAGAAGGCGCGCGCCAGGCTGGTGAAGAACGTCTCGAACCCGAAGGTCAGCACGAACGTCACCAACAGCGGCGCGCGCATCACCAGGTTGATGATATACTTTTGCAGCCCGAAGCCCAGCAGGAAGAGCGCAGCCATGCTCACCGGCAGCGACACAAACGGGTCGAGGTTGAGTTGGGCGAACAGCGTAAAGGTCACGTAGGCCCCGAACATGATGAAGGCGGAGTGCGCCAGATTCACGATGTTCAGGATGCCCCAGACCAGCGAGAACCCCAGCCCGACCAGCCCCAGCATCGCGCCGAGCAGCAGGCCGTTGATCACGACTTGACTCGCCATCGATTCTCCCCGCGAGGCAGGGCCCCGCTCGCCAGGAGACCGGGCGCCCCACCAGGGCGGTCACACGGGACCGCCCCTACAGGGGACGCTCCGTCTCCCCATGCCGCTGCTTGTCGTACCGAGTTGACCTTCCAGTTATCCTTGTCCCGCTGCACGCACTGAAGCATCTCGGCTTGCCCCAAACGCGACGAGACTCTTCGCTCCGCTCAGAGTGACAAGGATAATTGGAAGCGCGACTCACTGCTCGGCACTGACCACTGATCACTGATCACGGACCACTGATCACTGACCACTCGCCGCGTTAGCGCTTATCCCACGCGGGGGCGGGCCACTGCGGCTTGCCGCTGGCGACATCCGCCGGCCACACCGTCTGCTTCTCACCGTTCTGCCACTGCTCGACCACCATCGGCTTGACGGTGTTGATGCCCCGCTCGTCGAACTTCATCTGCCCGGCGAAGCTGATGAAGTCGGTCGCCGCGATGGCGTCGCGCACGGCCTTGGGGTCCAGCGTGCCGGCTTTCTCGATGGCCTTTTGGAACACCAGCCCGCAGGCCGTCGCCATGGCGCTCTGGTACGACGGCTCGTTGCCCCAGCGCTTGACGAAGGCGTCAAAATAGGCTTGCGGCGTCTTCCAGTAGTCGTCGCCGTTGTACTTCAGGTCCTTGGTCCACTGCGAGCCGCCGTAGACATAGTCGGCGTCGGCCTTCAGCGTGTCCTTGAAGTCGGGCAGCGACGGCCCCACGCTGAAGCCCGCGCCCATCGGGCTAACGCCCAACTCCTTCATCGCCTTGACGATGGCGACGGCTTCGGCGAAGTGGCCGCTATTGAGGATCAGGTCGGGGCTCTGGCCCTTGGCCTGCGTGACCTGCGCGGTCAGGTTCGTCTCGGCGTTGGGGTATTTGATGTAGGACACGACCGTCATGCCCTTTTCCTCGGCGGCTTGCTTGGCGCCGTCGGCCACCTCCACCGAGAAGGCGTCATTAGCCGAGAGGATGACCACCTTCTGCGGCTTGGGGTTCTGGGCGGCGGCCATGTCGATCACGCCACGCAGGTAATTGGGCGCGGGGCTGAGCGTGCCGAAGGTGTACTTATAGCCCTGGCTGAAGATCTTGACCGCGGCGCCCTCGCCCTCGACCATGGGGATCTCGTGCTTCTCGGCGATGGCGGCGGTCGATTGCGTGGCCGATGTGCCGTAGGGGCCGAGCAGGAAGTTCACCTTGTCCTCGCTGATCAGCTTCTCGGCCAGTTGGGCGCTCTTGTCCTGTTTGCTCTCGTCGTCGTAATATTTGGTCTCGACCATATAGGTCTTGTCGCCGACCTTGATGCCGCCCGCAGCGTTGACGGCCTCTTTCCAGAGTTCATAGCCCTGCTGGGTCAGCTTGGACTCTTTGGTCAGCGAGCCGGTCAGGCCGAGCGGCGCGCCGAACAGGATGGTGCCGGCGCTGGTGGTGGCGCCGCCTCCGGCTGCGGCGGTGGTGGCCGTGGGTTCTGCGGCGGCGGGCGCGGTCGTAGCGGTAGCCTCGGCGGCGGGGGCCGTCGTCGGCGCGCTGACCGGCGGGGATGTCGCCGGGGCTTCGCCGCCGCACGCGGCCAGCAGCAGGCTCAGCAGCGTGCAGACGGTGAGCGCGGTCATGGCCGTGCGGGCGCGGCGGGGGAATGAAGTAAGGTGCCCAAACATTGTCTCTCCTCCTTGGCGAAAGGTCGAGTAACAGATGCCCCGGTTGCGGGCATGGGCCGGTTGAAGTGGGCTTATTATACTACAGTCGGGCCGTCAATGGATGCAAATTCGCCCCTATTGTGTCGTGGTACGAGATTCCGGCGTCCGCCGAGGCAAATCCCCTCCGCTGTAGCGGCGCGATGTGCTACGCACCGCTTCGCGATCAATCGCGCCGCTACGAATCTCGCGGGCAGGGCGTGGCCGAGTCTTGCCCACGGGTGGTCGCTTCATAACGGCCCCGCCGCCCGCCCTATGGCACAATGATAGTAGAAACGACCCGCGCCGGCCCCGGCGCCGCTACCAGAGGAGGGACCGTCATGCAACGCAAAGTGGCCGTGCTGCACACCAGCACCGTGTTCGTGAACGACGACCCGATCTTGCGCGATCTCTTTGCCGAGATCCTACCCGAGGTCGAGCTGCTGGAGTTTGTCGATACCGACCTGCTCGCCACCGTCACCCGCGAGGGCTGCATCGCCCCGGCGGCGGTGCGGCGTATCATGCACCTGGCCCAGGCGGCGGAACACGCCGGCGCCGACGTGATCCTCTCGGCCTGCTCGGCCGTTGGCCCGGCCATCCCCACCGCCCGGCGCGCCGTCTCCATCCCCATCGTGCCCATCGACGAACCGATGGCGCGACGCGCGGTGCAGACCGCCGAGGAGATCGGCGTGCTGGCGACGCTCGGTATGGCGCTCGGCCCGATGGTCGAGTTGCTGGAGCAACAGGCGAGCGCCGCGCGCCGGCCCGTCTGCATCCACCGCATGCTGGTGCCCGATGCCTTCGAGGCCCTGGACGCGGGCCGGCAGGATGTGCATGACGCCCTGGTGGTCGAAGCGGCGCGCGAACTGGCGACCGTGGCCGACGTGATCGTGCCCGCCCAGGTGGGGCTGGCCCGGCTGGCGCCCCGGTTGCACGCCGCCACCGGGCGCAAGGTCTTCCACGGGCCGCGCCTGGCCGTCCAGCACATCAAGCAACTGCTGACCGAGCTACCGGCCAAGCCCGACCCGATCCTGCCCGCCTACATCGGGACGGAGTATGCCGGGGTGTACTAAAGGCCCTTCGCACGCTCGGACCAACCTCTCCCCAACCCCTCCCCGCGGCGGGGAGGGGCTTTACCGCCGAGCCGGGCGGCGGAGTCCGCGCCCCCAGCGCCCGTCCCATCCGCACACCTGGCCGCCACGCCCCCGGCGCCCATCCCGGTCGCCCAGGCCGTACCCCCGGCCCAGGCCGTACCCCCGGCCCAGCCCACCACCCCAGCGCCGGCGCCGCCGCCCGCCACCCCGGCCCCAGCAGCAA
>DASSGZ010000033.1:0-12094 GCA_035693165.1 Chloroflexia bacterium | reverse complement strand
CCAGTGGCCCCCCGCACGGGACCCGCGCCCGGTACCACGATGAAGCGGTCGGGGCCGGAGAACCGGACCGTCAGCGACCCATCCGGGTGGGGTAAAAACATAGCGACGCCGCCGATGTGCCCCACGGCGCTATGCCCGTTCGCGATGTAGGTCACGGTTCCGTGGCTGTTGTCGAGTTCCCGCACGGTGTTCCCGCTACTGTCGGTGTATGTATGCACGATGATGACGTAGTCGTCATGCCGCTGCACCGGAAAGCCGCACGCGCCCGTCAACCCGCCCGCCGGCACCGTTTGGTTGATGACCATTCTCTCGATAGTTGGGGGGGTCGCGTGGGCCGGCGACACCGGGACTGCTCCCAGCAGGGCCGCCAATCCAATCACCATGACACCAATGAAGCGTAGTGTCCGCATCTGGATGCTCCTCTCTGCTCCCGTCCTCTCGCAGGTTGTATGGTATCTGCCGCAATGGCACGCTCGGTCCCGGCGCGGTCCCGCGTTCTTCCTTTCCATGGACGCCCCGAATGTTGAGCGTGAATCTCATTCTAACTTAGAATTCGTGAATAAGTCAATACAGAGAATCCCTGATATTCGCTATAGGGATACTTCTGGCACGCAGTCTGAGAAATATCCGTGGAATATATGTTTGCGCGCAGCCACCTCTTGTCTACAACCCGCCCCACCACCCGGCCAGTCCCGCCCACCCCAGCAGGGCGCCCAGCGTGTAGAGCGTGACCCAGAGGGCGATGCCGGCCGTCATGCCGAGCACCAGGCGGCGCACGGGCAGGCCCAGCGCCAGGCCGAGCGCCGTGCCCAGCGGCGTGCCCAGCAGCAGCGGCGCGGCCAGGCAGAAGCCGAGCGCCCCGCCCCGCGCCCAGATGCGGTCGATGAGGCCGGGCCGGCCCGCCCGCCGCGCGCCGTAGCGGCGCAGTAGCGCCGCCCGCAGCGGCGCCCCCACCGCGATCACGGCGACCATGCCCCCGCCGGCGCCCAGCCCCGCCGTCGCCGCGACCACCGCCGGCGGCAGGTGGAAGGCCAGCCCCGCCGCGATCGCCGCCCACAGCGCCACCGGCCCCAGCCCCGCCACCGCCAGCAGTTGCCCTACCAGTTCCATGCCTTCAGTATAGCGGCATCCGCGAATTTGCACCGAGGGTAACGACGAAAGTGCACCGCAGAGGTGCAGGGCACGCAGAGGATTTTGGGGTTTTCTTACGCGGCGGCCTCGCGTCTTCCAATCGAGATCCTGCTATTCTCTGCATCCTAATCCTTAAAACCCTCTGCGTGCTCTGCGCCTCTGCGGTGCCAATCTCGTTGCGCGCTTCGGTGGCCCGTGCTATACTCCGCCGGTGGCCGGGACCCTTAGCCGGCGGAGGAGGATGTATGTCGCAAGAACAATGGACCGCGGTGGATCGCTATGTGGCCGGGCTGGGGCCGCCCGCCGACCCGGTGCTGGAGGCCGCGCTGGCCGCGCAGGCCGCCGCCGGGCTGCCGCCGATCAATGTGGCGCCCAACCAGGGCCGGCTGCTGCAGATCATGGCCCGCGCCATGGGCGCGCGGGCGATCTTGGAGATCGGCACGCTGGGCGGCTACAGCACGATCTGGCTGGCGCGCGCCCTGCCCACCGGGGGCCGCCTGATCACGCTGGAAGCCGACCCCAAGCACGCCGAGGTGGCGCGCGCCAATATCGCCCGCGCCGGGCTGGGCGCCGTGGTGGAGGTGCGCGTGGGGCCCGCGTTGGAGACGCTGCCCGCGCTGGCCGGCGGGGAGGCTGCGCCGTTCGACCTGGTGTTCATCGACGCCGACAAGCCCAACACCGCTGCCTATTTCGCCTGGGCGCTGCGCCTGACCCGGCCCGGCGGCCTGATTATCACCGACAACGTGGTCCGCAACGGCGCCGTGGCCGACGCGGCCAACGCCGACCCGAACGTGCAGGGCGTGCGCCGCTTCCTGGAGGCGCAGGCCGCCGCGCCGGGCGTGGAGGCCACCGTGCTGCAAACCGTGGGCAGCAAGGGCTACGACGGCCTGGCCTTCGCCCTCGTCACCGAGCCCACGCCCGCAGGATCGCCCGGCCCGTAAACCGGCGGGCTACGGGTACGAAGGCCGTCTGCGCGGCCTGGATCCCAGTGATCGCTAGCTCGCGGTGGTGGGCTTCGTCGCGCCGGCCCGAATGCGGGCGGGCCGGCGCCGGCGGGGCGGATCGCGCCGATTACCACACTGCAGAGGAGATCACACATGCGCCGACTCTCATGGCACCAGGCCATTCTCCTCCCGTTCGCCGGGCTGCTCTTCGCCGCGGGTAGCTCGCTGGGCCCGGCCCAGGCCGCGCTGCCGCTGCCGCAGGTGCCCACCACCGCGCCCGTCCCACCGGCGCTCACGGCCACTCCGGTGAACTGCCCGCTGCCGTTTACGGACGTGGACCAGTTCAACCCGTTCTACCAGTACATCCAGTGCCTCTACTGCCGGGGCATCATCTCCGGCTACAGCGACAACACCTTCCGCTGGACTGCCGACGTGACGCGCGGCCAGGTCGCCAAGATCATCGCCAACGCGGCCGGGCTCGACAATGCGGTCAGCGGGCAGACGTTCACCGATGCGCCGCCGGGCAGTCCGTTCTACCTCTACATCGAGCGTCTGGCGGCGACCGGCGCCGTCGGCGGCTATGATACGGTGGCGAACTGCCCGACGGGGGTGCCCTGCTTCCGGCCCGAACTGGCCGTGACGCGCGGCCAACTCGCCAAGATCGACGCCAACGCCGCCGGTTACGCCGAGTTCCCGCCCGCGTTCCCGACCTTCAACGATGTGCCGCCCGCTAATCCGTTCTACGTATTCGTCGAGCGGCTGGCGCTGCACGCCGTCATCAACGGCTACACCTGCGGCGGCGCGGGCGAGCCGT
This sequence comes from Chloroflexia bacterium, assembly GCA_035693165.1. Lineage (GTDB taxonomy): Bacteria > Chloroflexota > Chloroflexia > QHBQ01 > JAICKM01 > JAICKM01. The sequence goes on along the minus strand of DASSGZ010000033.1, from coordinate 9,205 downwards.
GTCCGGGCCGCTACTACCGGCCCAATGCCAATATTACCCGCGGCCAGGTGAGCAAGGTCGCCGCGCTGACTTTCTTTCCCAACGGTTGCGCCCCGCCGCCGGGCGCCACGGCGCCGCCCACGACGGCTACGGCGACGCCCACCGCCACCGCTACGGCGCCGCCCACGACGGCTACGGTGTCGCCCACCGCCACCGCCACGGCGACGCCCACGACGGCTACGGCGACGCCCACCGCTACGGCTACGGCGATTGCGATCTGCACGCCCACCTGGCGCATCGTGCCCAATCCTGGGCCGAACAACAGCGCTGAACTGCGCGGCCTCGCTGCCGTGGCCGCGAACGACGTCTGGGCCGTGGGCAACTACCAGAGCGGCGGCTACCAGCCGCTGGTCGAGCACTGGAACGGCGCGGCGTGGAGCCTCGTGGCCTTCCCCACCCCCGCCCCCGGCACCAGTTGGCTCAACGCCGTGGCCGCCGTGGCCGCCGACGATGTCGGGGCGGTCGGCTCGTCGACGGGCGGGACGTTGATCGCGCACTGGGACGGGGTAGGCTGGGCGCTAGTTCCCGCCCCCAACCCGGAGGGCGGCCTCGGCAGCCTCGCCGCCCTCACCGTGCTGGCCGCCGACGATATCTGGGCCGTGGGCACCTACCCCAGCGCGGGCTACCTGACCAGCCTCGTGATGCACTGGGACGGGACACAGTGGACCATCGTGCCCAGCCCGAACCGGCCGGCCGACGACAACCCGCTGCTGGGCGTCGCCGCCGTGGCTCCGAACGACATCTGGGCTGTGGGCGGCGGCCAGCGCACACTTATCGAGCACTGGGACGGCACGCAGTGGACCATCGTGCCCGGCGCCGAGGACCCCACGCTCGAAACGCGGCTGGCCGCCGTCACCGCCCTGGCGCCCGCCGATGTCTGGGCGGTGGGGCAGTTCTTTGACGCGCTGGACAACGGCCGCACGCTGATCCAGCACTGGGACGGCACGCAGTGGCACGTCGTGCCCAGCGCCGATGCCGGCGAAAGCTTCCTGTTCGCTATCGCGGCGGTAACCCCGCAGGATATCTGGGCCGCCGGTTGGGGCACTAACCCCTACACCCTGGCGGAGCACTGGGACGGGCAGCAATGGAGCCTCAGTCCGGTCGAGGTCGCGGACGGTGGCCTGTATGGCCTGGCCGTGGTGAACAGCGGGGACATCTGGGCGGTAGGGCAGGACAGCGCGGGTGCGCTGATCGAGCATTACGCCTGCCCGGTGCCCTGACATCCGGTCGTGCCCAGGAGCCGGCGCGTGTACGTCACGCCTGTGCGCGAGACCGGCGGCCGTGGGGTGGGGAAGCTGGGACCCCCAGCCCCAGCTTCCCGCCGCGGGAAGGAGAGAATCGCCTGAGTGATGGAAAATGACACCCCGCCCCCAACGGGGCGGGGTGAGCAGGCGTCGCTTGACAAGCGCCACGCCTTCGCGGTAAGCTGCGAGTTACAGGGACCGGCCTTGCTCCGCTGCTATATCGCCGTGCTCCATTTTGGCCCCGCCGCGCCCCCAGATTGCGCCCGCCCCGGTGGCCCCGCCGCGGCCAGGTGCCCGCCCGTCCGCGCATGTGCTGCGGCTACCGCGGACTAGCGAACGGAGGTTCCCATGGTGCAGCCCCCCGCCGGCGCCGTTCCGGCCTACCTCTCCTACCTGACTGCTCCGGCGATCGAGCCCAGTCCGCGCTGGGTGCGGGTGCAGTTCGGTGGCCAGTTTATCGCCGACAGCAAGCGCGCGCTCCTCTTGCGCCAGTATGGGCCGGGTCGCCTGCCCACTTATTATTTCCCGCAGGACGACGTGCGCATGGACTTCCTGGAGGCCCAGGCCGCCGAGCCGCCGGACGACCTCATGACCTACTGGACGGTGCGCGTGGGCGAGCGGGTCGCCGCCAGGGCCGCCTGGGCGCCGCGCGATCCCGCGCCCGCCGTGGCCGCGCTGGCCGGCCACCTCACTTTCACCTGGGCAGCGATGGACGCCTGGTATGAGGAAGAGCAGCAGGTGTTTGTCCACGCGCGCGATCCCTATAAGCGGGTCGACGTGCTGGAAAGTTCGCGCCATGTGCGCGTCGTGGTGGGCAATACCCTCGTGGCCGAGACGCGCCGCCCCTCCTTGCTGTTCGAGACGGGCCTGCCGGTGCGCTACTACATTCCCGCCGCCGATGTGCGGGCCGATCTACTGGAGCCAAGCAGCCTGACCACCCGCTGCCCGTATAAAGGCATTGCTTCCTACTGGTCGGTGAAGGTGGGGGACCGGCGGCTGACCGACCTGGTCTGGAGTTATCCCGACCCCATCCTCGAATGTCCCCGCATCAAGGGGCTGCTCTGTTTCTTCAACGAGCGCGTGGACCTGTATGTGGACGGCGAACTCCAGGAGCGGCCGCACACGCCGTGGTCGCGGACGAGTGCCGATCGCGCCGGCGAGGCGACAAGCTGACCTTCCGGCCCCCTTCCCGCGGCGGGAAGAGGCCGCCGCCGGATGCAATCTCCCCGCCCCGCCGGGAGGGCGGGGGGAGATGCGCAGCAGGCCGGGCGCGCGCCGCTCAGCCGGTCGCCGGGGTGGCCGCCGCGGGGGTGGCTGCCGCGGGGAGGGCCTCCAGCCAGCCGGCCACGTAGGCCGCGACCTCCTCCCAGCCCTTGCCGGCGATGAGCAGATGCGACCGCCCGGCAAACTCGCGCAGGTCGGTGCGGGCCGGCGAACCCTTGTAGTGATCGTAGTTCGACCGGGTCACGTGCGGCGGAATTAGGTGGTCTTTCTCCCCGGCGATCAGCAGCAGCGGCGCACGGGTGGGGTTCTTGAAGTTGACGCGCAAGGCGTGATGCGGGTCCAACTGGGCGAAGGCGGCCTGGAAGAAGATGCGCCCCGTCTCCGGCACCACATAGCGCTCGTAGTAGTACCGCTGCTGCTCGGGCGGGAACGTGTTGGTGAAGGCGTAGGCGAACTCGGCCGGCGACATCTGCACCACCTGGTCCCAGGCCATCCACTTGAACAGGATGCTCGCGTTGGCCTTCAGCACCGACCAGTCCAGCGCGAACACGCCTTCCGGCCCCACCGAGGCGAGCGCGACCCCGGCGCGGCCCACGCCGCGATCCAGCAACTGCTGCACGATCAGCCCGCCGAACGAGTGGCCGATGAGGATCGGCGGGTCGGGCAGCGCGCGGATGCGGCCTTCATAGTGGTCGGTGAGTTCCTTTACCCCGATCGCGGCCAGGGCGCGCGGGGGGTGCTGCCGCAGTTCCGCGACGGGCGGATCGCGCAGCGGCCACTCCGGCGCCTGGCAGGTGTAGCCTCGGGCCTCGAAGTAGGGCAGGAAGTACTCCCACGAGAGCGATGTCAGCCAGGCGCCGTGGACAAACACAATGGTCTTACTCATGGTGTCGCTCCTGTGGCCGGCCCCGCGGCCTCGCCCCGGTCGTGGCCCGCGCCGGCACCGATGGGAGAAGCGTCCTCTAGCCGGGATTATAGATCGCGCGTTGTGCGGGTGTCAACGAGTGGTCGGTGGTCGGTGGTCAGTGGTCAGTACCGTAGAGAATTGTCACGCTGCGCGGGGTTGGTGACACTGCGCGGGGCTTGGCCACGCTGCGCAGGCTTGGCCACGCTGCGCGGGGCTTGGCCACGCTGCGCTCAGAGTGACAAATCTCCAGCGCTCATCTACCGCCCGCCGCCCCCCGCCCACTAACCACTGATCGGGCAGCGGTGCGTAGCACACCACCGATCACTGACCACCGACCACCCGGCTAGAACGGGAACGCGTCGGGGTCGGAGCGGATGTCTTGCGGGAAGGTGGGCACGACGCGGGCGTGGCCCTGCTGCGTTTCGAGCTTGTGCAGGCGGTCCAGGATGGCCTTCTGGTCCTCTTTCGAGAACTCCAGCGAGTGCGACTCGCCGATGATCGGCGTATTTTCGCCTTCGCCGCCCAGGCCGGCCTTAGCGTGCTCGGTGATGTACTCGTGGCGCGCTTCGTGGGCGATGACCCGGCCCAGCGCGCCGCCCACCATCGCCAGCACGTCGGCGCGCGCCCAGCTCGTGGTGCCCTTTTTCGACATGATCGTCCTCGGCCACTTGCTCAGGTCGCGCCCATGGCCGGGCACCTTCTCCAACTGGCCGGCCAGGTTGGAGTCGATGTTGTCGAAGAAGCTGTCGAGCACGTCGTCGAAGTTGACCGCGCCGGCCATGACCGGCAGCGCGAAAGCCTGGCCGTTGGCCGTGAACACCGTCTTGTTGCCCAGGCCCACGCCCATGCGGAAGGGGTCGGACCCGGTGGGCTGGCTGTGGCCCGTGGCGGGCGGCGTGACGTGCTGGCTGTCGAGAAAGCGCCGGATCTGGTCGCGCTGCGCGGCGACGGCGGCGTCGACATATTTCTGCGGGTCGCCATGAATCACCGAGACGACGGCCTCTGAGAAATCGAACTGTTCGGGCAGTTGGGCCGGGGTCAGCACCTTGATCGTGAACGCCTTCTCGCCACTCGCCTGGCCGACAAAGGCGAACTGTTTGTTGAGCTCCTGCTCGGCGGCGGTGCGGACCTCCGCCGGGAGGCTGGTCCAGACGTCGTTTTGCACCACGAAGATCGTGCGGTTGAGACCGCGCTCGGCCTTTGGGGCCGGGGCTTTCTTGGCCGGGGCCGGCTTCGGTGCCTCTTTTGCGGCAGGCGCGGGCACTTTGGTCTGCGGCTGGCGCTGGATGGCCTGCGCCCCGCCCGCGCGCGCCGCCGCGCCCTGCTGGGCCACGTGGGTCAGTTCGTGGGCCAGCAGGCGCCGCCCGACGGGCGACGCGGGCGCGTACTCCCCGGCACCGAAGACGATATGCTGCCCGCCGTGTAGGCGCGCGCCGCCAGCGCCTCGGCGGAGGCGACCGCCGCGCCGTCGGTATGCACGCGCACCCGGCTGAAGTCGTGCCCGAAGCGCGGTTCCAGGTCGGCGCGGGTGGCCGGATCGAGCGGCTGCCCGGCCCCGCGCAAGGCCGCGCCGGCGAGGGCCGGGTCCGCGACGGGTATGCCGCCCGCGGCGTCCGCGGGCCGGGGCGTGATGGGCGGGCGGGGCGGGCCGGGGGCGTCTGCCGCGCGGACGGGCGTGGACATGGTCAGCACCTGCTCGGCCACCTGGTCGGCTTCCTGCTCGTAGCGGTCGCCGGGCGCGTTGACCGTGAGTTTGGCCTGGACCGGCCCCGGCTCGGGCGCATGGACGGCGACCCGGCTGAAGTCGTGGGCGGCGGGCGCGGCGCCGGGGGCCGGGGCCAGGCGCGGGGCGGCGGGGCCGACCCCCGCGGCTTCCGGACGGAGCGGGGCCCGGCCGTCCCCGGCGGGTTCCGGCGCGTGCTGCCGGGTTGGCGTAAAGCTGCGCATTGTGCTGCTCCTTCGAGCGCCCGGTGGCCGCCGGGTCGATCAGGCGCGCGGGACGCAGGCCGGTTTGCAACCGGCCCCTACAGCAGCCCGCCCGCCTTCGTGATTGCCCCATCAGACGAGACTCTTCGCTGCGCTCAGAGTGACAGGCGCCCGGCGGTCTCGTCTCCTGAAGGCTGACCACTGGCGCCTAATGGCTGACATGGAACGTGATGCGGGCGTTCGGCTGCACCGGGCGCTCGCCGCTGGTGGTGCGGAACCCGCCGCCCAGGATGGCCGACGGCGGCAGGTCGCGCTCGATGGTGCGCGTCATGCCGGGCGGCACCGGGTCCGTGCCCAGCGACCGGAAGTACTTGTTCGCTTCCCAGTTGCCCTGCACGATGATTTTGCCGTCCGGCCCCAGCGCCTCGCGCATGGCGCCGATGTTCGGCTTGTAGCCATACGGGTTGTTGACCATGAGCGTGGTGAAGCGCCCGCGCAGGTTGGCCGGGATCGGCTTGGTGGCGTCCAGCACCACGTCGGGGTTGCCGGCGGGGCTGATGTCCGAGCGGGTGACGGCCACCAGTTCGTGCTCAGGCGGCACGCCGAGATTCGTCCGCTGCGTGCCCGCGCCCACGTCGAGCAGTTCGGGCGGCGGCGCCTTGGGGTCCTTCACCGCTGGGACGCCGCCCTTGCTCGGCCCCACCGCCTCCGGCTGCCCGCCCACCATCACGTCCGACCGGATGGGGCTGTTGGGGTCGCGGACGGCGCCGCTGTGCGGGTCCTCCTCGGGCAGGCGCCGGAACGCCTCGTCGATCTCCCGGCCGATGTCGGGCGGCTCGGTCTCGGTGCCGCCCTTGCCGGGGCGCGGCCCGCCGCGCGGCCCGCCCCGTGGCCCGCCGGCGCTCGACGTTGTGGCGTGCACGGTCCCCAGCACGCCCACGCTCATGGCGATGAGGTTGGCGAAGGTGCCGGCCAGCGACCGCAGCAGCGCCAGTTGCCGCAGTTGCTCGATGCGGTCGTAGGCGTCGAGCCGCAGCCCGATCAGGTTGGGCGTGTTCTGCGGCGAATACATGACCATGCCCGAGGCGATGGGATAGACCATGCCGTCGCGCATCTCGTAGTAGTCGAGCCGCCCGACGCGGGCGCCGCGCGGGTTGGGCTGCTTGATCAGCGGGATGTCGTCCAGCGGGAAATCGACGATGTGGCCGTTGGCATACTCGATGTGGATGGCCTTGGCCCGGTCGTGGTCGATGTTGTCCAGGTTAGTGCCGGGGATGAACGTGACCTGCATGGTGATCATGTTGAAGTCGATGTAGTTCTCCGACCACTCCACGTCGTCGAGATTGATCCAGCGGTCCTTGTCGGGCTGGCCCTTGTACTTGAGGAGGAAGGGGTGCTGCGGGTCGGGCTGGGGGGCCGGGTCCGGCGCCCGTTGCACCACGCCGGAGGCCGGGGCGGGGCCGGGCGCGGTGACGGGCACCGGACCGGATCCGGCCCCCGCGGGCAGCGGCGCGGCGGCGGCCTGCTGGGCCACGTGCGCCAGCTCATGCGCCAGCAGCCGCCGGCCCGGTGGCGTCTCCGGCGCGAACTGCCCGGCGGCAAACACCAGGTGCGGCCCCGTCGTATAGGCCAGGGCGTGCAGGTCGCGCGCCGATTGCGCGGCGGCGGCGCCGGTATGCACCCGCACGCGGGCAAAGTCGTAGCCGAAGCGCTGTTCCATGTCGTGGCGCAGGGCCGGGGCCAGCGGCGTGCCCGGCCCGGCCAGGGCCGCGGCGACCGAGGTGGGCGCGTCCGGCCCGCCCGGCGGCTCGGTGAGGCGCCGGATGCGCGGGGGCGGGGCGCTCGCGGCGGGCGGCCCCGGCGCCGCCGTCACCTGCGCGGCGATACGGTCGGCGTCCTGCTCGTAGCTGTCGCCCGCGGGCATCGCCCGGGTGGTCGCCGGCTTCGCCTGGAGGTGGCCCGGCGCCGGCGCATGGACGGCCATCCGGCCAAAGTCGTGGCCGGCGGACGAGTGCTGCGTGCTGGGTGCTGCGTGCGGAGTATCGACGCGCAGACCCGCCGCGGGGTGGGGCGATGGCGCCGGGACCGGGCGAGCCGGCTCGGCGGCGGGGTGGGGCTGGGGCGGACGCTGCGGCGCGGGGGCAAACTCGGGCATGGGCGGATCCCTGCTCCGGGGGCAGGGGCCGCACCTGCGCTGCCGGGGTGGCTACTTTCTCACTTCTAATATCGCCCGGCCAGGGGCAGGGGATACGGGGTGCCACTCCCCATTTGCACCGCAGAGACGCCGAGGGCGCCGAGATCATTAATACAAATCGTATTCTTCGCGCCTTCGCCGTCCGACTGGATTGCCCGGCGCGGGCCCGATCCGCTATAATCGCTGTAAGCGGTTTGGGCTAATGTCAGCGCCCGTTGCACCTCAGAATAGGATGGAAAGATGCCGAGTCCTCTGACGCAGAATACGTTGTTCTATGGCGATAACCTGCCCATCTTGCGCGAGTATGTGGCCGGCGGTAGCGTGGATCTGGTCTATCTGGACCCGCCGTTTAACAGCGCGCGCTCGTATAATGTGCTGTTCAAGAACGAGCGCGGCGAAGGGCCGGAGGCGCAGATCGCGGCCTTCGAGGACACCTGGCACTGGAGCCCGGTCGCTCAGCATACTTATGAAACCCTGGTGACACAGGCTCCGCCGCACGTTGGGAAGATGGTTGACGCACTTTATGGTCTCTTGCAGCGAAGCCAGATGATGGCCTACTTGGTCATGATGGCCGCCCGCCTGGTTGAGTTACACCGCGTGTTGAAGCCGACAGGCAGTCTTTACTTACACTGTGATCCGACGGCTGTCCATTACCTCAAAGTCGTATTAGATACGATCTTTGGACCACAGAACTTCAGAAACGAAATTATATGGCAGCGTACTTTTGCAAAAGGTTTAACAAGCCGGCAGCTTCCGGATAATCACGATGTGATACTCTGCTATCAGAAGACTAGTGGGGCTACTTGGAATGCAAACATACTTTACCAGCCTTACGATGTATCTAGTTTGGATCAAAAGACTGCAGGCAAGTATCATCACCGCGATGAGAACGGAAGGCTATACAGACTGGACAACTTACTAAATCCCAATCGAGAACGTCCGAATCTGACCTATGAATTCTTAGGCGTGACACGGGTGTGGCGATGGACTAAAGAGCGCATGCAAGCTGCTTATGACGCAGGATTGGTTGTGCAAACAAAACCAGGTACCGTGCCACAATTGAAACGATACCTGGATGAGCAACGTGGCCGGCCTTTAGGCGATGTGTGGACCGATATTCCTCCTCTTAACTCACAGGCGCGTGAACGGCTTGGCTATCCAACCCAGAAGCCGCTTGCTCTGCTAGAGCGTATCATCCAAATGAGCAGCAATCTCGGCGACGTGGTGCTGGACCCGTTTGCCGGGTGCGGTACAGCGGTGATTGCCGCGCAGAAGCTGGGCCGGCGCTGGATCGGCATCGACGTGACGCACCTGGCCATCGCGCTGCTGAAGTATCGCCTGAAGGACCAGTTCGGCGAGCAGGTGCAATACCAGGTGCGCGGCGAGCCGGAGGACGTGGCGAGCGCGCACCAGTTGGCGCTGGACGATCGCTACCAGTTCCAGTGGTGGGCGCTGTCGCTGGTGGAGGCCAAGCCGCTGGGCGGCGATGCGGGCAGCCGGCAGGGCAAGAAAGGCAGCGACCAGGGCATCGACGGGGTGATCACGTTCCTGGAGGACGCGGGCCGGGCGCAGCGGGTGCTGGTGCAGGTGAAGAGCGGCAAGGTGGGCAGCCCCGCCATCCGCGACCTGGTGGGCACGCTGGTCCGCGAGAAGGCCGCTATCGGCGTCTTC
>DASSGZ010000032.1:0-12333 GCA_035693165.1 Chloroflexia bacterium | reverse complement strand
GCGAGTTCCCTAAATATGAGTGGGTGGACGCCTCCGGTGAGGGTATCGCCGCCCTGGACGACGCGGCGCGGGCGGCGGTGGTCTATCTCACGGCGTATGAGCGGCGGTCCGACCCGGCGGCCCTCGACAAAGCGCGCCGCCTGCTCAACTTCGCCATGTACCTGCAAACCGACGACGGCGAGTTCTACAACTTCATCACCGACCGCCAGGGCACGATTAACAAGACCGGCAACACCAGCTATAAATCGTCGGGCTGGTGGGCGGCGCGCGGCCTGTGGGCCATCGGCTACGGCTACCGCATCTTCAAGACGGTCGACCCGGCCTATGCCGCCGAACTACAGCGCCATTTCGCCCTGGGACGCGACGCCTGGGCGCGCCAGGTGACACCGCTCTACACCAAGATCACGCCCGTCCACGACGTGCCGGTGCCCGGCTGGCTGATCGACGGCGGAGCCGATGTCACCGCCATTGCCGTGCTGGCCCTGCTGGAGGTGGACCGCGCCGAGAACGGCCAGGACGCCACCACGCGCACGCTGCTGACCCAACTAGCCGACGGGCTGGCGCAGTACCAGTTGGGCGACGGCATCAATTACCCGTGGGGGATGCACCCGGACAGCGCCGCGGCGCCCTTCTCCTGGCACGCCTGGGGCAGCACGCAGAGCTTCGCCCTGGCCCGCGCCGGGAAGCAACTCGGGCAGGCCGAGTGGATCGCCTCGGCGCGCAAGGAAGCCGATCTCTTCTTCAGCCGCTTCGTCGCCGGGTCCATGGTCGCGGAGTGGGGCGTGCTGCCCTTCGCCTATCCACAGATCGCCTACGGCGTGAACAGCATCACCCAGGCGTTCCTGGCCCTCTACGCCGCGACTGGCGATGCTAGTTATGCCCAGCGCGCAGGGCTGGCGGCGGCCTGGTTCTTCGGCAACAACGCCGCACAAACCGCCATGTACGACCCGGCCACCGGGCGGGGCTTCGACGGCCTGAGCGGCGGCAACGCCCAGCGCATCAACAAAAATGCCGGCGCCGAGTCGACCATCGAGAGCCTGATGGCCGTGCTGGCGGTCGAGGCCGTGCCCGCCGCCGCGCAGTATCTGCACTTCAAAGAAGTCGAGAGCACGCCCTGGCAGGTGTTCGAGGCCGAGGACGGCAAACAGATCGCGGGCGACGCGGCGGCTTCATACCGGGCCGGCGACAGCACCGGCGACGCGCGCTGGAGCAACGGGCACTATGTGACCATGAAAGCGGGCGATGTGATCAGCATGTCGCTCACCTTGCCCGCCGACGGGCAGTATTACCTCTACTCGGCCTATCTCAAGCAGCAGTTTTACCAGCAGCCGTTTGTGGCCGAGGCGCTGCGTGTCCCCACCCCACCCACCATCGACGGCAAGCTGGACGAGTGGCAGGTGGCGCAACCCCTTTCCGTCACCCAGGCCAGCAACATCCTGCGCGGCACGGCGGGCTGGGGCGGGGCCGACAAGGACAGCTTCGTCGGCTACCTGCTGTGGGACGATACCAACCTCTATGTCGCCGCGCACGTCTATTCGCCCGAGCACCACCAGACTGAGACCGGCCCCTCCGTCTGGAAGGGCGACACGCTCTGGATCTACCTGGACAGCAACCACGACAAGCAGAGCGTGGAGACCAAATTGACGCTGGCTCAAACCCCCAGCGGGCCGCAGGTCTGGGAGTGGCAGAGCGGCTTCTTCCTGCCGGACGCCAAACTGACCTGGCAGCAGGTGCCCGGCGGCTACATCTACGAGGCGGCCCTGCCCTGGAAGTCGCTCAACGTGCGGGCGCCCAAAGCGGGCCAGCAGATGGGCATCAACCTGGGCCGGGGCTGCTGCGGCACCGGGTTCATGGACCTGTCGGGCACCGATCCCGACATCGCCAAAAACGAGGTCCAACTGACGCTGGTGGACAAGCTGTCGGCGGGCAGCAAAGAGCAGGTGCAGCACCCGACCGGCCCGGATGCGGTGGGCATGCGCTGGCAACTCGACGACCGGGGGCCGGGCCGCCAGTTGCACGGCGGCGCCGCGGATCGCGATTACCTGACCCTGGAGCGGCTGGCCTCGGCGCCCTTCGACCTGAAGGCCGGCGCCCACAGCTTGCGCCTGGAATACGCGGGCACCGATCCCACGCGCCAGATCTCGGTCGACGGCGTGCTGCTCATGCCCACGGTGCTACGCAAAACCTTGCGCGACGACAGCGGCCGGCAAATCGAGGTGACCTACCAGATCGACGGCGGTAAGTGGAGTGCAACAGGACCGTAACCATGACGATGACGATTAAGGACATCGCGGCGCGGCTGGGCGTTTCGACGGCCACCGTCTCCCGCGCGCTCAACGACAAGCCGGGGGTGAGCGACGAGGTGCGGCGCCGGGTCTTGGATCTGGCGGCAGACCTGTCGTTCGCGCCCAACGGCACCGGGCGCGGCCTCAGCACCGCGCGCACGCAAACACTGGGCTTCGTGGTCCGTCGCAAAGCATTTCCCACGGTGCAGGATCACTTCTATTTGCAGATCATGCACGGCGTGGAACAGGAGATCGCGCGCAATGGCTACCATGTCATCCTATCGGCGGTCGGCGCCCCTGCCGGAGCGAACACGATGAACGGCGCCAACGACCTGTCGCTCGTCCGCGAAGGCCGGGTGGATGGCCTGATCCTGGCCGGCCCGGACATCGACAGCAGCCTGATCCTGGAACTCCAGCACAACGGGGTGCCACTGGTGCTGATCGATAACGCGCTGCGGCAAACGCCGGTGGATTGCGTGCTGAACGACGACCGCGAGGGCGCCTTCGCCGCCGTCATCCACCTGATCGAGCACGGCTACGAGCGCATCGCCTTCATCGGCGGCCCCTCCACCTGGATCAGCACGGTCGAACGCCGGGCGGGCTTCGAGGACGCGCTGGCCGCCCGCAACAGGACGCCCAGCGCCATCGTCCACCAGCGCGAAACGACGGTCGAGACCGGCTATGCCGCCATGATCGAGTTGCTGGAGCAGGACACGCCGCCCAACGCCGTCTTCGCGGTGAACGACAGCATGGCCTTCGGCGCCATGCGCGCCGCGCGCGAGAACGGCCTGACCGTGCCGGGCGACCTGGCGCTCGTCGGCTTCGACGATATCGACGCGGCGCAGCATACCACGCCGCCCCTGACCACCGTGCGCATCTTTAAGGAACGGGTGGGCGAAGTCGCCGCGCGGCGGTTGTTAGATCGCCTCACGGGCCCGGCGACACCGCCCCAGCGCACCTATGTCGGCACCGAACTCATTATCCGCCAGTCGTGCGGGTGCCCACCCGCGCCCATGCGAAGGGAGGTGGTCAGCGCCGCCGATACCCCGTAATGCCGCCCGGCCCGTGGCCTTTCCGGCACGCCGTAAGCCCCAATCGCGTCCCAGGTTATTTGCGAAGGAGGAAAGATCGTGGAACGTATACACCGGATGTTCGCCCTGCTGGCGACCCTTGCCTTGCTGCTGCCGTTGCTGGCGGCCTGCGGTGGGGAAACCCCCGCTACCACTGCTCCCGCCCCCGCAGCGGCGGCCACTAACACGACCGCTCCGGCCCCCGCCGCCGCGGCTACCGATACGACGGCGCCCGCGGCAGCGGCGCCCACCAACACGACCGCCCCCGCCGCCGGCAACGCGGGCGGCAATAAGACCACGCTGACCATGGCGACCTGGGCCGGGGCCGATGAGTCCAAGGAACTCCAGGCTATCATCGACAAGATCAACGCCAGCGCGACCGACTACCAGATCGTCTACAACCCGGCCCCCGCCGACTATTACACCAAGATCCAGACGATGATCGCCGGCAACCAGGCGCCCGACCTGTTCTGGCTCGACCAGGACCACATCGTCCCCTACGCCGACAAGGGCGCCCTGCTCGACCTCACCGATATGCTCAAGGCCGACAAGAGTCCCGCCGCCCAACTCGACGACTATTTCCCGTCGCAGCTTGCCACCGCGCAGTACAACGGCAAGACCTATGGCCTGCCCTGGATCGCCCAGCCGGTCGTGCTCTATTACAACCCGGCCCTGTTCGACGCCGCCGGGGTGAAGTATCCCGATGAGAACATGACCTGGGACGACTTCAAGGCCGCCGCCGAGAAGCTAACCAAGCCCGACGGCAGCCAGTTCGGCACGACGCTGAACGGCTGGCCGCCCATCTGGATGTTCGTCTGGCAGGCGGGCGGCGAACTGATCGCGCCTGACCTCAAGAGCAGCCCTATCGACTCGCCGGAAGCCCTGGCCGGGGAGCAGTTCTACGCCGACCTAATCTACAACAAGAAGTACGCCCCCTCGGAAGCCACGATCAAGGAACAGGGCTTCGAGGCCATGATGCGCGCCGGCAAGGTCGCCACCTTCTGGGGCGGCGCCGCCGACAGCTACGATTATGACCACCAGAACGACCCCAAGATCCCGGTAATGAAGATGGCGCTGCCGCCGAAGAACGCGACGACCGGCAAGCGCACCACCTTCGCCTGGACCGCGTCCACGTCGATCTCCGCCGCGACCAAGCACCCGGACCTGGCCTATAAGGCCCTCATCGCCCTGACCGAGGGCACGCAGCACTGGAAGGTGCCGGCGCCGCGCAAGTCCCTGGCGACGGCGGACGTGATCTCGGCCAGTGTGCCCGGCAAGAAGGAATCGGCGCCGATCATCGTGCAGGCCATGCAGGACATGCGCAGCGAAGTCGTGATCCCGCGCATGGACGAGTGGAACACGATGTACTGGGAGCAGTTCCAGGATCTGCTCTATCACGGCAAGGGCAGCGCCGCGGATCTCGCCGCCAAGGCGCGCCCGCAACTGGAAGAGTTGTTGCCCGGCCGTTAAGGCCCGGTACCCAACGTAGGGGCCGGTTTGAAACCGGCCCCTACAACCCCCGGTCAAATGTGGGGGCCGGGTGCGGCCCGGCCCCCACGCGCAGCACCCCGGTACCAGCACCGCAACGGGCGTGGAGAAAGGAGGCGCCGGATGGGCGGCCCCGAACCGAATTCGTGGATCACCGATTACCCGACTACCCTGATACACTGGATCGTGGTCGGCGCGGCTATTGCGTTGGTCATGTTCGGGACCTACTGGCTCTTGCGCCTGTTCGGCATGCGCACCCAGCAGGCCACGGGCTACGCCCTGATCATGCCCTGGCTGCTCGGCTTCGTGATCTGGAACCTGTTCCCCTTCCTGGCCTCGCTCTACCTGAGCTTCACCAACTATAACTTGCTGCAGCCGCCCAAGTGGGCCGGGCTGGCGAATTACGAGCGGATGTTCAAAAGCGATCCCAACTTCTGGCCCAGCCTGCGGCTGACGATCCTCTACGCCGTCTTGAGTGTGCCGCTGGGCATGGCCGGGTCGCTGTTCACGGCGATGCTGCTCAACCAGAGGGTGAAGGGCCTGGGCATCTGGCGCACCATCTATTATCTGCCGGCGGTGCTGCCCGCGGCGGCCACCGCCCTGCTCTGGCGCTGGATGTTCAACCCGGACTCCGGGCTAATCAACGCCTTCATCGGCGTGCTGTTCGCCCCGATCCACCTGATCAGTGGGCTCGCCGCGCCGAAGCCCGCCTGGTTCAACGACGAGAACCTGGTGCTGCCCTCGTTTATCATTATGTCAATCTGGGGTGTTTTCGGCACGCAGACGGTGATTATGCTGGCCGGGTTGAAGAATATCCCGCAACACCTCTACGAGTCGGCCAAGATCGACGGCGCGGGCACCCTCACCCAGTTCCGGCATGTCACGATCCCGATGCTGACGCCGACGCTGTTCTACACGCTGATCATGGCGATCATCGGCGCGATGCAAACCTTTACCGCGCCGTTGTTCATCGAGACGCCGCGCGCGGCGGGCATCTTCATGCAGGTCTATATCTATCAGCAGGCGTTCACGTCGCAGCGCATGGGCTATGCCTCGGCCCTATCCTGGTTCCTGCTGCTGATCATCCTGGTGATGACCATGCTGGTGTTCCGCTCGTCGAGCCTGTGGGTCTACTATGAGGGCGAACTGCGTAACGACGCCGTGAAGAAGCCGTCGCTGTGGCGCCGCCTGATGCGCCGCGAGCGCCGGGCGGTGGTGCCCGTGCGCGTGGCCGACGTGAAGGAGCGAACCTGATGGCTACCCAAACCCGCGAGATGCCCATCCAGCCGGTCGCCACCAGCGTGCCGATCGTGCCGCCCCGCAACCCGATCCTGGGCCGGATCGCCGTCTACCTGCTGATCCTGTTTGGCGCCGCGCTCGTGCTCATCCCCTTCGCCTGGATGCTCAGCACGTCGCTGACGCTGACCAGCCGGCTGTTCGTCTACCCGCCCGACCTGATCCCCGACCCGGTGGCCTGGGAGAACTACACCGAAGCCTGGACGGCGCTGCCGGTCTCGTTCACGCGCTTCGCCGCCAACACAATCTTCATCACCGTGCTGGCGATGACCGCGGAGATCTTCTCGGTCAGCATCGTCGCCTACGGCTTCGCCCGCTATCAGTTCCCTGGCCGGGATGGCCTGTTCATCCTGCTGCTGGGCAGTATGATGCTGCCCGGCGTGGTGTTGCAGGTGCCGGGCTTCCTGATCTGGCGGCAGTTGAACCTGCTGGATACCTATGACCCGTTGACCGTCGGCGCGTGGTTCGCCTGGGGGCCGTCATATGTGTTCCTGCTGCGGCAGTTCTTCCTGTCCATCCCGGTGGATATCGACGAGGCGGCGCGGCTCGATGGCGCCAACGCCTTCCAGATCTACTATCGCATCATGCTGCCGCTGATCAAGCCGGCCCTGCTGGCGATCAGCGTGCTCAGCTTCGTCGGCAACTGGAACAACTTCTCGGGCGCACTGATCTATCTGAACAGCCTGGAGAAGTTCCCCATCGTGCTGGCGCTGAAGTTCTTCGAGCGCACGCTGTCCAACAACGTGCCGCCGTTTAACTACATGATGGCAATGGCAACGATCATGACCATCCCGATGATCATCCTCTACTTCGTCGCGCAGCGCTACTTCATCGAAGGCATCACTGTCGGCGGGGTGAAAGGCTAGAGACGGTGCTTTACGAGAGCCTGGAATACATCTATCCGGTCGCCAAGCTGGCGGCGGGCGGCAGCTACGGCAACCCCGACTGCTTCGCGCGCACCGACGCCCGTTCCAACCTGGACGGCTTCTGGCTGGCGGGCACGAACCAATGGGTCTGCGGCACGGCCACCTGCACGCTGCGCGGACCGGATGGGACGCCGCTGCTGCCGGACGAGACGTATTTCCGGCCAGGGCATCAGACGACGACCTACCGTGGGGCCGGCGTGCGCGCCCGGCTGACCACGTTCGTGCCCTACGGCCTGCCGGTGGGCCAGGGCGGCCACTGCTACCTGGTGGTAGAACTGGAGGCCGAGGCAGCGAGCATCGTGGAACTGACCTGGGACATCCGCTGGCCGCCCTTCAACAGCCCAGTGCATACCAAGCAGCCCGAGCGCGACCAGTGGCAGAAGCGGATGCGCCAGTGGCAGGAAGGCGACCGGTTCTTCGCCGCCACCGTGCCGACCCATTACACCCGCTACAACAGCACCACCGGCGACCCCAACGAGGTGCGCGTCTTCGGCGGGCCGCAGGTCCCGGCGGCCTGGGAGACGAGCGAACCCGCCCGCCTGCGCGCCACCTATCGCGTCGAACTCGCGGCGGGCGAGCCCTGGCAGGGCGGCTGGCTGCTGAGCGCTGGCACCGCCGGGGTGGACTCCGTCCGCGCGGCGCACGAGGCCGCCGCCCCCTGGTCCCAGGCGCTCGCCGGCACGATCGCCGCGCTGGAGGAGGTGCTTTGTACCAGCCACCTCTACACGCCCGACCCGGTCATTAACCGCGGGCTGCAATGGGCCAAGGCCAATACCATCCGTGTGCAACACCAGTTCCGCAAGGGCGTGGGCTTCACCAACGACCCGCCGCAGGACATCGTGGTGGTGCGCGACTGTGCCTGGTACGGGCTGGGCGCCGACTGGCTGACGCCGGGCTTCGTGCGCGCCATGAACGACCTGCTGCTGACCTACGGCATCCACCCCGGCGGCAAGCTGACCGAGTACATCCACGCCGACACCGGCGCGCAGGAAGACTACGCGCTGAACGTCAACGACGACACGCCGCTGTTCGTCGTGGCCGCCCACCACCACTACGCCGCCACCGGCGACGGCGAGTATCTCGGCCTCGTCTACCCCGCCGTGCGTGGCGCCTGCGACTGGCTGCTGAGCCAGCGGCGCGATGGGCTGGTCTGGTGCGATGTCGAGGGCACCGACGTGTGGGGCAACGCCACCTGGCGCAACATCATCCCCGGCTACCACCTGGCCGGGGCGGTGACGGAGATCAACAGCCTGGCCGTCTGGGCGCTGGCCTGCGCCGCCGGGCTGGCCGAGGCGGCGGGCGCACCGGAGGATGCCGCGCGCTGGCGGCAGGCGCGCGCCGATCTGCTGGCCGCCATGCGCAAGCAGTTGTTCGCGCCCGAAACCGGCACCTACCTGCTCAACCGCGACGAGACCGGTCGCCACCTGACGCTGACCGCCGACCTGGTGTTCCCGGTGCTGGGCGGCGTGGCCGAAGGCGAGCAGGCGCGGGGGATCCTGGACCGGCTCTACAGCCCGCAGTTCTACACGCCGTTCGGCATCCACACGGTGGGCCAGGGCGAGGCCGAGTATCACCCCTCCTATGGCTACGGGCTGATGGGCGGGCTGTGGCCCAACTTGACGGCCTGGGTCGCCTACGCCGGGCGCCGGCAGTACCCCGCGCGCCTGGCCGAGATGATGGACCACCTCTACGCGCTCTGCGAGGTACCCGAACCGCGCGCCGGGGGCCACATGGCGCCGGGCGAGTTCCCGGAGTGGTTCCACGGCGAAACCTACGAGAGCCTGGGCATGGCGATGTCGCCCTGGATGCCGCCGACCTATCTCTGGCTGGGCATCGAAGGGCTGGCCGGGATCGAGGCACAGCCCAGCAGCCTCCGCGTCGCGCCCAACCTGCCGCCCGATTGGACCTGGTTTGGCCTGCGCAACCTGCCCTATCGCGGCGGACAAGTCAGCCTGTTCGCCCACGACGGGCGGCTCTACAGTACGCTGGCGGTGGACACCGAGTGGCCGCTGGAACAGTTCGAGCGGGACGCTACAGACGAGATCGGCGTCGTCGGCCCGCTCTACGCGCTGGCCCTGGCGGGGGCGCAGACTGGCGTGGTGCTCGTGGGCACGGTGGCCGATGTGCGCGGCGCGATCCGCTGGGGCAGCGCGGTCCAACCCGTGGACCTGCGGGCCGGGCAAGCGGTCGTGCTGCGCTTCGATCTCTAGACTCGCTCTACCGCCTGTCACAGGCAACCTGTCAGTCTGAGCCAGGCATGGGCCGGCGGCACGTCCTGGGCGCGGAACCAGGCGAGGATGCCTGTGTAGGGGCGGGTTTGAAACCCGCCTTGCCGCCCCGCGCGCTCGGCCTGGTTTCAGCGTAGCATAGCGCAGAATCGCCGTCTTATGACTGCAGGAGACGAGGCCCTTCGCTGCGCTCAGCGTGACAAACTTTGATCATCTACTCAGGCGCTGCCGGGCGCGGCGGCGTAGTACAGGAGTGGGATAAGCATGGAGACGCAAATCGCCGCGCCCGCGAAAGGCGCCCCGGCGATGCCGCTGGGCCTGGGGTTGGTGGGCTGCGGCGGGTTTGGCCGGTTTTGCCTGGAAGCGTATCGGGCGGTGCCCGGTCTGCGCCTGGTCGCCGCCAGCGACAACGATCCGGGCCGCCTCCAGGCCACCGCCGCCGACTTCGGCTTGCAGCCTTATTCCGACTACGCGGCGCTGCTGGCTGACCCCGCGGTGCAGATCGTGGCGATCAACACGCCGCCGTCGCTGCATGGCCCGCAGGCGGTGGCCGCCGCGCGGGCAGGCAAGCACATCTTCTGCGAGAAGCCGCTGGCGACCAGCCTGGACGATGCCACCGCGGTGCTGCGCGCCGTGCGCGACGCGGGCGTCGTGCTGAGCGTCGACTATGTCATGCGCTGGAACCCGCTCTACTGGTTCCTCAAGCATATCCAGACGGTGCAGGTGGGTGACAGCCCGCTGCTGGGGCCGTTGCAGCGCTACGCGCTGGAGAACGGCGCGGGCGACGAGCAACTGGCGCCGGCCCACTGGTTCTGGGATCCGGCGATCAGCGGGGGCATTTTCGTCGAGCACGGGGTCCACTTCTTTGACGCCTGTGCCTGGCTGGCGGGCACGCCGGTCACGGTGGTCCAGGGCCTCAGCCTGCCCCGGCGCGAGCCGGCAGGCGGCAACGGCGGCGCGCTGCTGGTCGATACGGTCGCCGCCACCGCCGTGCATACGGGCGGCACCATCGCCGGCTATTACCACGCCTTCACACACGCCAACCGCGCCGAGTACCAGAGCATCACGCTGGACTGGGGCTTCGCACACGGCGTGCTGTATGGCTGGATCCCCGTGGATCTCGACCTGGAGATCTGGACCGACGCGGCGGGCTGCGCGCAACTGGAGGCGATGGCGGGCGCGACCGATCTCCTGCGCGTGCCCGGCGTGACGCCCACCGGCCACGAAGCGATCACGGTGCAGGTGGTGGACCATTACGGCGACGCCACGCTCTGGCGCGGGCGAGGCCGGGCGCGCAGCGTCAGCGACCGGGTGCGGTTGCACGTCACGTTGGGTGGAGAGGCCGCCAAGCAGCAGGTCTACCTGACGAGCGTGCAGGCGGGCATGGCCGACCTGATCGGCGCGATCACCGAGGGGCGCGCGCCCCGCGTGACGGGCCTGGACGCCTGGCACAGCCTGGCGACGGCCGTCGCCGCGCAGGACGCGACCACCGGCGGCTGCCGCGTCGCGCCGCGCCCCCTCCCGGCGGATCTCGGCCCGACGCTGGAATAGCGCGCACCGGCAACCTGCACCGGGTTTCACATCCGGTGATGGACAGCCAAAAGCCGGGGCGGATACGCAATCCGCCCCGGCTTCGTTCCCGGTTTAAGCGAAGCCCTCTCAGGCTACAAATGCGCTTACGATAAGCGAGTACGGCGCGATAAATCGCGCGGCTACGAAGGCGGGCACCCGCCCGATTACGCCGTGGCCTCGGCCTGTTGCACCTGCTCGTGGGCATGATACGACGAGCGCACCAGCGGGCCGCACTCGACGTGCTTGAAGCCCATGGCCTGGGCCTGCACCTTGAGCGCCGCAAACTCTTCGGGCGTGTAATACTTCTGCACCGGCAGGTGGGCGAACGACGGGCGCAGGTACTGGCCGATGGTCACGATGTCCACGTCGTGGGCGCGCAGGTCGGCAAGCACCTGCAGTACTTCGTCGATCTCCTCGCCCAGGCCGAGCATCATGCCCGACTTGGTTTTGGTCTTGCCTGTGGGGTCCATCGCCTTGCCGCGCTGCAAGAACTCCAGCGAGCGGGTGTACTTGGCCTGGGGCCGCACGCAGTAGTAGAGGCGCGGCACCGACTCGACGTTGTGGTTCAGGATGTCGGGCCGCGCGTCCATGACCAGTTCGAGCGCGGGCCAGTAGCCCTTGAAGTCGGGCGTCAGCACCTCGATGCCGCAGCCGGGCACGTACTCGCGGATCAGGCGGATGGTCTCGGCGTAAATATCGGCGCCGCCCAGCTTGAGTTCGTCGCGGTTCACCGAGGTGAGAACGACATGCTGCAAGGCCAGGTGCTGCACCGAGCGCGCCACGCGCTCCGGCTCATCGCGGTCCAGGTGGCTGGGGCGGCCCGTCTTGATAGCGCAGAAGCCGCAGGAGCGGGTGCAGGTGTCGCCCAGCAGCAAGAAGGTGGCCGTGCGGTGCTCCCAGCACTCGCTGATGTTGGGGCAGCGGGCTTCCTCGCAGACGGTGTGCAGCCCCGCGCCGCGCATCAGGCCCTTGAGTTCGTGGTAGTTGGGGCCTTGCTGCCATTTCACGTTGAGCCAGCTAGGTTTGCGCGTGAGCGTGACCCGCTCGGTTTCCAGTTTGATGTTCGGGTTGCGCGCCTTACGCTGCGCCGGGATAATGGTCAGCGTGTCGCTGCCGGCGCGGGACTCGCCGCTGGGCGGGTCGAGGCGAACGTCAGTATCCATGAGCAATGTTTCCTTATCGCGGCGGAGCACTCCCCAGCCGCCCGCTAGTCTCGCGCCCGGCCGGCGGATGTAACCCGACCGGGCGCCCATTCGCCCGGCGCACCATCGGGCCGGGTCCGTCTTGCCATTATACCATAGCCGTCCAGCCGCACCCGTGCCGTGGCTTACGAACTGCTCCCGATCCGCCCGCCCTGCGTCACCAGCCACTCGCCGCTGCTCCAGGGGTCCACCGGGGTCGCGCTGCGGTAGTAGAGGTCGAAGCGGATTTGCAGGCCCGGCCAGGGGTGGTGGACGAACACCGTGCG
>DASSGZ010000031.1:0-2184 GCA_035693165.1 Chloroflexia bacterium | reverse complement strand
CATGCCTCTACCTCCTTCGCGCTATCGCTGCCGCGTCTCGGTGTTGAATCGGTCGTGTTCCCCGTTGGGGGCCGACCTGAGGATGGATACCGGCCAGGCCGGTTGCCGCATGGGCCGCGGGGTGGATGGGAGCCAGGGGAGACGGCCCTGCTTTTCAGTATAGCACACTGAGGAAGTAGTGATAGGGTGCGGCAAGGTTTGGCCGCGTCGGCGCCCGCCGGGCAACCGGCGCGCTACTTCCAGCCGAGGTCGCGCAGGGCGGGCGCCAGCATCTGGTCTGTGACCATCGGCGAGAGTTTGGCGGCGCCACGGTTGTTGAGGTGGTTGGTGTCGCGGAAGTCCTGCGGCTCTTGCCAGAGGGCGTGGTTGTTGTAGTCGGCGTAGGTCATGCCGTATTTGGCCGCGGTTTGCTGCAGGTAGGCGCGGTAGGCGGCGTAGGCGGCGGGCGGCAGGAAGGTCTCATGCACCTTCGCCACGGGCATGTTCAGCACGATTACGTGGATGCCGCGGTCTTTGGCGAGTTGCAAGAATTGCTCGAAGCGCGTGACCATGGGGCCGCCGATGGTGTAATTCTTGAGCAGGCCCCAGCCGGGGGCGTTCACGTAGAGGCCGCGCATGCGCGCGATGGCCCCGGCGTCCATCACGCCGTCGGCCGGCACAAAGCCGTAGGGATCTTCCTTGATGCCGCCCGGCCACGACGAGGCGCCCGGATCGTCGCGCTCGGTGACGGCGCTGCGGATGACGTTGCGCATGCGGAACAGGTACCAGGGCCGCCCCAGCAGGAAACTCAACTGGTCGTCGATACGCTGCGTCGGGTCGGGGAAGGCTTGCGAGTAGTCCGACAGGGTCGCCAGTTCGTCGCGGTAGTCGTAGGTCGGCGGCAAGTTCAGGTACTCGTTGAACTCGTACTCGGCGGCGCCATAGATGATCACGCGGGGCTGCTTGTCGGGCTGGACCACGTTCTTGAGCATCCAATAGTTTGCCTGCGGCGTCGCCAGCTTCATGCCCAGGTTCAGGATATGCACCGGCTGCTGGAACTGCGTCTTCAGCTCGTTCATCATCAGCACGGGGCTGAGGCCCAGTTGCACGCGGGAACTACCCATGACCAGCACGTCCACCGGCGCGGGTGTCTGGTGATAGAGCGCCACGTGCCAGAGCGTGCGGTCGCGCTCGAACGGGTCGGACAGCACCAGCGGTTCCAGGGCCACCCGTGTCACCAGGTCGGCCATCACCAGCAAGAGCAGCACGATCCCCAACTGGCGCAGGATGGCCCGGCGGCGCGCGGGCGACACCGGCGCCGGGGCGGCGGGCACGGCGGGCGCGGCGCGGCGGCGGGCAGGCGCCGGGGCCACGGCGGCGCGCGCGGGCGCCTCAGCGGTGGCATCTTGCACACCGGTCGCGGCGGCGATATTCGGAGACAGCGGTGCGTCGTTGGTCAAATCAGCCATCCTAGAACTGGAAATAGATAAAGCTCTGCGCGGCGGCGGGGAAAATGATCATCCAGAGGATGATCACCAGGGCGTAGGCCGGGCGCACGGTCCATTCCCAGCGCAGCACGCGCGCCTGCCACGCCTCCGGCACCCAGTCACGCAGCCAGTGGACCCCGCCCACCAGCACGAAATAGCCGAGCATCACGCCCAGCACGATCCAGCGGTCGCTGGCGGCAAACACATCCTCCCCGGCGGTGGGCCAGACCATGCGGGTCAGGAACTCGCGCATCGTCGGGATGTCCGACGCGCGGAACAGCACCCAACTGACGCAGGTGAAATGGAAGGTCAGCGCCATCGCCAGCAAATAACCCAGGGGGCCGCGCCAGCGGGCGAAGCGGCTCGGTGGCGGGGCCTCGCCGGGGAACGGGTCGCCCTTGCGCGGCAGGATACCGTGGTCGCCCAGCCAGCGCAACGCCACCAACCCCACGCCCTGGAACGACCCCCACAGCACGAAGTGCCAGGCGGCGCCGTGCCAGAGGCCGCCCAGGGCCATGGTCAGGAACAGATTGCGATAGTTCTCCAGCCGGGAACCGCGCGAGCCGCCCAGCGGGATGAACAGGTAGTCGCGCAGCCACGACGACAGCGACATGTGCCAGCGCCGCCAGAAGTCGGCCAGGTTGCGCGCCAGGTAGGGCGCGGCGAAGTTCTCGGGCACGGTGAAGCCGAACAACTGCGCCGAGCCGCGGCCAATGTC
>DASSGZ010000030.1:0-4169 GCA_035693165.1 Chloroflexia bacterium | reverse complement strand
GCTCGGCAGCTTGCGGCGGATGAAGTCGGCGCCGCGATGGGTCACGTCGAGGTAGACGCCGCCGTGCTCGGTGCCGTTGCCGGCCAACACTTCGCGATAGATGGCGCGCGCCACCACGTCGCGCGGCAGCAACTCGGGCGGGGGCCGGTTGTTTGCCTTGTCTTCGATCCAGCGGCCTGCCTCCTCCTCGGTCTCGGCATAGCGGCCCTTGTAGGAGGCGGGCGTGTACTTGGGGTCGAACATGAAGCGCTCGCCCTTGCTGTTGCGCAGGATGCCGCCCTCGCCCCGCACGCCCTCGGTGACGAGCAGGCCGCGCACGCCGGGCGGCCAGACCATGCCGGTGGGGTGGAACTGCACCATCTCCATGCCCATCAGTTCGGCCCCGGCGTCGAAGGCCAGCATGGCGCCGTCGCCGGTGGACTCCCAGGAGTTGGAGGTCACTTTGAACATGCGCCCCCAGCCGCCGGTCGCCAGCACCACCGCCCGCGCCTTGATGGCGAGGAAGCGCCCCGTCTCGCGGTAGTAGCCGAACGCGCCTACCACCCGGTCGCCGTCCTTGAGCAGCCGGGTCATGGTCACTTCCATGTAGCAGGTCATGCCCGTGGCGACGGCGCGATCCTGCAGGGTGCGGATCAGTTCGAGGCCGGTGCGGTCGCCGACGTGGTTCAGGCGGCGGTAGGTGTGGCCGCCGAAGGGCCGCTGCATGATCAGGCCCTCGGGCGTGCGGTCGAACACGGCGCCCCACTGCTCCAGCTCCAGCACCCGCTCCGGGGCCTCTTTCGCCAGGATCTCCACCGTGCGCCAGTTGTTGAGGAACGCGCCGCCGCGCATCGTGTCCTGGAAGTGGACCTGCCAGGAGTCCTTTTTGTCGAGGTTCGCCAGCGCCCCGGCAATGCCGCCCTCGGCCATGACGGTGTGCGCCTTGCCGAGCAACGACTTGCAAACCACGCCGACGTTCATCCCGGCGGCGCCCGCCGCGATGGCGGCGCGCAGGCCCGCCCCGCCCGCGCCGATCACCAGGATGTCGTGCTCAAAGGTGTCGTAAGCCTCCATATGCTAAAAGAACCTCACATCGTGAATGGCGCCCGAGGCCACCAGTCGCACATAGAGGTCGGTCAGGCCGACCGCGATCAGGCTGGCCCAGGCGAACAGGCCATGACGCTCGTTCAGTTGACTGACGCGCTGCCAGATGCTGTAGCGCGTGCGGTTGCGCAGGGTACAGGAGTAGCAATTGATCCGCCCGCCGATGAGGTGGCGGAACGAGTGGCAGGAGAAGGTATACAGCGCCAGCAGCACCACGTTGATCAGGAAGATGAGCGACCCCACCGCGATGCCGAACTGCCCGTTGAAGAAGAACGCGCGGATGGCGTCGTAGGACAGGATGAAGATGAAGATCACCGCGATGTAGAAGGCGAAGCGGTGGATGTTTTGCAGCACAAAGGGGAACTGGCGCTCGCCTGTGTAATGCTTGCGGGCGGCCAGTTCCTGGACGGCGCACGCGGGCGGATCCCAGAAGAACGCCCGGTAGTAGGCCAGCCGGTAGTAGTAGCAGGTCAGCCGGAAGCTGAGCGGAAACAGGATGATGTAGACCGCCGGAGAGATCGCCCACCCGGCGATGTCCAGGCGGATCGGCAGCAGGGGCGAGTAGAAGGGCGACAGGTAGGGGCCGACTTCGTAGAACTGGTTTTCGAGGCCGCGCCAGGTGGCATAGATCACGAAGGTGCCCAGCACCAGCAGCGTCACCAGCGGGCGGATCCACCAGGTGTCGTGCCGGCTGGTCAGCGGCAGGGGGACGCGCCCCGCCTCTTTGCCTTGCGCGGTAGATAAACCCATGGCAGCTTTGCTCCTTTGTGCAATCGGGATCGAGTAGACCGAACGAAAGGGCGCAAACGCGGGAGTCCCCGGACGGGCACCGGGGTAGGCGGGTGACACGACGCGGGCGAGATCGTATGGCCGCGATTATAGCCTGCACCCGGCTTGTTGTCAATATGAAACGCCGGGCGGCGGATCAGAATTCGCGCTCCTGCTCCATGTCGAAGTGGTCCCCGGCCATGTCTTTGGCCTTGCTGAAGGGGCGGCCATGCCGCGCTCCCGCGACGACGCCGATGCACTCGATCTCGACGCGCGCGTTGCGCTGCAAGCCGGCAACGGCCACGGTGGACCGAGCAGGCGGGGTCGTGCCGAAATAGCGGGCGTAGACCTGGTTCATCTCGGCGAAATCGTTCAGATCGGCCAGGAAGACCGTGGTTTTCACCACATGTTCGAGGCTGGACCCCGCGGCGCGCAGCACGCCGTCGAGGTTCTCCAGCACGCGGCGGGTTTGCACCGTGATGTCGCCCTCGACCACCTCGTTGGTGGCCGGATCGAGGGCGATCTGGCCCGCGCAGTAGACCATCCCGTTCGCGACAATAGCCTGAGAATAGGGGCCGATCTCATGCGGCGCGTCCGGTGTGGAAATACGGGTCTTGTATTCCTCTCGTATCATCGGAACCCCTCCTTGTAGCGTGTATGCGTACCCTATAGCGAACCCGACGCGCATAACCGCTCGCGCCGGGCGGCACGGGCCCCGACGGATCGGGAAGTGCGGGTATGCCGGCGCCGCGGATGGGGATGGATGGGGTAGGCGGCGCGCCCTACATGATCCTATTATACGAGGGGAGTCAATAGGTTTAGCGCGTCCGTTAGCGCTCAATTATAGCCGGAAGTTGTGCGTTTAGCGGCGCGCGGTATGCAAAATGGGGAGGACTATGTGCCCTCCCCATTTGCCTATCGCTATACTCCGCCCAGCCGCTTACGACTCGCCGGCCTGGTCCAGCCGTTCAGGATTGGTGACGCCGATGAGCCGGTTCCAGAGCACATAGCCCATGCCCGCCTTGGGCACATACCAGTTCTCGGGGCCGGCTTCCATATTCGCCATCGCCGTGAACTCTTTGCGTTGCGGGTCGCGCAGGTCGATATAGGTCGCGCCCTGCTCCAGGCGGCTGCCCTGCGGCAGCACCACAATTTCTTGCAGTTCGTTGTCGGTAAAGCCCTGCAACCGGTTATGGAGAGCCTTCAGATCGTAGGCTGTGCGGGCCGTGCCCGCCTGCACGGGGTTCTTGCCGAGCAGGCCGTCGTTGACCCCGGCATTGGCATCCGGGTTCAGGTCGGCCCGCCACTCCGGAGGATGCTGGATCCCCGGCTCAAAATGTTGATCCGCCATGATCGATCCCTCCTCTACTGGCTGGCGTTAGACTCGCTGCCGCTGCGGCGCGAATCGTCGCGGTCGTCGGCGTTGCGGTCGCGCGGTGCCCCTTCGATGCTGGGCTTGTCGCGCGTGTCTTCGTTCCAGTCGTTGCGGGCGGCCTGCGCCTGTTTGTTGGTCGCCTGGTGCTCATACGCTTGCTGCTCGTAGGTCTCCTGCTTCTTAGGCGGGCCTGTCGTGATGGTGACGCTCTTATCCGGGTTATTGTGGCCCTTCGACTTGGTGTTGTCGTTGGCGTCGTTCTTATGCTGGCCTTGTTTTGCCATCGCACTATCCTCCCTATAGCCTCACCGGACCGCAGCCCGACGATGGGTTACTCTAGGGAAGAATCCTGGCAAAGATCGTGCCAGCCGGACGCGCGCCTCGCGCCCGGCCGGCGCGGGCCGATCAAGGGCCGGCGGGGAGTGCCTGGATCATCGGTCCGTTGTAGCGGGCGTCGAATTCAAAGACGCCGAGGAGACTCAGCAAAATGTCGTAAGGCGGGCGGTTTTCGGGGTGCTGTTCCAGCACCGCGCGCTCGAAGTACTGCACGGTGTACACCCGGCCGTCGGTGGGGCTGGCTTCCGCCGTCTCTTCGCTAATTGGGTAGCCGTAGACGGCGAGGCCGCCGTGCTGCTCCCAATACTGGCGGAAGGCACCGCGCAGGGTGTGGCCGGTGGGCGCGAAGTAGGCCACGCCGGGCGTCGCCGGGTCGGGCACGCGGACGAAGGGCGCCTCGCCCGCCGCGCGGCGGCTTTCCGTGATCTGGTTGCCGAGCAAGCCCAGCAACACCTCATACGGGCTGCCGGCGTGTTCCGGGTGATACTCGAAGCGGTTGCGCTGGAAGTACTGCACCAGGTAGACGCGGCCATCGGTCGTGCCGGCTTCGCGGAACGGCTCCGTGGTCGGGTAGCCGAACTGCGCCAACCCCCCGTGCGCGTCCCAG
>DASSGZ010000029.1:0-8336 GCA_035693165.1 Chloroflexia bacterium | reverse complement strand
GCCCTCGGTGTCGTCGTCGGCGCGTGCCTGCCGTTCGCCGACGGTTTCGGTGCCGGTGCCGGTGCGCCCGCCGGCTTCGACGTTGGTATCGCCAAGCTGGCCCATCGTCGCGCCTTCGCGGTTCTCGCGCGCCGCGCGGCTGCCGGGATCGGGCATGTATGGATCGTCCTTATCGCCGCCGAGGATATTCTCTTCGTCGGCGGTCGCCGCGGCGATGGCGCCGATCATCACCGGCCCGCCGCCGACCCCGCCCGTGGCGTTGGTCGCGCCGTTCAGTTCGGCCATGGCGCCGACGGCGCCGATGGCGGGCGTGACCGGGACGGTCACGGGGCCTGCGCCTTGCGCTTCGGTGGTACCGACCACCGGGATCATCGGGCCGGTGTCCGTGGTGATGTTGGGGTCCTCATCCATGTCGGTGACGGCATAGCGCAGACGCCCGGTTTCGATCAGTTTCTTCACCAGCCGATCCGCGGTGAGTTCATCGATTCCCATTTTCGCTTCGAGGGTCTGGCGCATTTGCGCCTGCGAGCTCTGCATCGAGCCTTTGAACTGGCTGCCGTACTGCTGTTGCAGCGTGGCGAGGGCGGTCTCCAACGCCCTGGCATCAGTGTCCATCCGCTATCTCCTTTCGCGAACTGATCGGGCGACCCCAATCGGCTGGGGCCGGTTCGGTCCTCATCATACTAGCAAGATGCTGACCATCGTACCTCTGCGGATAGGACCGTTGTGTCCTTGACTCGCCGCCGGGGCGGGTGTATAATGCTCGTAATCCAGCGAACTGGGGGGGTTGCGATAGTGTTCAAGACATTACTATATCGCCCGACGCGTTCCGCGTGTGATCACCGGCTCTGAGATGACTCATGTCTCGGGCCGGTGATTCTGTTTTAGCGGACTGTGCGTTTGCGGGCCGCCCGTTGCGAAGACTACGAATCGTCCCGATGCTGGAGCGCGCTGCGCCGCCGCGCCCAGAGTGGGGTGTGGCCGCGCCGGTTTCTTAGCAAAGGAGGTACGCCGTGAACTCGAGTCTGATTGGCAAGATCGACAAGGCCAAGCGCTATGAGCAAGAGCCCGAGCGCATCAAGTTCCGGAGTCTACAAGTCACCTTCAACGGCGAGAACGATGATCATGAGGTCTCCCTGCACGGCCAGGACTGGAATTGTAATTGCGGCTTCTTTACCCGCAACGGGACCTGCTCACACGTAATGGCGATGCAGCGCCTGCTCTCGCCGATGCTCTCGCCCGACGCCCGCTATGGGCCGGACCCCTATGTCAACGCCAACCTCCGCGACGGCGAATCGTCCAATTCGTTGCCGGAGGCGGCGGGGGCCGTCTAACGCGACACCCCTGAACTTATTGCCCGGCCCCATCCGGCCGGTTAGACGAGGTGCGTAGTCTGTGAGCTGCGCGCCTCGTTTGTTTTTAGCTGGCAGCGGTCAGCCGTCAGTGGTCAGGCGTGGGATGTCTCCCATGGGGTCATGCCGGGGCGGGGCGGGCTATTCCTGCAGCGTGAGGTCGAAATCGGCGACGACCGGCAAGTGGTCGGAGGCGCGATCCGCAGGCGACTCGCGGACGGCCCCGATGGCCCGGCAGCGGGCGGCCAGGCCGGGCGTGGCGAAGATGTAGTCCAGGCGCACCAGCGGCCCGCCCGCGTCTCCCTCGTCGCCCACGGCGGTGGAGTAGGTCGGGCCCACGGCGCCGGCGCCCAGGTCCTGGAAGCCGTGCCGCAGAAACGTGTCGATCGTCTGGGTGTCGATGCCGCCTTGGGGCGCGCTCAGCCGCGTGACCATGCCGCGCGGGGCCGCCGCCGGATCCAGCGGCAGGTCGACAGCCGCCACCGCGTTCATGTCGCCGAAGATGAGTGCTTCCGGGGTCTTCGACAGGGCTTTGGCCACCACTGTCTGCGCCTCGGTGACGCGGAACCAGCTTGAGTAGGCATGCAGGTGGGTCAGCACGAAGGTAATGGGCCCTAGCTCGACTGTGGGCAGCACAAGGCGGGCCGCGCCGTGCTGCATGAGCACGTTGGTGGTAGACGTGACGGCGGGCCGCAGTCCCCGCCGGTAGAACAGCGTCACGTGATTGCCTTCCACGGCGCGGTTCATGACGGCATCCATGCGGAGTTCGCGGCAGAAGAATTGCAGCCGGGCCTCGCCGTCGGCCTCGAAGCCCTTGCACTCGCAGAGGCCGAGGACATCGGGATCAGCGCGGCGGATAACGTCGAGCAGCAGGTGGGTGCGGTCGCCCGCCTGGCGGTCGCCGCCCATGAGAATGTTGTAGGCCATGAGTTTCATGGCCTATATAACCCAGGGCGGGGTGACCTGTTGCGGATGCGCGATGGGACGGCACGCGTCTCGCGGCGCTGTGGTGAGCCTGGTTAGCGGGCGCTGTTGACGAGGATGTCCAGGGTGCGCACGTTGTTCTGGGTGTTGGTCTCGTTGGGCACCGCGACAATCTCGACCGTCAGCCGGTAGCGCTGCAGGAAGGGCGGGGTGGCGGTGTTGGTCAGGTGGACTGGGACCACGTTCCCGGCGGCGATGGCGTCGATCTTCTGCTCGGTGTGCAGCAGGCGCTGCGTGCCGCCGGCGTTCCACAGGTCGGCTTTGACGACCACCGCGGTCTCGCGGCGGTTGCCCTGGTTGCTGACGCCGACGATGAGGTTGACCGGTTCACGGTTGACGATGCGATCCACGTCGAGGGCGGGGTCGAAATCGACGCCCAGCACGGTCAGGTCATGGCGCGGGCCACTGGGGACGGCATCGGAGACCTGGTTGGCGCTGGGAGGGGCGGGTGGGGGCGGGGTGTTGTCGTTGACGCTGATACTGCCGCAGCCGGCGGTGGTCAAATACGCGGCGAGCGCCACCGCGCTCAACCCTAAGCGCCGGACGGGCGTGCCCGGCATTGGCCGCCCGGCCGGTCGTAACCATCCCCACATAGAAGTGCCTCGCTCTTGGTCTGCCTGGCCCATCCCGGCAGACCCCTGATTCGGACCCGCGATTGTCCAATACTGCGGCGACAACCGCGGGTATCTTACTATATCGCCCAGTGGGTGTCAAACGCTGCTACCTACCGTAGTGCCTGCCTGGTGGAAGAATATTCTGATTGATACCTTTTTGTGACGACCGGCCTCGATTCGCGCCGCCGGGCGGGCTGGACCTATAGCATCCCGGCACATAAGCTGGTATACTACAGCGCGTGAAAGGCGGGCGCGGACGCGCTTTTCCGGTCTGCGAGGAAACCGGACGGCGCGACCGGCGCGGGTAGGCTGAGGGGCGCCGATACCCCGGCCAACGGGGATTCTGCTTGACGGGACACATAACGGGACACATAAGTGAGTAGAACCGCATATTCGTTGCCGCGTAAGATCTTTGCAACGGCCGGCGGGCTGGCCGGCATTATCGCGCTGGGACTGGGCCTGTGGCAGCATCCGCTGACCCCGGAGCAATGGCTATACACGCTGGTGTTGAGTCTGCTTGGGTTGCTGCTGGGGGCGATCGGGGCGGTGATACCGGGCCGGATGGTGTTGGGGCTGGAAGGGACCAGCTATTACGCCGCCATCCTGACGTTGGGGCCGTGGGCCGCGGGGCTGGTGGCCTTGTTCCCGCCGTTTACGCAGTACCGGCGCGACGCGACCATGAGCCCGTGGGCCCTGTTTCGGAATGTGGGCATGTATGCGCTCATGGGGATTGCCGGAGGCCTGGCCTACGACCTGATCGGCGCCGAGCGCCCGCTGACGGCGCTGACCGGGCAGAATCTGCTGGGCCTGCTTGTCGCCCTCCTCGTCGTGCGGGTGGTCAACGATACCTATATCTTCTGGAGCAATGCGCTGATCATCGGCGTCTCGCGGGCGCTGCGGGTGCAGGTGGAGATACTGGTGATGAGTTGGGGCGTCGAAGCGCTGGCCTATTTCCCGGCTCTGCTCACCGCGCTGATCTACGCGCGCATCGGCTGGGCCGGGCTGCTGATCTGGTTGGCGCTGTTCACCGCCACCGCCGTGCTGCTCTATCAACTGGTGCGCAGCCGGGGCGAGGTGAGCCGCCAATTGGCGGAATTGAGCGAGGCCAATGCCCGGATGCGCGAGCACAACCGGCTGGAGGCGGAAATGGCCGGGCGGCTGAGCCAGGCCGCGGAAGAGCTGACCGGCTACGCATCGCGCCTGGCCGCCGCCCTGCACCAGCAACACGCCGCCGTCACCGAGATCACGTCTACCGTGGAGGAACTGGCGCAGCAGGCGCGCTATATTGCCGACGCCGCGGGCGCCGTGGACAGCACGTCCGAGGCGGCGCTGGTGACGGCGAGCCACGGCCGGGAAGCCGCGGCGGGCAGCACGCAGGCCATGACCGCGTTGGAACGCCATGTGCAGGAGATGCACGAGCGCATGGGCGTGCTGGAGGGGCGATCCCGGCTGATCCGGCGCGCGCTGCAGACGATCAACAACATCGCCGACGAAACCCACCTGCTGGCCCTGAACGCGACGATTGAGGCGGCGGGCGCGGGCGGCCAGGGGCGGCGGTTCTCGGTGGTGGCCCAGCAGATCAACGCCCTGGCCGACCAGGCGCTGCGCGCGGCGGGCGACATCCAGGGCACCGTGCGCGAGATCGAGGCCGCGACCGCCGACACCAAGCAGGTGATCGAGCAGGGGCTGACCGAGACACGGCGCTATACCGGCCAGGTGGACGAGGCGCAACGCTCTATCGAGGTGATCCTGGGCGCGGTGGGTCGCGCGAGCGACATGGCCCAGCAGATCCGCCAGGCGACCGAGCAGCAGACCCAGGCCAGCGGCCAGGTTACGGACGCCATCCGCGAGATCGCCGACTCCATGGGGTCGGCCAGCAGCGAGGGGGCGACCGTCTATGCCGCCGCCGCCAACCTGCGCCGCATGGCCGACGAACTGCGCCGCCTCGATGGCGCCTCGGCCAACGGGCGGCACAACGGCCACCACGCCGGCCACCCGGCATAGTCGTTACACCGGCACGCTGCACGTGCCCCAGGAAGGTTATTCTTTATTATGCGCATGAGCAAGTTGTTTAGCCGGACGCTGCGCGAAGCCCCGGCGGAAACCGACGCCGTCAGCCACCAGTTGTTGCTGCGCGCCGGGTTTATTCGCCAGTTGGCGGCGGGCATTTTCAGCTACCTGCCCCTGGCGCAGCGCTCGTTCGTCAAGATCGGGGGCATCATCCGCGAAGAACTGAACGCCATTGGCGGGCAAGAACTGACCATGCCGGTCGTGCACCCCGCCGACCTCTGGAAGGAGACCGGGCGCTGGTACCAGATCGGGTCCGAACTGGGGCGCTTCTTCGACAAGTCGAACCGCGACATGGTGCTGGCGATGACCCACGAAGAGGTGGTGACCGACCTGGTGCGCAAGGAGATCAACTCCTATCGCCAGTTGCCGCAGTTGATCTACCATATCCAGACCAAGTGGCGCGACGACCCGCGCCCGCGCGCCGGGTTGATCCGCGTGCGCGAGTTCACCATGGTGGACAGCTACAGCCTGGACGCCGACTGGGAGGGCCTGGACCGGCAGTACCGCGAACACTACCAGGCCTATTTCAACATCTTCAATCGCGCCGCGCTGCCGGTGCTGGCGGTGAAGTCCGACGTGGGCATGATGGGCGGCAGCATGGCCCACGAGTTCATGTACCTGACGCCCATCGGCGAGGACACGCTCCTGCTGTGCGACAACTGCGGCTACGCGGCCAACCGGCAGATCGCCCGCTTCGCCAAGCCGCCCGCCGCGCCCGAAGCGCCCCTGCCGCTGGAGAAGGTCGCCACGCCCGCCACCACGACCATCGAGAGCCTGGCCGAGTTGCTCGGCGTGCCGAAGGCGCGGACGGCCAAGGCGGTGTTCCTGGTCGCGACCGTGACCGAGGGCGACCGGGACGTGGGCCGCTTCGTCTTCGCCGTGGTGCGCGGCGACATGGACGTGAACGAGACCAAGCTGGCGAACGCCGTGAAGGCCAAGGAGCTACGCCCGGCCCGGACCGAGGAAATCGAGGCCGCGGGCGCGGTGCCCGGCTACGCCTCGCCTATCGGCCTGCGCGACATCGTCGTGGTGGTCGACGACATCATCCCGGAGTCGCCCAACCTGGTGGCCGGGGCCAACGAGGAAGGCTACCACCTGCTCCACACGAACTATGGCCGCGACTACACGGCGACGGTGGTGGCCGACATCGCCGTGGCCCGCGCGGGCGACGCCTGCCCGGTGTGCGGTGCGCCGCTGCGCACGTCGGGCGGCGTGGAGACAGGCAACATCTTCAAGCTGGGCACGCGCTACAGCGCAGCCATGGGTGCGACCTTCCTGGACGCCGAGGGCAAGAGCCGCCCGGTGATCATGGGGTCCTACGGCATCGGGTTGGGGCGGCTGCTGGCCTGCGTGGTCGAGGAGCACCACGACGACAAGGGCATTATCTGGCCGATCTCCATCGCGCCCTACCAGGTGCACCTGGTGGCGCTGGCGAACGAGAAGAGCGCCGCCGCGGCAACCGCCGACCAGCTTTACGCCGATCTGACCGCGGCGGGCGTCGAAGTGCTCTATGACGACCGGGCGGAAAGCCCTGGCGTGAAGTTCATGGACGCCGACCTGATCGGCATCCCGCTGCGGCTGACGGTGGGCGAGCGCGGGCTGAAGCGCGGCGGCGTCGAGTTGAAGCGCCGCGACAGTGCGGACAGCACGCTGGTGCCCGTGGCGGACGTGCCGGCGGCGGTGCGGGCCGAGATCGCGCGGCTGGAAGACGCGATCTCCGCCAGCGTGGTGCCCGTGCCCTTCAACGGCTAGTCTCACCTATGGACCCCACGCCTGCTCACGCACCCATTGTGTTGCACGGCGCCTGGGTGCCGGCGGCGGGCGGGGCGAGCGGCGCGCTGCTGCTCTGGGGCGAACGCCTGGCCCACTCCGCGCCAGCAAAGCCTAATGCTGGTCCTAATGCTGGTGATGACGGACCGGCGGCGCATCCCTTCGCCGCCGGGGAGGCCGATCTCCGCGCGGCGTTGCATGCTGTAGGGGCCGGTTTCAAACCGGCCTTCCCGGCCTCGCCCGCCGCCTGGTTTCCCGCGATACCCGTCTGGCTGCCGCAAGGCGCGGGCGGCGGGCCGCAGCCGTCGCCCGCGCTTGACCCAGCGCCCGGCCCGCCCGGCCCACTTCGGCCCTGGACCGTGGGCGCGCTGGCGCTGGATGCCCTGGGCGCGTTAACGCTGCTTTTGCGCTTGCCCGCTACCTCGCCCATGCCTGTTGCGCCAAGCCTGCACTTCTGGCGGGCGGCGGCGCGGCTGGCGGCGGCGATGCTGGCCGGGGGCCGCTATCTGCCCGGCTTCCGCACGGATGACGAGAGCGCCTGGGCCGGCTGGGACCCCAGTTGGAGCGACCCCGGCGACAACGCGGCGCGCGCCCGGCTGGTGGCCACCATGCCGCTCGCCGCGGCAGCCGCCACCCATCCCGCCGACCCGCGCCGTCTGCTCGATAGCTTTGTCCGCGCGACCGTGGGCGCGGGGGCACGCGCCTGGGCCACGGCGGAGACATTGCCGGCCCCGCCGCGCAGCGGGGCACCCCCGGCGCAGCACGCGGCCTATGAGTGGATGCTGGCCCTGCTAGGCGCCGACCCGCTGGTGGCCGCGGAGCCGGCGGACTGGCACGCCTTCACGCGGCAGTACGGCACCTGGCGCGACACGCAGCAGCCCGCGGAAGGCACGCCCTCATTCCGCGTCTGCTTCCGCCTGGAGCCGCCCGCCGAGTCCGCGGATCTGTGGCGGCTGCACTTCCTCTTGCAGGCCACGGACGACCCGAGCCTGCTGGTGCCCGCCGCCCAGGTCTGGCAGATGACCGGCGGGCGGGCGGCGGCGCTGCCGTTGCGCGGGCGCGACTTCGCCCGGCCCCCGGAGCGCTTCCGCGCGGGGTTAGCCGGGGCGGGTCGCCTGTTCGCGCCCATCGCCGACGCGCTACGCCATCCCGCCCCAATCAACAACCCGCTGACCACCGCCCAGGCGTACAGCTTCTTGCGCGAGGCCGCGCCGCTGTTGCAGGCCGCAGGCTACGGGGTGCTGGTGCCGCCGTGGTGGGGCACGCGCGCCGCCAAACCGGTGGTGCACCTGCAGGTGCGCGAGGCGGCGCCCGCCGCGAGTCCCCCGCCTGCGGGCGGGCCGGGGCTGCTCGGCGCCGATGCGCTGGTCGATTTCGATTGGCAGGTGGCCGCCGGGGATGTCGTGCTGGAACGGGCCGAGTTTGAGCGGCTGGTGGCGCTAAAGGAGCCGCTGGTCAACGTGAAGGGCCAGTGGGTCGAGTTCCGGCCCGGCGAGGTCGAAGCGGCTCTGCGCTTCTGGACGCAGCGCGCGCACGGCCCGGCGCC
>DASSGZ010000028.1:0-8244 GCA_035693165.1 Chloroflexia bacterium | reverse complement strand
GGGCGGCAACCATGGCGACATTGCTTCGGCGGCGGCGACGGTGCCGTTCCAGAACGCGGTGTGCCAGTAGCCTTAGCGGCGCGGGGCCGTGGCTACGATGGGACACAAGCGGGACGAGGCCGGGTGACCTGCCTCGTCCTTCTGCGTCGCGCCAGCGCCCGCGCTTGCCCGCCAACCGGTGGCGGGTAAGCCGCGCCTTGCCCGCCGGAATCGCGCCAGGCGTCATGCCCGCCAGGATGCGGTGGCGGGCAACGGGGCGAGCGTAGCGGCCGGGGCGGTGGGGCGGCCAGGCGGACACGTGGGTCCGCCCCTACGGCGGACGGCAGCATCCCGGTGAGGCGACCGGGCGGACACATTGGTCCGCCCCTACGGTGATAGCACTCAGCACTCGGCGGCGAGGAAGGCGGCGACGACGGCGGGGTCGAAGTGGGTGCCGGCGCGGGCGCGGATGTAGGCGCGGACCTGGGCCGCGGGCCAGGCGGGGCGGTAGGGCCGGTCGGAGAGCAGGGCGTCCCAGACGTCGACCACGGCGAAGACGCGGGCGGCCAGGGGGATGGCCGGGCCGCGCAGGCCGCGGGGGTAGCCGGTGCCGTCCCAGCGCTCGTGGTGGCAGTAGGGGATGTCGAGCGCGGGGCGCAGGAAGGCGATGGGGGCGAGCAGTTCGTAGGCGTAGACCGGGTGGCGGCGCATGACGGCCAGTTCGTCGGCGGTGAGCGGGCCGGGCTTGAGCAGGATGGCGTCGGGGATGGCCATCTTGCCGATGTCGTGCAGCAGGGCACCGCGGCGCAGGTGCAGCAGGTCGGGCTCGGCGAAGCCGAGGGTGCGGGCCAGGGCCAGCGTGCGCTCGGTGACGCGCTGGGTGTGGCCGAGGGTCTCGCGGTCGCGCAGGTCGAGGGCGCGGGCCCAGCCTTCGAGCGTGGTGTCGTAGGCGGCGGCGAGCTCGTCGTTGGACCGTTGCAGATCGGTGAAGAGGCGGGCGTTGTCGATGGCGATGGCGGCCTGGCCGGCCAGGGTGCCCAGGAAGTCGCGCCAGTCGGGAGCGAAGGTGCGCGGCGCGCGCTGGTAGACTTCGAGCGCGCCCAGCACGGCGCCGCGCACGATGAGCGGCACGACGTAGTAGGCGCGGAAGCCCTCGGCGGCGGCGAGATCGGGGCGCTCGAAGCCGGGGGCGGCGGCCAGGTCGGGCAGGACCAGGGCGCGGCGTTCGCGCATGGCCTGGCCGGGGTAGCCCGCCGCTGCGGGGAGATCAGGCCAGGCGGCGGGGTGGCTGTGGAAGCCGCGCGTGGCGGCATAGGTCAGCGCGGGGCGGCCCGGTTCGCGCAGCAGCACGGCGGCGGCATCGACCTGCATCTGCAGCATCACCTGGTCGAGCACGACATAGAGCGTGGCGGCCAGGTCGCGGCTGCCGGCGATGGCCACGTCGATGCGGCGCAGCGCGGTCAGGTGGGCGAGTTGGCGGGCGATCTGGGCCTGGGCGGCGCGCGGCTCGCTCACGTCGCGGAAGACGACGACCGCGCCCGCGACCTTACCCCCCGTGAGGATCGGCGCGGCGTTGTAGGCGACGGGGAAGGTGGTGCCGTCCTGGCGCGTGAACACGTCGTCGTCGACCTGCACCGGGGCGCCGGTCCGCCAGACGGCGAGGATGGGGCAACTGCGCGCAGGGCGGGGCGTGCCGTCGGCGTGTTGGTAGTGGATGCGGTCGTGGATGAGGGTGCCCTCCAGGTCGGCGGCGGCCCAGCCCAGCATCTGGGCGGCGGCGGGGTTGGCGAAGGTGCAGCGCCCGGCGCGGTCGATGGCGTAGACGCCCTCGCCCAGGCTCTCGGTGATGGCCTGGGTGAAGCTGAGCTGGTGGCGCAGGCGGTCCTCGGCGGCGCGGCGCTCGGTGATGTCGCGGACGTGCGAGAGGATGCACGGCTCGCCGGGCAGATCGAGCACCTGGACGGAGAGGGTGCAGAGGCGCATCTCGCCCGATTTGCGGCGCAGGGGCACCTCGAAGTCGTAGAGCACGCCTTCCACGGCCAGCACGGCGGCGGTCTGTGCACGGGTAGCCGGGTCGGGCCAGAGGCCGATCTCGGTAGCGCGGTGGCCGACCATGTCTTCGCGGGTGTAGCCGAAGAGGGCGGGCCAGCGGTCGTTCACGTCGAGGATGAGACCGTCGGCCAGGCGGCTGATGATGAGAGCGTCGGGGCTGGCCTGGAAGGCCTTGGCGAAGCGC
This sequence comes from Chloroflexia bacterium, assembly GCA_035693165.1. Taxonomy (GTDB): domain Bacteria; phylum Chloroflexota; class Chloroflexia; order QHBQ01; family JAICKM01; genus JAICKM01. The sequence continues at coordinate 6,029 of DASSGZ010000028.1, read as the reverse complement.
TCTTCGGACTGGCGCAGGGCGGCTTCGGCGGCGCGCAGGTCGGTGATCTCCTGGGCGATGACCACGGCCTCGCGCTGGTCGCCGGTGTCGCGCAACACGCTGCTGCTGGAGAGAAACAGCCGGGTGGCGCCGTCGGGATAGGTGATGACGAGTTCGGTGGGCGGGCTGGCTTCGCCGTGCACCAGGGCGCGGCTGGCGGGCAGATCGTCGAAGGCGAAGACCTGGCCGTCGGGGCGATGGACCACGCCGCGCGCGCGGGGGTCCAGGGTTTGCCCGGCCAGTTGGCGGTGGGCGGCGGCGTTGGCCGGGGTCCAGCGCTCGGCGCCGGCGGCGTCGCGCTCGCCGATATGGACGCCGACGGGCAGGGCGTCGAGGATGCCGGCGAGGCGCGCGCGCTCGGCCTCGGCCTGGTCGAGCAGGCCGAGGCGTTCGAGGGCCAGGCCGATATAGGTGGCGGCGGTGCGCAAGATCTCGCGCTCGAACACGGTGCAGTCGTGATAGTCGTCGAGCAGGTAGGACAGGATGGCGCCGACTCCCGCGCCGGCGGGGACGGGCAGCAGCACGGCGGTTTCGGCGCCTTCGTCGTCCAGGATGCGCACGCCGGGCCGGGGCGCCTCGCCGGCATGGATGACCACCAGGTCGCCGGTGGTGCGGGCCAGGTTGTGGGCGCCGGGGGTGTCGTAGGTCAGATCGGCCAGGATGGCGCGGGTGCCGGCGCCGGCGCCGCGCAGGGCCACGAGCTCGAAGCGCTGATGGGCGTCGTCGCAGCAGAGGAAGGCGCCGGTGCGGGCGCCGACAATGGTCAGCAGGCCGTCGAGGGCGGCGTCGTAGCAGGCGGGCCGGGTGGTGAGGCGCAGCAGTTGGGCGGCCAGGTCGTTGAGGGCGCCGAGGGCGCGGTTGCGCTCGGCCAGTTCGGCTTCGCGCCGGCTGTAGCCGGGCAGGGGCCGGGCCACGATGCAGGTGCCGGCGACCTGGCCGTCCAGGTGCAGGGGGCTGCTGCTGACGCGCACGAGTTGGGCCTCGGCGCCAGGCCGGCCCACCAGGAGTTCGACCTCGCGGGTGGTGGTGCCCAGGTGGGCCACGGCGGGCAGCAGGTCGGCGCCGAAGCGCTGGGCGCGGCGGTTGGCATAGTGCACCTGGCCCGCGGCGTCGAGCAGCCAGGCGGGATCGGGGATCGCTTCCAGCAAGGCGCCGGCCCACTGGTCCTGGGCCAGCCGCGCGACGAGATCGTCCATGGGATCCCTCCGCTTTCCGCGCGGATGGCGGAGCCGCCGCTCTCGCGGGTGCCCCGCGCGCGTTGCCCTATTCTACTGCACTGCGCTTTCTTGCACAACTCGGGCCAGGGCGCGGGGTCGGTGGTCGGTGGTCAGTGGTCGGTGGTCAGCGGGGCATGGTGGCGGCGGCGCCCGGCCGCTCAAGGGGCAGACTCGGTTCGCGAAGCCCGCCTGCGCGGGCTGGGGCTCGCGCGAGACGGGCCGCGGCGGCGGCCTTTGCAGACGCAGTCCGCCCCTTGACGGGCCGGGTGCCGCCGCCACGAAGGGTGCCCGCCGGTGGGGCCGGCAGGGCGCCCGGTGCGGAGTGGAAGGCTATTGTTCGGTGCGCTCGACGACGACGGTGACTTGCTTCATGAGCGCGGCGATGACGCCCAACGCGGCCAGCGCCGGGGCCAGGAAGATGGCGGCGGCGGCGCCCGCGATGCCCATGGTCAGCGGCACCTCAAACAGGGTCTTCCCCTCGTCGTTGCGGATGCTGATGCGGTGGACGTTGCCTTCGTTCACGAGTTCTTTGAACTTGGCGATCAGGTTGTCGGTATCGATGCGAAATTCTTCGCGATCCGGCATTTTCTGCGTGCTCATTTTGTATACTCCTCTCGGTAGTCCGGCTCCTTGGTCACTGGGTGTCACCCCGATCTAGTACGCCAATGGGATGCGCCGGGTTTCAGGATGTGCCGCGCGATCCGGGCGCCGGGCCGGTTTGAAACCGGCCCCTACACCGGCATCCGTTCCCCCATCCGGCTGACCACCGACCACTCGTCACGCCTCGGCGCTGGGGGCGAAGGGGAGGGTGACGTGGAAGACGGAGCCCTGGCCGAGGGTGCTTTCGGCCCAGACGCGGCCGTTGTGGAGTTCGACGATCTGGCGGACGATGGAGAGGCCCAGGCCGGTGCCCTGGATCGAGCGGCTGGTGCGCGATTCGATGCGCGCGTAGCGGTCGAAGATGGTTTCGAGCGCCTCGGCGGGGATGCCCAGGCCCTGGTCGGCCACGCGCAGGTGAACCAGGGCGCCTTCGAGCGCCGTGGTCACGCGGATGGGGCCGCCCTGCGGCGAGTATTTGATGGCGTTGTTGACCAGGTTGGTGACCACCTGCATCAGCTTGTCGTGGTCGGCCAGGAACTCGGGCAGAGCCGGGTCGGCGTCGAGCAGCAGCGAGTGGTGGGGCGCGGTGGGCTGGATCAGGTTGATCACGGTGTCGACGATGCGGTGCAGGTCGATGAGCTCGCGGTTGAGTTGCATCTTGCCCGACTCCATGCGGTCGAGGTCGAGCATTTCGGTGATGAGGCGGCTGAGGCGGATGGCCTCCATGTTGATGTCGGTGGCGTACTCCTTCATCTGGAGCAGGGTGAAGTTCTCGTCGCGCATCATGGCGCTGAAGCCCTGGATGACGGTGAGCGGGGTGCGGAATTCGTGGCTGACGATAGAGACGAAGTCGCTCTTGGCGCGGTTGAGGATCTGGAGTTGTTCGTTGGCCGTCTGCTGGGCGGCCAGGGCGGCGGCCAGTTCGGCCTCGACGCGGATGCGCGAGGTAATGTCGGTGGCGACGCCGACGATGCCGGTGACGGCGCCCGCGGCGTCGAACAGGGGCGAGAGTTGGGCCTGGAAGGTGCGCCCGTCCATGGTCAGGACGGCGGCGTAGGGTTCGCCGGCCAGGATGCGCGGGATATCGGCGTCGAGCGTGAGCAGGTCGGGGAAGAGGGCGCCAATGGGCCGCCCGACCAGCGCGCCGGGGCCGAGGCCGAGCGAGGTGAGCGCCTTGCCCTCGATGAGGGTGATGCAGCCGGCCAGGTCGAGCGCGAAGAGGACGACGGGCGCGCCGGTGGCGACGGCGTGGAGCAGTTCCTGGCTGTGGCGCAGGGCCTCCTCGGCGCGGCGGCGGTCCTCGATATCCTGCTGGGCGGCAGTGTAGAGCCGGGCGTTGTCGAGCGCCAGCGACGCCAGTTGGGCTAGGCGGGTGAGCAGGGCGATGGACTCGGGGTCGAAGCGGCGGCCCTCGCGCACCTGGGCCACGCTGATGGCGCCGGCCAGCTTGCCGCCGGCCTGCAAGGGCACGGCGACCATGGCGTGCAACGGCAGGCGCTCGAAGTCGGGCGAGCGGTCGGGCCAGGTGGCGTAGTCGTCGATGAGGATGGGGCCGCCCCCGGCGCGGATGCGGCCGGTGATGCCGGTGCCGCGGGGCATGCGGTAGCCCTGGTAGCCGGTGAACAGCCCGGCGCCCACCTGGCAGACCATCGCGTCGTCCGCCGGATCGACCAGGGCCAGGAAGCAATCTTCGGTGCGCATGAGGGTGGCGGCGCGCAGGGCGATGGCTTCGAGCAGGTTGCTCAGGTTGAGGCGGTTGATGATGCCCAGGGTCATTTCGTGCAGGGCGGCGAGTTCGTCGTTCTGGCGGCGCAGCGCCTCCTCGACCTTGCGGCGCTGGGTGATGTCGGTGACGGCGCCGACGGTGCCCACGACGGTGCCCGCGGCGTCGCGCAGGGGCCGGGCGTTGATCTCGACCCAGAAGCGGCTGCCGTCGCGGCGGCGCATGTGGATGCTGTACTGCTCGGCCTGGCCCGCCATGCGGCGGCTGTTGCGGGCACGCATGGCGGCCCAGTCCTCGGCGGGCAGGAAGAGGGTGTAGGCGGGCACGCCGACGATCTCGTCCACGGGATAGCCGCTGAGCTCGGCCATGCGCGCGTTGGCGTAGATGACCACGTCGTCGGGGTCGGTGATGAGCAGGCCCTCGCCCAGGCTCTCGACGAAGGTGCGGAAGCGGGTCTCGGACTCGCGCCAGGCGGCCTCGGCGCGTTTGCGGGCGGTGATGTCCTGGATGAGGATCTGCAAGGCCGGGCGGCCCAGGTAGGTGAGCGCGGCGGCGGTGGTCTCGACATCGAGCACCACACCGTCGCGGCGGACGATCTGCTCTTCCTCCAGGGGGGCGACGCCGTTGGCGTCGCGGGCGCGTTGCATGCGGGCGGCGGCGGCCTCGCGGCAGTCGGGGTGGACGAAGTCGAGCGCCGGGGCGCCGATCACCTCGGCGGGCGTGGCAGCGCCGAGCAGGCGCGCACCCGCCGGGTTGCTGTAGAGGATGGTGTCGCCCGCGACGACCAGGACGGCGACGGGGGCCAGTTCGACCAGCCGGCGGTAGCGGTCCTCGCTCTCCTGGCGGGCGGCCTCGATCTGCTTGCGCCCGGTGAGGTTGCTGACCACGGCGATGGCGCCGGCGATCTCGTCGCCGACGCGGCGGGGGGCGCCGGTGATGAGCACGGGGACGATGTGGCCGTCGGCGTGGACCAGGCGGGCCTCGTAGGTGGTGGCGGCGCCGGCGCGGCGCTCGGCCCAGGCCTGGGCCAGGGCGGCGTGGTCTTCGGGCAGGGTCACGTCGCCGGGGGTCTTGCCGAGCAGGGCGGCGGGCGGGTAGCCGACCATGCGGGCGTAGGCAGGGTTGACGTATTCAAAGCGGCCGTCGGCGCCGGTGACGGTGAGGCCCTGGCCCATGGTCTCCATGACCTGCTGGGCGAAATCGCGCTGGGCGGCGGACTCGGCCTCGGCGCGGGCCCGGCCGGCCAGGTCGCGCTCGCGCTCGATATAGGGCGCGAGGAACGCGGCCAGCACGGTGAGCACCTGGACCTGGGGGGCGCCCACCGGGCGCGGCTCGGGATCGACGGCGCAGAGGGTGCCGTAGAAGGTGCCGTCGTGCAGCCGGATAGGCACGCCGATGTAGCTGCGCATGAGCGGGATGGCGAGCGGCAGGGCCAGGTGGGCGGTGCGCGGGTCGGTGCGGGTGTCGGCGATGGCGAGGGGTTCGGGGTCGGATGCGGCGGCGATGAGGCTACAGACCATGTGGGGCAGCGGCAGCAGGCTGCCCGGCACGACGGCGCAGCCGCCCGGCAGGATGCGGGCGGCCACGATTTCGGCGGCGCCGCCGGCGGCGTGGATGCGCGCGCAAAAGGCGGTGCGCAGGTCCAGATAGGTTGTGACTAGCGGCAGCACCGCGTCGAGCGCCGCGCTCAGCGTCGCGAACTGCTGTCCCATCAGCGCGGCCAGGGCGGCGAGCGCCCCCGCCGGCGCGTCCAGGGCTTCGTCGTCCGGCGCGGAGCTGACGGGATCGATCATATGTGTCATCCAATCCTCGCGGGGCTGCGGCCCGGTGGCGGCACCGGGGCCACACCCGGTCGCTTCGGGCAAAGTATACCGCGCCCGGCGCGCTAACGCAAGCCGGGCCTATCCCCCCCGGCCCCCCTTCCCGGCGCGGCGGGAAGGGGGGAGACGCGGGGCCGCGGTGCCACTAGCTTAACGGACGGGCGGGCGGCGGGTCGCAGGGCGGGGGCGGCGGGCCGGAGGTTCCGCGGCCCCGTTGATTTACTACGTTTGATAATATTCATATTCCTCGCGGTCTTCGCGGTAAAGTTCAGTAGAGATGCAACAGGACTCGCTAACCGCTTGACAGCCCGCTCCGGCCCGTATACACTGTAGCTTACAGGACCCCGATTGGCCGCTTCCGCAGGAGTATTGCTCATGCCCAACTCTCCGGAGTTCCCCGCACTGTCCCAGCCCGATCTGTCGCAAAATACAGGCCACGAGCCGGGGGAGCAACCACGCCCCCGGCCCGCCCAACCGCGCCCCCGGCCCCGCCGCGGGGCGGGGCGGGATGGCAAGGCGGGGGAACACCCGCGTAGTGAGCCGGCGATCCCGGCGCAGGGCGGGGCGGCGGCCGGGGACGGTAACGGCTACGAGCCGCGCCCGAATCACCGGCCCGCGGGCGGCGCCTTC
>DASSGZ010000027.1:0-11107 GCA_035693165.1 Chloroflexia bacterium | reverse complement strand
GACCCGTTCGCCCCACTTTAGGGGTCAAAATGGCCCAAGTCGGAGTTGCCGAGTTTCTCTCCGACAAGCTGCTAGTGGGCCGACTTGGAACTGGAATCCCAGCCCTTACAATTATGAGACTCTTCTATCAGAAATGGATGCACGAGGACTCTCCGTAAGCCTTGTTCTGACCGGCAATCCAGATTGGGCTTGCAATGGCTATCCTAACCCGGCTGATCGAACTCTCTGCATGAATGGAGCTAATCACTGGGGGCCTCCATATGACCCCAACCAGTATTATGACTATGCTGCCGCAGCGGTTCAGCATTACGTATGGAATCCAAATACCAATACAGGCCATCGGAGCGTCCAGCGCGTGGAAATCTACAATGAAGAGGATGGCTTTGATACATGGGGAGGTCCCTATGGAAGCGTTACATACATTCAGCGTTACGCTGAGATCCTCTGTGGTACTTACGGCCGTATCCGCACTTTCAATTCATCTATCGCCATCGTAATGGGTGGGCTGGCCTACGATTTGTTCAACGACAACCAAGGCGCTACGAATGGAACAAACCGATACTTTTTTACAAATTTAGTGCCTGAGTTGCAAAGACAAGATCCAGTCAATGGATGTACAGATGCCGTCAACTTCCATCATTACCGTTTGCTTATAAGCAACTGGGGCAATAATGGAAATATCGCTTCCCCAGTGGCCGGATTACGCCGGACCATGTGTAGGACAAACCCTAGCTATCCCGCCTTCTGTAATCTGTCGACTAACCAAACCAAACGACTGATCCAAACCGAGGGAGGCATTTCATCGGGCACAACATCGTTTTACGATTACTCTAGCCCGTCGATCCAGGCATCGTTTGTGGCGAAATCCTACTCCTGGGCGCTCTTTCAAGATGTAAAGGAAATGAGCTGGTGGGATTTTGCTGACTGGAACAATACGGCCGACTATTTTTCGTTGCATGGATTGGTAACATCTACAACAAACGGCAGCCAGCCAAAGTTAGCCTACCGTGCCTATTATCTGGCAGCGGCGGAACTCGGTTGGCCGGCAACGCAAGCTAGGCGGAGCCTGTCCAGCGTGGAATTCACCGCTGCTGGAGGGGAGGGCTACTCATTCTACCGCGACTACCCGAATGATGTCTCTCATGGAATGGTGATTGCCTGGAACAATACCGGCGGGGCAGTGAGTGTGACGCTGAATCCAGCGGCCAATGCAGTAATGGATAAATACGGGTCCATTGTTTGCCAGTACTGTGCTCCGACGATCTCTCTGCCCGCCGATGGCTCACCGCTGTACTTCTTCCAGATCAATCCGTGGTAAGTCGTTTGCGGCCCAGCTTAAAGAAAGGATCACTGGAACTATGTGGCGCTTTTTCCTGCTAACTCTCATGATGTTGGCTACCGACATACTTGTGGCTAGCGGCAGCCACGCTGCCGTTTCGGTGCTTACACTCTCAGAATCTGCTCCATTGGAGGGAACCGCGACTCCGTCAGCCACCCGCACCCCGGCGCCGGCCCTGCCTGCCCCTTGCACGACTCCCATCTGGCGGCGCGTCCCCATCACCGATGGTATGGGGCTGACCGGGATCACGGCGCCGGCAGCATTGGATGCCTGGGCTGTAGGTAATCCCACGCAGCCGGGTGTAGACCCTATTCTACACTGGGATGGGGGTAGCTGGCGTTCTATCCCTGATCCTCCATCCGCGGCTCTCTTCGGGATGGCTGCCGGGGCGCCGGACAGTATCTGGGCCGTTGGCGCACGGGGTGTATTGGGTCTCGCTTTCCATTGGGATGGGCACACCTGGTCCCAAATCCCCCAAACCCAGCAAGCCAGCGTACCGCGCCATCCAGACGCCTCTGACTCTGTTTACTACGGGGTGAGCGCCCTCGATGCCACAACGGCTTATGCCGTCCTCAGCACCGGGTATATGCACAAAGGGCATCTGCTCCGGCTCAGTTCCACCAACGCGCAGTTACTCGCAACCGACTATCCGCCGGACGGACTCGAATCTGATATGCTGGGCGTAACGGCGTTGAACAACACGGATGTCTGGATGGTTGGCGGGGAATATGGGGGTTCCATGACTGCCACGTTGAGCCTGATCTGGCACTGGGATGGCACGCAACTCGCCCGCGTTCCCAGCCCCGACATCGGTATGCTGAGAGGGCTGTCGGCGTCGGCAGCCGCCGACGCCTGGGCTGTGGGCGATGCGGGCATCCTGCACTGGGATGGCGTGGCCTGGCAGGTGGTACCCAGCCCGGCGACCGCACCCCTGCGCGCCGTCGTCGCGCGGGCGGCCGGCGATGTGTGGGCTGCCGGCGACGGCGGCGTGCTGCATTGGGATGGTGCCGCCTGGAGCGATGCCGGCGCCCCGGCGGGCCACTACACCGCCCTGGCCCTCGCCCCCGATGGCGCCGTTTGGGCTGTCGGCACGGACAGCCAGGGCGCCGGCCTCGCCGTCCGCTACGCCCTCTATCCCAGCTTCAGTGACGTGCCGGCGGCCGCGTACTTCGCTACGCCGGTCGGCTACCTGGCTTGCCAGGGGATTCTGGCCGGCTACGCCGATGGCAGCTTCCAGCCCTACAACAATACCACGCGCGGGCAACTCGCCAAGATCGTGGTCAGCGCCGCAGGTTGGGCCATCGATACCAGCGGCGGCCCGCACTTCACGGATGTGCCGGCCGGCAACCCCTTCTACGGGTTCATCGAGACGGCCTACCACCACGGGATCATCAGCGGCTACGCCAACGGCGACGGCACCTTCAGCTTCCGCTGGGGCGCCGACGTGACACGGGCGCAGGTGAGCAAGATCATCGTCAGCGCCGCAGGTTGGGCTACCGACACCAGCGGCGGCCCGCACTTCACGGACGTGCCCGTAGATCAGCCGTTCTACGGCTTCATCGAGACGGCCTACCACCACGGGATCATCAGCGGCTACGCCGACGGCACCTTCCGCCCCGGCGCCCCGGCCACCCGCGGCCAGATCGCCAAGATCGTCTACAACGCGGTCCGCAGCGGTGCGTCGAGCGGCAAGGCGCCTGCGCTCCACAAACCGTAACCACACGGTCGCGTGAGTGCCAGGGGGAGCAGTGCAGATCCCCTCCGGCACTCACCGGCGGCGCGACACCCCGGCCGCCAGGCGCTACCGAATGTGGCGCTTCAGCCGCGAGTTCCGGCGCGGGGAGGCCACCCCCCCGCGTCCGGTTTCGCTCCCATACACGTGATCGCCTCTGGTTGTACCCCTGGCCCGGCCTCCGCGCGTATATCAGTAGGGCACGGCCCAACCGGCATACTTTCGGCACAATTCCGCCCAACGTCGTCACAGGTGGCCGCTAAACGAAGCGGGACGGCACGCACATTGCACGGGCATTCATGATCCGCGACGGTGCGCGAACGGCGGGCCGCGGGATCGCATGTTAGAGAAGGAGTTTATCATGGGGCTACTGGCTGTTGAACACGTCACGAAGTCTTTCGGCGCCACGGTAGCGGTCAAAGACGTAAGCTTCACCGTTGAGCCGGGGGAAATCTTCGGCGTGCTGGGTCCGAACGGGGCGGGCAAGACGACGACGATCCGCATGATTCTGGACCTGATTAAGCCCGACAGCGGGAAGATCGCGGTGCTGGGCGGCCCGATGACCGAAGAGAAGAAGAACCGCATCGGGTATCTGCCGGAGGAGCGCGGCCTCTACCGCGATCTCAAAGTGCTCGACTGCATGGTTTACCTGGCGATGCTGAAAGGGCTGGACCGCGCCGTGGCCCGGCGGCGCGCGCTGGACTACCTCGAACAGATGGGGCTGGCCGATCAGCAGAAGAAGAAGATCAGCGAACTCTCCAAGGGCATGCAGCAGAAGGTGCAGTTTGGTACGATGATTCTGCACGATCCGCAGCTTATGATCATCGACGAGCCGTTTTCCGGCCTCGATCCGGTGAACACCCTGGCCGTCAAGGAGCAGATCTTCGCGCTGCGTAAAGCCGGTCATGCCATTCTGATGTCGACCCACCAGATGCAGATGGTCGAGGAGATGTGCGACCGGCTGGTGATGTTCAACCGCGGCGAGATCGTCCTGCGCGGGACGCCGCTTGCCGTGCGCCAGCAGTTCGCGCCGAATGCCGTGCTGGTCGAGGGGACGGGGCCGTTCGCAGCGCTGCCCGGTGTGCGCGAAGTGGTGCCGCATAACGGCGCGGTGGAGTTGATGCTGGAGCCGGGCGTGAATGCACAAGAGGTGTTGCGCGAGCTGGCGCTGCAACCCGCCGTCACGGTCGATCGCTTCGAGGTGGCGACGCCCTCGCTCGACGAGGTGTTCGTGCGTGTCGTGCAGGGCGAGGCGCCCAGGGAGGCCGGCCATGCGTAAGCTATGGGTGATTGCCGGGCAGGAGTTTGGGGCCCACGTCCGGCGGCGAACGTTTTTGCTGACCACGCTGGGGTTGCCGCTGGGGCTGGTGCTGGTGTTCGCCGTGATCATCGTCCTGACGATCAATGCGCAGAACGTCAAGGCGATCGGCTACGTGGACCACGCGGGCCTCTTGAGCGGCCTGCCGGCACAGGTGCTGGTGCCCGGTGATTCAAACGGGGGCCCCGCCGCCGGCCCCGTGCCCGCGATCCGCTACCCGGACGAGACCGCGGCGCGGCAGGCGCTCGACGGCAAGCAGATCGATGTCTATTTTGTTGTGCCCGCCGACTACCGGGCGACGGGCAATGTTACCGGCTACGCGCCGACCGCGATCCCGCAGGTGGGCCAGGACCGCTTCACCCGCCTGTTGCGCCAGGGCTTGCTCGCCGCCATTCCCGGCGACGACCCGCGCCTGGCCGCGCCCATCGCGGACGTCGTGAACCTGCGGGCCGACGGGCGGCCCAACAACCCCGCCGCGGCGGTGCTGGTGCCGTTCCTGTTCGCCTTCTTGTTTTACCTGGCGAGCTATATCGCCGGGTCGTACCTGATGCAGAGCGTGGCCGAGGAGAAGGAGAGCCGGGTGATGGAGATCCTGGCGACCTCGGTGCGCCCCGGCGACCTCATGGGCGGCAAGATCGTGGGCCTGGGCCTGGTCGGGCTGGTGCAGATGGCCGTCTGGGTGGGGGTGGGGCTGCTCACGCTGTGGGTCGGGCGGGCCTACGTGCCCTTCCTGGCCGATGTGGCGCTGCCCTGGGACACAGTGCTGCTGATCGTCGCGTTGTTCGTGCCCAGCTACCTGCTGTTCGCGGCGTCGCTGGCGGCGGTGGGCGCGATGGTCACGGCGCGGCAGGAAGGCCAGCAGCTTTCGGGCATCTTCAGCCTGCTGGGCGCCGTGCCGATCTGGTTCTTCATCAGCATCCTCACCGACCCGACCGGGCCGCTGGCGCTGGGCCTGAGCTTCTTTCCCTATACCGCGCCGATGACGCTGCTGCTGCGGCAGGCCGCCATGACCGTCCCGGTCGAGCAGATCGTGCTGGCGTGGGCGATCACGGCGGGCGCCGCGCTGGGCATGATCTGGGTCGCCGGGCGGGTGCTGCGCTTTGGCATGCTGCGTTACGGCAAGCGCCTGGGTTTGCGGGAGCTAGGCCAGGCGTTGCGGGGGGCGTGAGACAATGAATAAGACCTTGACGGTGGCGGTGCGCGAGTTCGTGACCCACCTGCAAAAACCGAGCTTCTACCTGGCGACGATCGGCATCCCGCTCTTTATCGCGCTGATCATGTTCCTCTCCAACCAGGGGCGCACGAACGACGCTCTGGGCCAGCAAGGCCTGGGCGGGATCGGCCAACTGCTGACCGCGCAGGGCGTGCAGCCGTTCGGCTACACCGACGGCAGCGGGACGATCACGACGATCCCGGCGGTGCTGCCGCCCGGCTTCGTGAAGGCATATCCCGACGAGGCCGCCGGGCGCGCGGCCCTCACGGCGGGCACCATCAGCGCGTTCTACGTGATCCCGGCGGACTACCGGGCGAGCGGGCGCATCGTCCACTATACCCGCGGCGTCGAGCCGGGCAACGGGGTGACGAGCCAGCAGGTGCTGCGCCTGGTGCTGCTGGCGAATCTGCTGCCCGACCATGACCCGCGCACGGCCCTGCGCCTGGAAGAGCCGATGCAACTCCAGGCGGTGGCCGTGGCCGCGAGTAGCGGCAGCGGCGCGGGCGACCTGGGCGGCCAAAACCTGCTGCTGGTGACGGGGTTCGCCTTGCTGCTGACCTATGCCATCTTCATGTCGTCGGGGATCCTGCTGCAGGCGCTGCTGGAAGAGAAAGAGAACCGCGTCATGGAGGTGCTGCTGACCTCGGGCTCGGCTCGCCAACTGCTGACCGGCAAGGTGCTGGGCCTGGGCGCGCTGGGCCTGATCCAGTTGCTGATCTGGCTGGGGCTGGCCTACGCGCTCACCGGGTCGGGCGCCTCGTTCATGGCGGCGCTGGGCACGGTGACTGTGCCGCTCGCGGTGTGGGGGCTGGCCGTGGTCTACTTCCTTCTGGGCTACCTGTTCTTCGCGGCGCTGATGGCCGGGGTCGGGGCGATCAGCCCGTCGCGGCGCGAAAGCTCGCAATACGCGGGCGTTGTCACGATGCTGGCGCTCGTGCCGTTGTTCCTGCTCGGCCCGCTGGCGGCGGACCCGAACGGCGCGCTGGCCGTCTTCCTCAGCGTCTTCCCGCCCACGGCGCCTGCGATCATGCTGGCCCGCCTGGCGGTGACGGCGGTGCCGCTGTGGCAGGTGGCGGTGAGCCTGGCGGTGCTGGCGCTCACCGTGGTGGGCGGTATCGCGGCGGCGGCGCGGCTGTTCCGTGCGGGCACGCTGTTGCAGGGCACACGCCTCTCCTGGCGCGAAGTGCGCCGGGCGCTGGCCGGGTAGGCGACCCGCGCGGGCCGCAAAGGCTGTATCAGAACAGGTGCAGGCCCCGCCGGATCAGGTCCAGCCCGGTCACGAAGAGGATCAGCAGCACCAGCCGGTTGAAGAAGGCGGCGCTGACGCGGTTGCGGACGCGGGCGCCCAGCCCGATGCCCAGTAGGGCCGCCGGGATGAAGCTGGCCGCTTCGAGCACGCGCGCCCAGGTGTAGAGGCCGACGAAGAAGAAGACGATCCACTGGTAGGCGCCGAAGCAGAGGAACAGCAGATTCAGGTAGGTGACGAACTGGTGCTTGTCGAGCTTGCGGCTGTGCAGGTAGGGCACCAGGGTGGGGCCGCTGACGCCGGCCAGGCCGCTGAGCACGCCGGTGACGAGGCCGACAGCGAGGGCCAGCGGTCGCTCGTGGCGCGGGTTGGGCTGCCAGTCGCGGCGGACCCGGTCGGTGAGCACAAACAGCACCACCAGCACGCCCAGGCAGGTGAGCGCCAGCGACGGATCGAGCGCCACCAGCAGGCTGGCCCCGGCCAGCGTGCCGGCTGCGCCGGTGAGCAAGATGGGCAGCAGCAGGCCGGGCTGCCACGCGAACGGGTCGCCGGACGGGCCTTGCGGGCGTAGCGCCAGCAGCACACAGTTCAACTGGCTGGGGATGCTGACCACCGACACGGCGGTTTTGGCGTCGGCCAGGATGGTCAGGAAGGGCACGGTCAGGATATTGAAGCCGAAGCCGATCACGCCCTGCACGAACGCGCTGCTGAAAAACACGAGCATGGTCAGCAGATAGCTGAAAATGAGGGCCACCGTGTCCTTTCCCGATGAATAGCCGGGATGCGCAAGGGGCCGCCCGGTAGCCGGGCGGCCCCTTGCCTGTGCGCGCTTATTGCTTGCTGAGATGTTGCTTGAGGAAGGCCACGGCCTTCGGCCAGGCGTCTTGCGCCGATGCCTCGTGGCCCATGCCGTGGTCGGGGTTCATGAAGGCGTGCCCGGCTTCGGGGTAGACCAGCACCTGGGCGTTCTTGCCCGCCTCCTTCAGCAGCCCCTCGATCTTCTCCCGCTGGGCCGCGGGGATACTCTGGTCCCGGCCGCCGAAAATCGCCAGGACCGGGGCTTGCAGCCCGCTGATGTCTTGCGGGGTGGGGTCGAATCCGCCGGCATACCAGGGCACCGCGGCAGCCACATTGTCGTTGCGCAGGGCCGTGAGCCAGGTGAGCAGGCCGCCCACGCAGTAGCCCATCACGCCGACTTGCTTCGGCTCGACATCGGAGCGGGCCTTGAGGGCGTCGATGGCCGCGCCGATCTCCTTCACGGCTTGTTCCAGGTTGCCGTGCAACATCATCACCGATTTTTGCGCCTCGTCCGGCTCGGTGACGACCTTGCCGTGGTAGAGATCGGGCACCATGACGACAAAGCCCTCGGCGGCCAGCCGCTGGGCCATGTCCACGACGTGCGGTTCAATGCCCCACCACTCCTGGATCTGGACCACGCCGGGCAACGGCGCCTGGCCTTCGGGCCGCACAATCAAGGCCGTGACGCGACTGCCGTTGACCTGGATATCGATGTTCTCCCTGTGCAGAACTGCCATGCCGCAAAACCTCCTGTCGCTAACGCACGGGTTTCAGGTACTTGCCCGAAGTCCAGCCGACCGTGCCTTTGGCGTCCCAACCGCTGATCTGCCACCAGGTCACGCCGTCCGCCGTTTGCGGGCCGCCCTTGATCTGGACGCGCGTGCCGTTATTCATGGCGCCGACGATCCGCCCATTCAGGCTGGCCGTCTGGCGCACGCGCAGGCCGCCGCCGCTGGCCAGGCCGGTCACTTCGGCGTTCCCCCCGACGGCCATGACGGGCGGAGGCAGCGGGGTCGGGACGGCGGTGGGCGCGGGCGTGGCCGTCGGCGGCACGGGCGTATCGGTGGGGATGATCGCCACCACGGGCACGGGAACCGTGGGCGTGGCGGCGGGCGTGCCGGCGTTGGGGAACGGCTTGAGCAGCACCACGGCGGCCACGAGCAGGGCCACGAGCAGCGCGCCGCTCAGGATGGCCTGGATGCGGGTGCGGTCCTCGGGCAGCGGGTAGTCCTGCTCCACGCGCACGGCGGGCCGCGCCGCGGCGGCCTGCGCTTCCGCCGTCGGGGCCGGGTCGGGCGGGACCGGCGGCGGAATCAGCGGTCGGGGCGCCGTCTGGAGTTCGTGGACGCTCTCATCGGCGGGCGGGGCGAGCGGTTTCACCAGCGACAACTGGGGCGGGCGCGGGATATTGCCCGGCGGCTGCAGGGGCATGGGCACGGCGCTGCTGCGCAGCGGCGCCCCGCCCGGCCCGGTCGGCGTCAGCGGGATCGACGGCGCCCGGCGCACGGGCCGCGGGCCGCCGTCCACCGGGATCGCGTTGTCGGCCACCGTGGCACCGTCGCGCGGCTCCCAATAATCGATAAACGTCCGGCTACAGGCCAGCGATTCGGCCTCGACCAGATGATTCGTCTGTGGATCGTAGAGTAACGGATTGCGGCACCAGCCTTTACGCCAGAGGGGTGAGGGCTGATAGTGCCGGCAACTTAAGCATTTGCGGTCACGTGGTTTCATCGAAGTCATGGTTGGGCCCCTGTTGTGTGCAGCCGTCCGCCCGACCCTTGCCCAGGGGGCCGGCCGCTGCCGCCGGAAGATGTCTGCCGCGCCCACTATACCATGTCTGCATGGGAGAGTCAATCCAACCTGGCTCATGGCAGGCTCATCATCAACCGTGCCACCGTAACGACGCGGGGCACCGCCTTGCGCGCCGCCGGGCTATCTAGTATAATTGCTCGTCTAACACGTGGGAATCCCGCCTGGGGCGGGAGGGAAAGCGCAGCATGCAAAAGGACCAGGCCATGAGCGACACAGCACAGGACTCACGGAGCTACTTCCTCTGGACCGTCGGTTGCCAGATGAACGTTGCCGACAGCAACTACATCGGCGCGGCGCTGGAGAAGCGCGGCTATCAGATGACGGAGAAGATAGACGAAGCCGATATTGTCGTGCTGAACTCCTGCTCGGTGCGGGCCAGCGCCGAAGAGCGCATCGCCGGCAAGCTGGGCGAGATCGCCGGGCTGAAACGGCGCCGCCCGAACACATTTGTCGCGCTCACCGGATGCATGGTCACGGACGACCAGACGACGCTGCGCCGCCGCTTCCCGATGGTCGATATGTTCTTCAAGCCGTCGGCGGTGCGCGATTTCCTGGTCGGCCTGCCCAATAACGCCGCGCCCGACCTGGGCGAATACGGGGTGTCGCTGGCGCTCGAAGGGCTCTTACCGACGGCGCAGGCGGGCACCGTGGCCGCCTATATCCCGATCATCTACGGCTGCAACAAGACCTGCACCTATTGCATCGTGCCCTTCCGCCGGGGCCGTGAGCGCAGCCGCACCATCGACGACATCGTGCGCGAGGTGGCCGGGCTGACCACGCAGGGCGTGCGCGAGGTGACGCTGCTGGGGCAGAACGTGGACACCTACGGCCACGACCTGTTGCCGCGCACCGACCTGGCCGACCTGCTGGCCGCGGTGAACGAGGTGGACGGGCTGCAGCGCATCCGCTTCCTGACCTCG
This sequence comes from Chloroflexia bacterium, assembly GCA_035693165.1. Lineage (GTDB taxonomy): Bacteria > Chloroflexota > Chloroflexia > QHBQ01 > JAICKM01 > JAICKM01. The sequence goes on along the minus strand of DASSGZ010000027.1, from coordinate 729 downwards.
CACCCCAAGGATATGAGCCAGCGGCTGATCGATGCGGTGGCCGCGCTGCCCAAGGCGTGCGAGCATATCAACCTGCCCGTGCAGGCCGGCGACGAGGAGATCCTGCGCCGTATGCGCCGCCGCTACACCCTGCGCTACTATCGCGACCTGGTGCGCCGCATCCGCGAGACAATCCCCAACGTGACCATGGCGACCGATATCATCGTCGGCTTCCCAGGCGAGAGCGCGGACCAGTTCCAGCACACGATGGATCTGCTGGAGGAGTTGCGCTTCGACAAGGTCCATGTCGCCGCCTATTCGCCGCGCCCCGGCACGGTGGCCGCGACCTGGGAAGACGATGTGCCGCACGACGAGAAGATGGCCCGCCTGCACACCGTCGAGACGTTGCAGGAACAGATGGGGCGCGAGTTGAACACGCCGCTCGTGGGCACGATCCAGGAAGTGCTGGTCGAGGGCCGTGAGCGCGGCAAGTGGACCGGACGCACGCGGGGTAACAAGATCGTCTTCTTCCCCGGCGCGGCGTCCGACCCGCACCGCGGGGAGCTGCGGCGCGTGCGCATCACCGAGGCCGGCCCCTGGTCGCTCAGCGGCGAGCTGGCTGATCCCACCCCGGCGGTTGGACCGGGCACGCGCTTCGAACTCGTTTGCGCCTGATCGCCCGATCGCGATTTCGCGACCGGCGGCGTGCACCCGTAACCCGGCGCGCCGCGCTGCGTTTAGCTATGGACA
>DASSGZ010000026.1:0-27475 GCA_035693165.1 Chloroflexia bacterium | reverse complement strand
CGCCTCGATCCGGGCGTCCGCGCCGGATGGGCGGCTATACAACAGCAGATGATGCTGCTATAATGCGGGCACCGGCGTGCGCCGGCCCGGTATGCCGTTTCGACCCGGCTCCGGCGCTCCGTGATTTGCCCCGCGCCCATGAAGGAGACTGCCATGACTCCGGCGCAGACCATGCCCGCCCCCCCGCCCAACGACCGGCGCGAGGTTTTCGGCTGGATGATGTACGACTGGGCCAACTCCGTGTTCAGCACCACCGTCTACACGGCGCTGCTCGGGCCCTACCTGACCGCCCTGGCCCAGAGCGCCGTGGGCGAGAACGGCGTGGTGCTCAGCCTGGGGCCGCTGGCGGTGACGGCGAAATCGTTGTTTCCCTTCGCCATCTCGGTATCGGTCTTCTTGCAGGTCTTCCTGCTGCCCGTGCTCGGCGCCATCGCCGATTACACCCATCTGAAGAAGCGCCTGATGATGATCTTTTGCTACCTGGGGGTGGCGGCAACCTGTTTGCTCTTCTTCGTGACCGGGGGGCTGTACCTGCTGGGCGCGCTGCTGTTCCTGATCGCCAATATCGGCTTCGGCGGCTCCATCGTCATGTACAACGCTTATCTAGCCGACATCACCACCGAGGACCAGCGCGACAAGGTATCGAGCCGCGGCTTCGCTCTGGGCTACCTGGGCGGCGGGCTGCTGCTGCTGGCGAACCTCATCCTGGTGCTGGCCGGGGACAAGATCGGCATCGACCGCGGCCTGGCGGTTCGCCTGTCGGTCCTGTCGGCGGGCATCTGGTGGGGCGCCTTCGCGGTGCTAACCTTCCGGCGCCTGCGGGTCCGCGCCCCGGCCCACCCCCTGCCGCCCGGTGCCAGCGTGCTGACCATCGGCTTCCGCGAACTGGGCAACACCTTCCGCGAACTGCTGCGGCTGCCGCATACGCTGCGCTATCTGCTGGGCTACCTGTTCTACAACGACGGCATCCAGACCGTCATCGGGCTGGCCTCGGTGTTCTTCGCGCAGGAACTGTTTGTCGCCCAGGGCAAAGAGGTCGACCAATCGTTCCTCATCGGGCTGATTCTGATGGTCCAATTTGTGGCTTTCGGCGGGGCGCTGCTGTTCGAGCGCGTCGCGGGCGCCATCGGCGCCAAGAACGCCATCCTGATCTCGCTGGTGATCTGGTCCGCCGTCGTGATCTACGCCTACGCCTTCTTCCACACCATCGCCGAAGCCTGGGGCATGGGCGTGGTCATCGCCCTGGTGCTGGGCGGGTCGCAGGCGCTCTCGCGCTCGCTGTTCTCGCGCATGATCCCGCGCAGCCGGGAGGCGGCCTTCTTCGGTATCTACGAGATCTCCGAGCGCGGCACCTCGTGGATCGGCCCGCTCATCTTCGGCATCGTCGTCCAGGCCACGAATTCTTACCGCCAGGCGATCCTCTCGGTGATCGTCCTGCTGGTGGTCGGCGCGATCATCCTGGCCCTGACCAACACGCGCCAGGCTATCCTCGACTCGGGCAACACGCTGCCGGAGGAGGTAGCGCACCCCGTCCGCGAACCGGCCTGAGCACCCCGCTCGCCCCGTTGCTGTACAGCCCGCCCGCTCGCTGCTATAATAGCGGGCGAACCGGGCGGGAGTGCGGGCCGGCGGGGGGATCGACTAAAGGGCTGTGGCGAACGGCGGGCGGGTCTGCGTGGACCGAGCCTGCAACATAGCGACGACGTGGCCGTCCCTGCAGACTAAGGAGGCACACGATGAGCGACGAAACGCAGGCCCCGCTGCCGGAAGGTGGCACCAGCGCTCCTGCCCCGAGTGTCGCGCTCAGGGCAGCCAAATGGCTGACCATCGTCTCGCTGAGTGCCGTGGTTCTGAGCGTCCTGGCCTTCTTCGCCAACTACTCGGAACTGGGCCTCGTGCTTGCCCTGGTGGCGGGGGGTTTCGGATTCCTCGCTTTTCTCGCTCCCTCGTCGCGCGGGCAGCAGGGTCAGGGCCGAGGTTGGTGGGGGACGCTTGGCCTAGTCGTCGGAGTCGGCTTCCTGGTCCTGGTCCTCCTGGGGTGTTTGGCGCTCTACGGCCTGATGTCGCTCAACCGTTCCCTGTAATCCCCGTGAGCACCATCCTCATAACGGATCATGCGGTCGGTAGTTCAGCGCAGGGGGCAAGGTAATACGGTGAGTACGGGGCCGATGCGCGAGTTGCCGCCCGCGGAGCGGCGGGCTGCGCCGGTGCGCTTGCGCTGGACGGAGCGGGCCTGGGTGGCGGGCCTGGCCGCCTGGGCGGTGGGGCTGGCGCTGCTGGGCGCGGCGCTGGCCCAACGGCCCGACGGCCTGCTGCATCTCTGGGCGCTCGACGTGGGCCAGGGCGATGCGCTGCTGATCCAGACGCCGCAGGGCGGCGGGCTGCTGATCGACGGCGGGCCGGACCCGGCGGCGCTGGAGCGCGAATTGGGCCGCCACCGCCCCTTCTGGGACCGCGGCCTCAACCTGCTGGTGCTCACGCATCCCCATGCGGATCACATCACCGGCCTGATCGACGTGCTGGCGCACTACCAGGTGGCGAGCGTGCTCGAAACCCCTTTCCAGGACGGTGACCGGGACCTGGAGGACGCCTGGCATGGACGGCTGACGCTGGCCGCCGTGCCCGTCACGATGGCCCAGGCCGGACAGGTGGTCCAGGTCGAGCCGGGGCTGGCCTTGCGAGTACTCTATCCGCCGTCGCACCTGCTGCAGGGCACCCATTCCGACATCAACAACGCCTCCGTCGTGCTGCGCCTGGAATACGGCACCATTCGGATGCTGCTCACCGGCGACATCGAGACCGAGGCCGGGCGCGCGTTGCTCGATGCCGAACCCGGCGGCCTCAGCGCGCAGGTCCTGAAAGTGCCGCATCACGGCAGCGCCACCGGCCTGAGTCCGGAGTTGCTGGCGGCGATCCACCCGGCGGTGGCGCTGATCTCTGTCGGCGCGAAGAACCCCTACGGCCACCCGGCGGCCAACACCCTGCGCCTGCTGCACGACGCCGGGGTGACGACCTACCGCACCGACCTGCAAGGCACGATCGAATTGCTGTCGGACGGCCGCCAGGTGTGGGCGCGCCCCGAGCAGCCGTAGCGTCCACCACAGTAATCCTGAAGGGTGGCAGGCCGGTTTCAAACCGGCCCCTACAACAGTGCGGCGGGCCGGTGGTCCCCGGATTTTCGGGACCTTTTGTGCCCGCCTTTCCTTAAAATACCCGATCTCCCGAGTTCGGCGCCTATGCGCCTTACCAATCGCCTTTCCAAACGTCTAATGAATGAAGTACAATACGTACAATGGCCTATCGCATAACCATCCGTGTACTATAAAGGAGATGCCGTTCTAATGATCGACAATGCCGCCGCGTCTCTGGCGCCCAGCGAAGTCATCCTGCTCCATGCCGACGAGTTTGCTCCCGCCGCGGGCGCGATCGACGCCAAGATGGACCTGTTGCACAAAGAGGGCAAGGCCCAGGCCAAGGGGCTGGGCCGCAGCCTGTTGCTCGCCGCCTTCCTGGCGAACGAGCAGGCCGGGGTGCTGCGCCTGGAAGTCCGCGCCAAGAAGGCGCTGTTCGGGCTGCGCACCGTGCAGGCCCTGTATGCCGACCCGACCGGGCAGCAAGTCCAATGGCCCGACTGGAGCCTGGAGGCGCGCATCGCGCAACTGGTCCAGGGCGGCTCGCGCGAAGTGAGCGAGCTGGTCTACGTGCTGCTGGGCAAGGACGCGAAGTCGTACTACAACCTGACCCCCGATCTAGCCCAGCAGGGCCTCGCCGCCCGCGGGTTGCTGGTTGCCGAGACCACGACGCACGCCAAGATCATCAAGACCACCCGCCTGCGCATGCCGGAAAGCACCGGGCACCTGGCCGCCGCGCAGCCGGTCGAGCCGTTGCGCCACCTGCTGGCGAGCGCGGAGACCGGGCGTCCCGACCTGTGGAAGAAGCTGGTCGACGCCGTCGACAGCGGCGTCAAGCGCCGCGCCGAGCAAGACACCAGCTCCTCGTTCAACGACTAATCATCCTCACGCAAAAACGATAGGCTCTATGGAAACCGGGTGCCTGCCTGATGCGGGCACCCGGTTTTACGTTTCATGTAGTGGATCCTCCAAGCATCCGCGCGCTAGACCTCCAGCAGATAGACATTGCCGCCCGGATCGATCTGCAACGGGATGACCGGGAGCGGGAGTGGGGCGGGTCCGGCCACCACCGCCCCATCGGCAGCCGGGTCGTACACCGCGCCGTGGCAGGGGCAGACCAGCCGCCCGTTGCTCAGTTCGACCGTGCAGGCGGCGTGGGTGCAGCGGGTCACGAAGGCGCGATAACTGGTGCCCTGGTGCAGCAAGATGGCGGGTGTGCCGCCGGCCAGCGTAAACGTCTTGCCGGCACCTTCGGCCAGTGTGCCGGCACTCGCCAGCAGCCGGCGCGCGCCGGGCGTTGTCGTGGGCGTGGCTGCCGGGCCGGCCACGGCGGTCGCGCTGGGCGCTGCGGGTGCCTCTTTAGCGGCAGGCGTGGGGGTGGGGGCGGGCGCCTGGCGCAGGGCCTCAGCGCGCCGGGGGTGCAGCACCCCCCAGCCCAACCCCGTCGCGGCCAGGGCCAGGCCCGCCAGCCCGGCGGCCCCGGCGCCCAGGAACGCGCGGCGGGTCAGCAGGGTGCCGCGCGCCGGGACGGCCTGACCCCTGGCGGGTCTGGGGGCGAGCCACCGGCGCCGGATCCATGGGTCGAGGGCCAGCGGGCCGGGGCCGGTCAGCGCGAGCGTGAGCCAGGCGGCGGCATAGGGCAGGTCGGCCCCGAAATAGAACGGGCGCACCAGCCAGGTCGCCGAGAGGAAAAAGGTCAGGTTCAGCAGCAAGCCCATCAGGGCGCTGAAGCGCGTCAGCAGCCCGAGCAGCACGGCCACGGCGATACACAGCTCCCCGCCCATGACCAGCACGCCGAACAGGGTGGCGTTGGGCAGGGCGAACTGCAGCAGGAAGCCTTCGAGCGGGGTGCCGGGCGCGAACCCGGCGATCTGCCGGCCCAGGTAGCCGGGCGCGCCGGGATCGAGGAAGGCCGGGTCGGTCAGCTTGTCCAGCCCGGCGGCCAGGAAGCTGCCGCCCAGGAACAGCCGCAGCGGCACGACGCTCCAGCCCGGCAGCACCGGGCGGGCCGGGAGGCGGATACGCAGACGATCAGCGGACCGGATCATCGGGGTGGCTCCTTTCGCACGCGAACTCTGTGACGCGAGTCACCCTTTCTACCCCGCTCCCATGCCCTCCGTTCCCGCTAGCGCACCGATTCGGCGATCTTGACCGCCTCGGTGATCGTCGCGCTCGTCTCCAGCCGATAGGTGATCGTGCCTTGCGTCCAGATCAAGGTATTGCCTGGCACAAGTTGCTCCGGCCGTAACTGGTCGTCCTGCCGCGCGCTGCGATACTGCAGCATGTGCGGTCCGCTGACCCAGACGGCATACTGCCCGTTGACCGTGGTTTCCTGGATGGTGGTGCTGGGGTCCACCATCTTGCGGGCGATCATGCCCGCGGTGAGCGCGTGCAGGCTCAGCCGTGGCTGGTCGGGGTGGCCCGGCACCAGCCAGACCAGGATCACCGCCGGGCCGCCGATGTCTTGCACGAAGACGCGATCCGGCGGACCGAGACCGGGCGGGTAGGTGGGCAGGCGGATGGGGATGCTCGCTGTGGCCTGTGCGTTCGCCAGCGTCGTCTCGCCCGCCAGGTCGGGCGCCCAGGTGGGCACGGCAGTGGGCGGGATGGCGGTGGGGCCGGGCGTGGCGGGTACGGGCGGCGTGGGCGCCGGCGTCACCCGCACGATCTCGACGCTGCCGATATGGAAGATGTTCTGCACCCAGGCCCGCGCTTCGGGCACCAGGAACAGCGTGGCGAGCACGGCCAGCACTAGCGCGAGGACCACCCCGGCCAGGCGCAGCCGCACCCGCGCCCGTTGCGGGCGTGCCGCGGCCAGCCGCCGCCCCACCGCGCCCGCCATATCGGGCGTGGGCGGATAGGCGAACCCCGGCGCGACCGTGCGCAGGCGCGCATCCAGGGGATCCAGCGGCAGTTGCTCGTTCATGTCAGCCGTTCCTCTCGCAAGGCGGGGAACTCCTGCTCCACGACGGCGCGCAGGCGGGCCAGGGCGCGATGCAGGCGCGATTTCACGGTGCCGGGCGCCACGTCTAGGGCGGCGGCCATCTCGGCCTCCGATAGATCGAGGAAATAGCGCAGATACACGACCTCCTGATCGGTGTGATTGAGCCGCCGCACGGCCTGCCACAGCGTGTGCGCTTCCCATTGCGCGCCGCTGCGCTCGCCCAGCGCGGCCACCGGCTCGCCCGTGGCTTGCCCCAGGCGGCGCAACGCGGCCAGGTAGCGCTGGACGCCCCGGCGATGGTTATGGGCGAGATTCGCGGTGATGCGCAGCAACCAGGGGCGCAGCGGGCGGGCGGTGTCGAAGCGCGGCAAGGCGCGGAAGGCCCGGATGAATGCCTCCTGGGCCACATCGGCGGCGGCATCGGCATCGCCCAGCAGCAGATAGGCAAGGCGAAAGATCGGCTGCTGGTGGGCGCCGATCAGCGCCTGCCAGGCCGCCTCATCGCCCTGCCGCGCGTGGGTGATCAGGTCTAGCTCGCTCACACGATCCTCTCCGCGGATAGTCAGACACCCATTATACCCCGCTCGCCGCAACCGGGTTCCCATAATCCCAGGCTTGATCCGGCGGCATACTGAAGGATTTGGCGCCGGGGCGGAGATTACAATTTGTTCGGAGATAGGCGCGGCGCCGGGGTGCCCGCCCCCTTACAGTTTCGTAGGACCGGCCCGCCGCCCTTGGTTCCCGGCCCGCGGGCGTGCTATAGTGGATATTGATAGGAAAATGGCCTGCCCATCCCGCGTGCTAGAGATGAGGGACCCATGCGCTCTGAATCGACCTCCCGCCCGCCTGCTGCTTCTCCCCGCCGCCCCTGGCAGGCGCTCCTGGCCCTGCTGACCGCGCTGCTCTTGCTGGCCGCCTGCTCGGTGCAGGATCTGCAGCCGGGCCCCGGCTTGCCCGCTCCCCCCACGCCGATCAGCCCGAATCCCCCTCCGCCGCCCGCCACGAGCCAGGCAAATCCCCCGCCGCCCGCCGCGACCAACGCGCCCGCGCCGCCCACGGCCACATCCGGGGCCGTGGGGCAGCCGGTGAATCAGGGCGCGCCCGCCGTGCCGCCGTTCGTGGTCTACAGCGCGGGCAAGCTCGCCGATAGCTGGGAAGATGCGTCGTGGGGCGGCGCCAAGTTCGACCTGCAAAGCACTGAGGCCCCGCGCGACGGCCACCCGACCGTCAAGGTGACGTATGGCGAGGGCTGGGGCGCTTTCTCGGTGGCGGACTGGAAGGCGCATAACAACGCCGACTCGCGCAAGTACAGCCATCTGCACTTCTGGATCAACGGCGGCCCGACGGGCGGCCAGCGCATCGGGGTGTCGCTGGGCGGCGAGCGCGTCGTCCTGTCGAACTACCTGCCGGACAAGGCGCTGGCGGCCAATCGCTGGCAGGAAGTCTTCATCCCGCTCGACGACTTGCAGGCGGGGGGCCAGCCCATCGGGCGGCTCACGTTCCAGGAAACGGCGGGCAAGCCCCAGTCGCCCTACTACCTGGACGGCATCGAGTTCTACAAAGACAATACTCCGCCGCCCACCCCTATCCTGACCACGGCGCAGGTCACGGTGGACCTGAGCGCCAGGCGCAAGCCGATCAGCCCGTTCATTTACGGCATGTCCCAGGCGCCCGAAGATGTGGCCCGCGCGGCCAACATCACGGTCAATCGCATGGGCGGCAACCCCTATTCGCGCTACAACTGGACGCTGGGCAACGCCCGCAACGCCGGCAGCGACGCCGAATTCCGCAATTATCAGCGCGAACCCGACGACCCCGCCTACCGGCAACCGTCGGGCCTGGCCGATATGTTCTTCAAGGCCGACCAGCGCACCGGCGCCGCTACGCTGCTGACCGTGCCGATGCTGGGCTATGTGGCGAAGAACGCCGACAACAGCACGCGCTCGACCAACGTGCCGCAGGAGGGCGGCGCGCCTATCGCGCCCGGTTCCGAGGCAATCGCCGGCTACGACCCGAAAGCCAACCAGGACGCCACCAGCGTGAAGTCGTACCCGCGCAAGGGCGCGCCCTTCCAGGACCCACCCGATCCCAATGCCGGGGCCGTCTACCAGGACGAGTGGATCAACCACCTGACGCGCACCTTCGGCAAGGCGGCGGACGGCGGCGTGCGTTTCTACGCCATGGACAACGAGCCCGACCTCTGGGCCGACGACACGCACGTGGACGTGCATCCCACGCGCGCCGGCTACGACGAACTGCTGCAGAAGTTCATGGACTACGCAAGCGCCGTGAAAGCCGTGGACCCGACGGCGGAAGTGACCGGCCCGGTGGTCTCCGGCTGGACCGGCTACTGGTTCTCGGCACTGGATCGCGGCGACGACAGCTTCGGCACCGCCGCCGACCGCGCCGCGCACGGCGGCATGCCGCTGATCCCCTGGTTCCTCGACCAGGTGCATAAGCGTGACCAGGCCGCCGGGCGGCGCACGCTCGACGTGCTCGACATCCACTACTACCCGCAGGCCGCGGGCCTGGCCCAGGACAAGACCGATCCGCAGACGGCGGCGCTGCGCCTGCGCTCGACTCGCTCGCTCTGGGACCCCACGTATGAGGACGAGTCCTGGATCGGGCGCAGCGAGGCGAAGCAGGTCGACCTGATCCCGCGCATGCTGGCCTGGATCGACCAGTACTATCCGGGCACGAAGCTCGGCATCACCGAGTGGAAGTGGTACGCGGAGACGACGATGAACGGCGCGCTGGCGATTGCCGACGTGCTGGGGATTTACGGCCGCGAAGGCGTGTACCTGGCGAACTACTGGACCAACCCGCCGCTCAACTCGCCGGGCCTGGAAGCCTTCAAGCTCTACCGCAACTACGACGGCAACCACGGCACCTTCGGCGATGTCTCCGTGGCCGCCACCTCGTCGGCGCCCGATAAGTTGGCCGTCTACGCCAGCGAGGACACGGCCACCCACCAGGTTAAGATCATGGTGCTGAACAAAGTGCCTCAGGAGCAGATGGCGACCAGCCTGGCGGTGCAGGGTGCGGCTCTCGGCGGCAGCGCCAAAGTCTACCAGCTCAGCGAGGCCACGAACCTGACCATCGCACCGCAGCCAGACCTCCCGGTGTCCGGCGGCAGCCTGACCTACACCTTCCCGGCCTACTCCGCCACGCTGCTGGTGATCGACAAGGGGCCGTAAGCAGTAACATGGACGGATTCGACCAAAAGCTCGAAAAACCACGTCATGGTCTACGGCGGTTATCGGCCTATGATTATACCCAGGCCGGCGCCTACTTCGTCACGCTTGTAACCGTAGACCGCGCGCTCCTGTTCGGCACAATCGTTGACGGTGCGATGCGCCTTTCGTCCTATGGGCAGCTTGCCCAAGACGTATGGGCAGGTCTCCCCCAGCACTATCCCCATATCACGCTGGATTCCTTCGTCGTCATGCCCAACCATATTCACGGTGTCGTCTTCATTGCCGACAATGCCGATGTAGGGACCGGTTTGAAACCGGCCCGCGCCGCCCTTACCGCGCTGCCGCCCGACGGCGCTGTAGGTGCCGGTTTGAAACCGGCCCGTCCCGGTTCACCGATGTGCCATGGTCTCCCGGAACTTATCCGCGCGTTCAAAACCTTCTCCGCACGGCGGATCAACGAGGCGCGGGGCACGCCCGGTACCTCAATTTGGCAGCGCAATTATTATGAGCACGTGATTCGTAGTGAGCGATCGCTGGATGCGATTCGCGAGTACATCCTGACCAACCCCCAACGCTGGACAGAAGATACGGAGAATCCCGTGAGGGATGCGGGCCATCCGTAATGCGGGCCGGTTTGAAACCGGCCCCTACAGCGCGATTTTGGCAATGTTCGCGGAGGCGAAAATAATCCGTAATTGTAGGGGCCGGTTTCAAACCGGCCTGCCCCCATGCGGCCCGATCCGCTATTGCGGTGTAGGGGCCAATTTCAGACCGGCCTGGTTCCCATAGGAATCCATCCGCTATCGTGCTGTAGGGGCCGGTTTCAAACCGGCCTGCGCCTGGAGCCGCCTAGGCCAGGGAATGGCGGTTGACTTCGCTGGTGCTGAATTGCATGAGGCGCTTTTCCAGCAGGCGGATGCGCAGGCTCAGCGTGGGCAGCATCGCTACCGCGATCTCCGGGTCGTTGCGCAGCGTGGCGAAGAAGAACTGGCGGCTCATCACCATGCACTCGGTGTCTTCGAGCGCCGTCACCGTGGCCGAGCGGGCCATGCCGTCGAGCAGGGCCATGTCGCCCACGAAATCGGGGGCGCTGAGCCGGGCCAGCTCCACCGATTCGCCGGTGGGGGCACGCTTGGTCACGGACACCTGGCCCTGGACGATGATGTAGAGCGCGGCATCACCGTCCCCCTCGCGCATGATCACCATGGCGCGGGGGAAAGACCGCGCCACGACCAGCCGGGCCAGCTTCGTGATCTGGTCGCGGGTCAGGCCGGCAAAGATCGGCACGCGGGCCAGCAGTTCTTCCGTGGTCACCCGGATCCCCCGTCCTTAATTGTGGAAGGACTCTTCGGCAGCTTCGGTATCCGCCATCTGCAGGACGTGATTGTCCCCGTCGACGAAGATCACGCGCGGCGAGAAATCGGCCAGTTCGTCCGGGCCGAACAGCGCATAGCTCATTACGATGAGCTTGTCGCCGGGCAGGCCCAGGCGCGCGGTGGCCCCGTTCAGGCCGATCATGCCGGAGCCACGTTCCCCGGCAATGGCGTAGGTCTCGAAGCGGTCGCCGGTGGTGACGTTCACGATATGGAGCCATTCATACGGCACCAGGTCGGCGGCGTCGAGCAGGTCCTGGTCAATGGTGATGCTGCCGACGTAGTGGAGGTTGTTGTCCGTCACCGTCACGCCGTGCAGCTTGGCTTTGCACATTTGTCGTTGCATCACGGCCCTTTCAAGGGACTGGTCTGGGGCTTGCGGGTGATTTCCTCGGCCTGCCGGATGCGCTGGCTCAGGTAGGGCAGCATAGCGACGGCAATCAGCGGGTCGCTGCGTAGCGTGGTGTTGAAGACCCAGCGGGTCAGCACCAGGCACTCGGTGGGCACCAGCGCGGTGACGGTGGCCGAGCGCGGCGCGCCGTCCAACAGGGCCATTTCGCCCACGAAATCCCCCGGATTCAGCGTGGCCAGATAAAGATCCGGGCTGCCCGGCAGTGTGCGCTTGGTGACCGAGACCTGGCCGCCGGCGATAATGTAGAGCGCGGCCTCGGTATCGCCTTCGCGGATGATCACCGTGCCGCGCGGGAAGCTGCGGCGCACGACCAGGCGGGCCAGCCCGGCAAGCTGGTCCTTGTTGAGCGCGGCGAAAATCGGCACGCGGGCCAGCATTTCTTCAATACTCACAGTTACCTCATCATCCTAGCCGTCGACCGCAGTCCGGGCGGCGGCTGGGCGGGCCGGGTCCACACCGGCCCTTTCTGACAGATTGGGCGGCCGGCTGCTAGACCGGCGCGGCTTCCGCCGTCGCGGGGTCGCCCGCGGCCACCAGGTCGCGCAAGCGCTGCCATTCCGCCGGCGGGATCGCCAGGAAGGCATCGACAACGCGCGGGTCGAAATGGGTGCCCCGGTCGGCGACGATCACCGCGGCGGCTTGCTCATAGCTGAGGGCCGATTTGTACGGCCGCTCGGAGGTGAGCGCGTCGAGAACATCGGCCACCGCGAACAGGCGGGCTTCGATAGGGATGGCTTCGCCGGCGATGCGGTGCGGGTAGCCCTGTCCGTCCCAGCGCTCGTGATGATAGCGCACGATGGGCATCGCCTTGCGCAGGAACTCGATGTCCTTCAGCATCTGGTAGCCGATTTCCGGGTGCTTGCTCATCTCCAGCCGCTCGCTGTCGGTGAGTTTGCCCGGCTTGTGCAGGATGGCGTCGGGCACGCCGATCTTGCCCACGTCGTGCAGCAGCGCGCCGTAGTGGATGACTTCGAGTTGTTCGCGGTTGTCGATGCCCATCGCTTGCGCCAGGGCCAGGGTGTAGTGGCGCACGCGCTGGCTGTGGCCCTGGGTCGAGTGGTCGCGCGTATCGAGGGCCACCGACAGGGCGTGCATGGTGGCGCTGTAGGTGCGCTGCAACTCGTCCAGCATCTCGGCGAGTTCGGCGGCTCGTCGGCGGGTTTCCTCATAGAGCCGGGCGTTCTCGATGGCCACGGCGGCGCTGCCCGCCAGCGCGGTCAGCAGCGACACGTCGTCGTCGCTGAAGGTCTCGCCGGAGATTTTATTCAGCACCTCGACCACGCCGATCACCCCGCCGCGCCCGCGCACGGGAACGGCCAGGATCGAGCGGGTGACGAACTCGGTGGTGCGGTCCACCGCGCCCGAGAAAAACGGGTTCTCGCGCACGTCGTTGACGATCTCCGGCTGGCCGTGCCCGGCGACTCGCCCGGCGATGGACGTGTCGTCGATGGGCAGGCGGATGCCCTTCAACTGCGGCCCCTTCTCGCCGAAGGCGACCTCGAAGGTCAGGTGCTTGCCGTCGGGCTCGACCAGCATCAGGGAGGAGGCGCGCGCCTGCATCACCTCGGCGGCGGCGACCACGATGCCGCTGAGCAGTTCGTCGAGCCGCACCAGGGAGGCAAGCTGCCGCCCGACCTCATAGAGCAGGCTCAGGCGCTGCAAGCGATCATCGGCGCTGTCCGCCGCGCCGAGGATGGGCGCGGGCAGCCGCTCGCCGGGGGCGGCGGAGTCGTCCGGCGCGGCCAGCGGGCTGCTCTGGTCGGGCGGATCGGTGCTGTTCATGCCGTTACCTCGCTACTCATCGTGTGTTGCGACCCCGCGCTGGGGATCACCAGGGTGACGGTGGTGCCCTGGCCCGCTGCCGAGGCCAGATCGAGTTGGCCGCCGACGGCCTGGGCGCGTTCGCGCATGTTCAGCAGGCCCAGGCTGCCGCGGGTTTCATACGAGCGCAGCACGGCGGCCACATCAAAGCCGTGGCCGTCGTCGACGATGGTGATGCGCCAATGGCCGGGTTCTTCGAGCATGCGCACGGTGGCGTTATTGGCGCCCGAATGTTTGCGGATATTGCCGAGCGCTTCCTGCACGATGCCGAAGGCGGCCTGTTCGATGTTCGCGGGCAGGCGGTCCTCGCAGCCCGCGGCTTCGACGGTGAAGGCGATGCGCTCGGTTTCGCGCAACTGATTGACATAATACTCAACGGCGGCGCGCAGGCCGCGGGTTTCGAGCATGACCGGGCGCAACTGGAATTGCATGGTGCGCACTTCGCGGTTGGCCTTGCGAGCCAGCGTTTCCAGTGCGTCTAACTCCTCGGGCAGCCGGGTCGGGTCTTTCACCAGCAACTTGCGCAGGATCTCGACTTCCATGCAGATGGCGGCCAGGCGTTGGGCGGGGCCGTCGTGCAGGTCGCGGGCCAGCTCTTTACGCACCTGTTCCTCGGCGGCCAGGAGGCGCTCGTGCTCGGTCTGCAGGGAGGTATACAACTGGGCGTTGTCCAGCGCCACCGCCGCCTGGCCGGCCAGGGTGGTCAGCAACTCGACATCATGCGCGCTGTACGGCTCGTTGCCCAGCTTGTTGAGCACCTCGACCACGCCGCCGACGCGCCCGCGCAAGATCAGCGGGACGGCCAGCGCGTTGCGGGTCACAAAGCCGCTGCTCTGATCGACGCTGGTGTGGAAGCGGGCATCAGCGCGCGGGTCGTTGACGATGGCCGGGCGGGCGTTGCGGGCCACCCAGCCGCAAATGCCCTGGCTGAGCGGCATACGCAACTGGCGCAGCGCGTTTTCGGCCCGGCCCACAGGGATCTCGAAGACCAGTTCCTGGGTGCGTTCGTCGAGCAGCATCAGCGTGCAGGCTTCGCTGCGCAGGGCGGCGGTGGTGCGCTTCACGATCACCTTGAGCAGGACCGGCAGTTCGAGCGTGGAGTTCAAGGCCGTCGCCACTTCGTACAACCCGCGCAGTTCGTCCAGGTTGATGCTCATTTGCAGGGCGCGCCCGGTGGCGGCGGCCATGACATCCAACGCATCGGCGGTGGCGGGGTCGAGCGCGGGCACGCCGCGCAGGCTCAGCAAGCCGTAGAGCCGCCCGCCCGCCGCCAGGGGCACGTAGCGCGGGGCGTGCGGCGCGCTCTCCGGCGGCGCGGGATCGGCGGGGGCAAAGAAAGCGGGATCGCCCGCCGCCGCGGCCCAGGTGGCCTGGATCTGTGCAGCGAGGTCGCCGTCGGGCGTGCCGGCGGTCAGCGGCTTGGCCGGGCTGACGGCAGCCAGGGCCGCGCCGCTCGCCGCGCCGGTCATCGCCAGCGCGCCGGCCAGCGTGAGGCGCAGCGCCGCGTCCGGGGTCTCGCAGGCGGGTAAGGCCCGGAAATAGGCCATCAGGTGCGGGGCGCTGGGCGCCGCCGCCTGAGATTGCGTTACGGGAGTGACGACAGTACCCATTCCACCACTGCTGCTGGTCTGGCTCACTGCAAGTGCGCCAGGAGGCGATCCAAACGCCGGCTCAATTCGGCATGCTTCTCCGGCCCGATGAACACGCGGGTGACCTGCTTGGCCCGCGCGCAGGCCGCGTGGAGCGCCCCCGGATCGCTGCCCGCGTTGGTGATCAGGGTCAAGACCTGTCCGGCCTTATTGCCCAGCACATCGCGGGCCGTGCGGCGCAGTTCCTCGATCACGCGCTCTACCGGCCAGGTGGCGGCATTGAGGGCGAGGAGCTCGGCTGGCGTGGGCGAGGTAAACACATCGACCAGGCAGCCGGGCATGCTTGCCAGCGTCATGGCGCGACCCGGCGCGGTTTGCAGCGAGTGGGGCAGGGCGCGATATTCGCCGAGGGGCCGGCCCCCGCAGAGAAAGACATAGGCCGCCTGGTTGCCGGTGACAACCTTGACGCACCCGGTGTGCTCGACGTGGGCCAGGTGGACCAGCAGTTGGGGCAACTGCACATGGTCCATGCCCTGCCGGCTGGGGTTGCCCGCCCCATAGGCCAGCGAGGAATAACTCCAGACGAAATCGGGGTCCAGTTCGTAGACCTCGATCGGGTTGTGACCGTTGCTGCGCACGGCGGCAGCGAACTGGCGGATGGCCGGGCGCTCGGCGTAGGTGGCGGCGGTCTGCACCTCGGCCCAGAAGGCGTCGATCACCTGGCCCTGATAGAGCAAGAGCAAGCCCTCGGCGCCTTCCGAAAACCAGGTCACATAGCCGGAGAACAGATCGCGTTCCAGGCGATCGACCAGGCTCATCAGGTCGCGGGGCGGGGCCAGGTCGGTATAGGCCGGCTCGCCGGGTGGCAGCGGGATCATGTTGCGGCGCCGGAACGAGCGCGGGCGGCGGTGCGGCAGAGTGGGCGGCGGGGGCGGTGCCTCTTTAGCGGCAGGCGCGGGCACGGGGGGCAGCGGCGGGCTGGGCTGCGTGGCCGCTTCGATCGCCTCGGTGCGCCCGCTATCGGACGGGCCGGCATCTTCCTCGGACAGGATGCCGATGGCGGCCAGCATTAGCAGTTCCTGCACACGGGTAATCGTGCGTTCCTGTGGAAGCTGGTCTGCGGACAGGCGGTCGAAGGAGTAGGTGGCTTCGCGCTGGCCGAGCAGGCGGTAGACCAGGTCGTCGCCGCTCTCGGCGGCGTTACGGGCATCGACCAGGTGGCCGGTCTCGAAAATGAGCGCGGCGGGGCCCTCGGCGGTGCCGGCCGGCCCCTGGATTCGCACTGTCAGCCGCCCGGTCTGGCGAGTTTGTTTGATGTAAGCAATGATCTCGGCCAACGTTACCGAGGCGCTGCGCAGCTCGCCCATCGATGTTGTGTTCTCCTGGCGCGATGGGGTGGCCCATCCTCGCGCATGTCGCTTTTGATTCGATGGGACTCGCACCGGCCGTGTTGGACTAGTCTTATGATAGCGCAGGCCCCTGGGGTTGTCAAGGTCGCTTGCTCGCGCTGCCACTCGTCCTCACCGCAGAGGCGCAGAGGACGCAGAGGTTGTTTATGGAAAGGATCAACACCGCGAAGGCACCAGGAGCGCGAAGAATCGATTAATAGAAATGATTTTCTTGTGACTCGCGTGGGCGAGGTGCAACTGCAGGGGTTTGGCGGCAAACGGGTACTGCTCAAGTGGCGGCCTGAAGCGTGGCACGAAACATGGTACTATGCGCGCCATGATTGACGAGGCTTCGCCATCGATTACCAATTTGCCGGAGCAGGTGGCCGGGCTCGACGCGGACGCGCGCGCCCGGTTCGCGGACCTGTTTGCCGTGACACGCAGCGGCGGCAGCTTGCAGCCGCCCGAGGAAATGCGCGCCTGGATCGAACGGTCCTTCGGCTCGGTGGAGGCGGTGCAGGCCCAGACCATCATCAAGACGCTGAACCGCTGGACGCTGGAGGGCACGCTGTTCAACGACCTGCGCGCCCGCCGTCCGGTCGCCCGCCAGGCGCCGGGCGCCGACGAGGATGCCGAACTGGCGGGGGGCGGCGACGATCCCTTCTGCCACCCGCTGACCGGCACGCCCGCCGACACCTTCGGGCGCATCGAGGGCGCGCACACGATCACGGCCAGCAACGTCGCCAAGTATGACGCGCTGCACGCCGTGATCCTCTTCAAGGAGCACAATCCCCTGACCTGGTCCGGCGCGCAGGTGGCCGATGCTTTCGCCACAGCGGGCCGCTGGATCGCCGCGGCGGCGGCGGCCCGCCCGGAGGCGGTATACCCCTTCGTGATGTGGAACTGCCGCCCGCGCAGCGGCGCCTCGCAGGTCCATGGGCATATGCAGGCCACGCTGGGCGAAGGCGGGGCCTACGGGCGGGTGGAACTGTGGCGGCGGGCCGCCGAGAGCTACCGCGCCCGCCACGGGCGCGACTATTTCGCGGACTTCTACGCGGCCCACGCCGCGCTGGGCCTGGCCGGGCGGCACGGCGCGGTGCGCTGGCTGGCCCACCTGACGCCGGTCAAGGAGAAAGAGTTGGTGCTGCTGGCGCCGGCTTTCGACGGCGCCCTGGCGGCGGCGGTGGCCGATCTGCTGCGGCTGCTAATCGCCACGCTCGGCGTGCGCGCCTTCAACGTGGCCTGTTACCTGCCGCCGCTCGCCCCGGTGGCCGAGGACTGGACCGACTTCCCGGTCGTCGTGCGCATGGTGGATCGGGGCGATCCCGGCAGCGCCACGAGCGACATCGGGGCCATGGAGTTGTTCGCGCAGCCGGTGGTGGCGTTTGACCCCTGGAAGCTGGCCGGGGCCGTGCGGGAGGCGTTCCCCGCGGCCTGAGCAGGAGGATGCGACCATGCATATCGCGTTTCTCAACCCGCAGGGCAATTTCGATCCCAAGGACAGCCACTGGACGGCCCATCCCGATTTCGGGGGCCAGCTTGTCTATGTGAAAGAGCTCGCGCTGGCGACCGGGGCGCTCGGCCATCGCGTGGACATCGTCACCCGCCAGATCGTCGACCCGGCGTGGCCGGAGTTCGCCGCGCCGGTCGACGGCTACCCCGGCCACCCCAACGTGCGCATCCTGCGCATTCCCTGCGGGCCGCCCACCTTCCTGCCCAAGGAAGAACTCTGGCCTTTCCTGGGCACGGAATTCGTGCCGCGCCTGCTCGATCTCTACCGCCGCGAAGGCCACCTGCCCGACGCCGCAACGGCGCACTACGGCGACGGCGGCCTCTGCGCCGCCATCCTGGAGGAGCAGGCAGGCATCCCCTTCAGCTTCACCGCGCACTCGCTGGGCGCGCAGAAGCTCGACAAGCTGGGCGCCAACCGGGGCAACCTGGCGCTGTTGAACGAGCGCTACCATTTCACGCAACGGCTCGTGGGCGAGCGGTTGGCGATGAACCGCTCGGTGGTCAACATCACCAGCACCTCGCAGGAGCGCTACAGCCAGTACACCCACAGCGCCTACCGCGGGGCCATCGACCCCAGCGACGACAGCCGCTTCGCGGTGGTGCCGCCGGGCGTGGCGATGAGCATTTTCGACCGGCAGAGCCGCTACGCCGACGAACCCGGCGTGCACGCCCATGTGCAGGCCGCGCTCGAACGCGACCTGCGCCCGGAGCGCGTAGGCCTGCCCTGCATCGTCGCGTCCAGCCGGCTCGATCCCAAGAAGAACCACCTGGGCCTGCTGGAAGCGTTCGCCGGCAGCGAGTCGCTGCGCCGGATCGCCAACCTGGTGATCATCACGGCCGACCTGGAGCAGCCGCTGCAAAGCTATGAGAAGGCCGGGCCGGGCGAGCAGGCCGTGCTCGACAGCCTGATGACCGTCATCGACCGGTCGCAACTGCGCGGGCAGGTCGCCATGCTGGCGCTGCACGGCCAGGGCGAACTGGCGGCGGGCTATCGCTTCTTCGCCGGACTCCATTCGGTATTCGCGCTGACCGCGCTCTACGAGCCGTTCGGCCTGGCCCCGCTGGAGGCGATGGCGGCGGGATTGCCCGCCGTGGTCACGAAGTTCGGCGGCCCCAGCGAAAGCCTGCGCTCGGAGACCGACGACTACGGCATCCTGGTGGACCCCAACGACCTGGCGGAGGTCAGCGCGGGGCTGTTCGCGCTGGTGAGCAACCAGGCTACGTGGCAGGAATACGCCACCAAGGGCTACGAGCGGGTGCTGGCCCGCTACACCTGGCAGCGCACCGCCGAGGGGTACCTGGCGGCGCTGCGCGGGCGCAACCGCGCCGTGGACGAGCCGGAAAAAGAGATCCGGGCCACGTCGGGCACCGGCACCCACCGGGCGGTGGAGGCGGTGGCGCCCCACAGCGGCCCGGCCACGGCCACGCGGGACGGCCGGCTGCCGATCCCCGGCTTTTTCTTCGATCCGCAGGGGTCGCAGGAGGACCTGCTTGTGCTGCTGGATGATCTCTACCTGAAGCTCGACGTGCTGGCCGTCGGCGAGACGCTGGTCGATTTCCTGTCGCACAAGCGGGTGCGCTCGCTGCGCACCGCCGACGAGTTCACGCGCTACCTGGGCGGGCAGCCGGCCAACGTGGCTGTCTATGTGGCGAAGCTCGGCGGCCGGTCAGCAGTCATCTCCAAGGTGGGCAAGGGCTACTTCGCCGACTTCCTGGAGGAACAACTCCAGCGCCACGGCGTGAGCACCGAGGCGCTGTGCCGCACCGAGGCCGCCCCCACCACCAACGTCTTCCTCACGCAGACGATCAGCGTGCCCGATTTCCAGGCCATCCGCGGGGCCGACGCCCTGCTCGACATCCGCGACGTGCCGGAGGAACTGATCGAGCGGGCGCGGGCCGTGCATACTTCCGCCTTCGCACTGTCGCTGGAGCCGCAACGCTCGGCGGTGCGGCGCGCGCTGCGCCTGGCCGCGCGGCACAAGAAGGTCGTGTCGCTCGACCCCAACTACAGCCCGCGCATCTGGCCCGATAAAGAGGAAGCCTGGGAGGTGCTGGCCGAGATCATGCCGAGCGTGACCATCGTCAAGCCGTCGCTGGAGGATGCGCGGCGGCTGTTCGACTTCAACCTGTCGGAGGACGCGCTGGAAGAGCGCTGCTTGCGCGAGTTCCACGACCTGGGCGCCCAGGTGGTTATCGTGACCCGCAGCGGCCAGAGCGTGACCGTGTCCGACGGCAAGACGGTGGAGCGGGTGGGGCCGCTGCCGCGCGTCGAGGTCGCCAACGTGACCGGCGGGCGCGATGCCTTCTGGTCGGCGCTGCTGGTGGCCCACCTGGAAGGCAAGCCCTGGCCCGTCGCCGTGCGCTTCGCCCACGAAGTGGCGGCGCTCAAGCTGCGGGTGCTGGGCCACGTGGAGCGCATGATCGACCGGGAAGAGATCTACCGGCGCCTGGCGGACCAGCCCGCATCCGCACCGGCGGCGGGCTGAGCCATGCGGGTCTGCTTTCTCAATCCGCAGGGCCACCTGCAAGGCCACCCTCCGCTGGGCAAAACCGACACCGGCGGCCAGATCGTCTACGTGCTGGAACTGGCGCGCGCCCTGAGCCGGCAGGGGATCAAGGTGGACCTGATCACCCGGCAGTTCGGCGGCCAGAAGCCGGTCGAAGACCTGACTTCCAACGCGCGCATCGTGCGGCTGCCCTGCGGGCCGGACACCTTCGTGGTCAAAGAGCATCTGTACGAGTTGATGAACCAGTGGGTACAGCGCCTGGAAGCCTTTAGCCGAACCGAGGATGTGCAATACGACATCATTCATTCGCACTACTGGGATGGCGGCTACGCAGGCATGTTGCTGCAACGGCGGCTGCACATCCCGCATGTCTTCACGCCCCACTCGCTGGGCCGCTGGAAGGAGCTGGCGCTCAGCCACGACGCCGTGCCCGGACAGGCCCTGGCCCCGCTCTACCGCTACCAGGTGCGCATTATGACCGAGAAGCGGATCATGAAGACGGCGGATGTCGTCTTGATGCTCAGCCAGATCCAGCGGGTGCGGCTGATGCAGCATTACCGGCTCGATTTCGATAAGATCCGCGTGCTCTATCCGGGGGTGGACACGCGCGTTTTTACGCCGAATCATCCCGCGGGTGGGAACGGGCGGATGCCCACGCAGAACAATATCCTCCTGGTATCGCGCTTCGTCCCGGCTAAGGGCATCGACACGGCTATCGAGGTCTTCCGGCGCGTGGCCCGGCGGGTGGATTGCCACCTGTATATCGTGACCACGAACAAACTGGACGATTTTTCGGAGGAGGAAATCGAGAACGAGCGCGCCGTGCGCTGGATGATCGAGACGCACCGCCTGCAAGACCGGGTCCACTTCCTCGGCTTCATCGCCAACCGCAGGCTGCTGGCCGACTATTATCGCAGTACCGACCTGTTCTTGCTGCCCTCGCGCTACGAGCCGTTCGGGCTGACCACGCTGGAGGCGCTGGCCTGCGGCGCGGTGACGCTGGTGTCGCACGCCGCGGGCAGCCGCGAACTGCTAATCGACGGGCTGAACGGCTTCATCGTGGATATGGAGGAGCCGGACGCCGTGGCGAAGCTGATCGTCAACCTGTTCAAGGACCGCGCCCTGGCCCAGCGCATCGCCGAGAACGCGGTGCTCTCGACCCAGCGGCATTTCAGTTGGGACGTGACGGCGAAGCGGCTGCTCAAGCACGTCTACCCGCAAGCCGCGCTGCCCAAGTGAGGCGCTGCGCGGTGGGCCGCGGGCCGGATTGCAACCGGCCCCTACAGCGCGAGGGCGGCGGGCGGCGGTCCCTGATTCCGCGAGCGCGGGCCGGATTGCAACCGGCCCCTACAGCGCGAGGACTGCGAGACGGGTTGATGATGAAACGCCCGGCCGGTGTAGGGGCGGGTTTCAAACCCGCCTGCCGCCCCCACCTCCCCGGCCTCTGGTCAACGCAATCGGTGTTGCCAGCCGCGGGGGCCGGTTTCAAACCGGCTCCTACAGCGCGCCATCGACGCGGGCCGGTTTCAAACCGGCCCCTACAGCGCGCTCGGCGGCGGGCCGCGTCCGGCTAAGGCGCGGCCAACTGCACGGGTTCGGCGGGGGGCGCGGGGGCGTCCAGGTCGCCGGCCCAGAGGCGGCGCATCTCCGCGCTGGTTGCCAGCAGGTCATCGAGCATGCCGGTGGCGGCCACGGCGCCGTCCTGGAGCACGATGATCTGGTCGGCGCGGCGCAGGGCGGCGCGCCGGTGCGACACCACCAGCACGGTGGGGCGGGCGCCGGGCGCGGCGCCGGGCGGCCCCAGCACGCGGTCCCACAGCGCCTGCTCGGTCTCGACATCGAGCGCGCTCGACAGGTCGTCGCAGACCAGCAGCGCGGGCCGGCGCACCAGCATGCGCGCGGCGGCGGCGCGCTGCACCTGGCCGCCCGACAGCCGCACGCCCCGCGGGCCCACCACCGTGTCCAGCCCCCGCTCCAGCGCCGCCACGTCGGGTTCGAGCACGGCGCGATGGATGGCGTCCTCCAGATCAGCGGCAGAGGCCGGCGCACCGAGCAGGATATTCTCGCGCAGGGTCGCGCTGAACAGGCGCGGCACCTGCGGCGTGTAGGCGCAACGCGGCGGCACGAAGAACGCGGCGGGATCGCCCACCGGCGCACCGTTCCAGTTGATGACTCCACTCTCGCGCGGCAGCAGGCCGAGCAGCGCGCGCAGCAGCGTCGTCTTGCCCGCGCCGACGCGCCCGGTGATCACCGTGAACGACCCGCCCGGCAGGGTCAGGCCGGCGGCGCGGATGCCGTGCGACGAGCCGGGATGCTGGTAGGTCAGCCCGCGCACCTCCAGCAGCGTAAGCGGCTCGGTGGGACCGGCGAGCGCGGCAGGGGCGGGCGGGGCGCCGCCGTGCGCATAGACCGGGTGGTGTTCGAGCAAGACCCCCGGTGCCTCGTCGGGCACCAGCGCCACCAGGCGGTCGATGGACACTTCCTGCGCCTGGTAATCGCCGATGAAATTGCCGACCAGCGCGGGCAGGTCGGTGGCGAAGACGAGATAGTAGGTGAACAGAGCAAAATCGCCCACGGTGAAGGTGCCCGCGGCCATGGCCTGCCCGGCCAGCAGCAAGATGGCGCCGACCCCGAAGTCAATCGAGCCACCCTCGAACGCCTGGATGACGGCGCGGATGGCGCCCACGCGGACTTTCGCCCGGCGCCGGTTGTCGTTCAGCGTGTGCAGGTGGCCGATCACCTTGCGCTCGGCGTCGGCCACCTTCACCGCCTGCACCGCGCCGAACAGTTCGCCCAGGAAGCCGGTGACGGCGTCGCCGGTCTGGCCCATCGTGTGCCAGGCGACCCGCAAGCGTGCCCAGGCCAGGTAGCTGGACAGGATGGTGACCACCAGTGGTAGGAAAATGACCAGCGTGATGGTCAGGTTGATGCTTGCCATGATGGCGACGGCGATGCCGAACGAGGCGAGATAGCCGAGATTGGTGCCGCTCCAGGTGGGGAAGTCGGCGGTTTCGCCCACGTCGTCGCGGTAGCGGTTGACTGCCTCGCCCGACGAGACGGGCGGGGCCAGTGCGCCGGGCCGGCGCAGCGCGGCGGCAAACAGGTTGCGCTGCAACAACGCCCCGGCCAGCCCGCGGAAGGTCCAGCCGCCCCAGGCGTCGCCCAGGTAGGCCACGGCGCGCGCCAGCTCGACCGAGATATAGAGCGCGATCAGCGCCGGGATGTCGAATTGCACCGGGGCGGCGTTGGTGAGCCGGTCGAAGGCGGCTTTCTCGATCAGGCCGGGCGCCACGCGCGCGCCGAAAAAGACCAGGTCGCCGGCGATCAGCAGGACGAGCGGCCAGGGCGCGTAGCGGATGAGGCGCCAGTTATAGTACGCGGTGCCGATTTTGCGGCTGCGGGCCGTGGTGGGCTTGCTCATGCCAGGACCTCCTCCACGCCGCCGGTTTGCAGCAGGCGGTAGAACCGGGAACCGGGGTCCGCCGCCAGCCGGGCGCGCGGGCCGTATTCGACCACGCGCCCCCCGTCGAGGATCAGGATGTCGTCGGCGCGCTGCACGGTATGCAGGCGATGGGCGATGATGATGGCGCTACGGCGGTGTCCCTCGCCGTGCAGCAGGCGGGTCACGGCCCGTTCCAGGCGCCCCTCGGTGATCAGATCGAGCCGCGAGGCCGCTTCGTCCAGGATGACCAGGCCGGGATCGCGGAGCAACAGCCGCGTGAAGGCCAGCAACTGGGCCTCGCCCGCGGACATCCCGGCCCCGCCCGGCGCGAGCCGCGTGTCGAGGCCCTGCGGCATGGCGGCCAGCCAGTCGCGCAGCCCCAGCGCGTCGAGCGCGGCGATGATCCGCGCGTCGTCGATGGCCGGGTCGAAGAAGGCGATGTTGTCGCGCAGGCTGGCGCTGAAAAGCTGCACGTCTTGCGTCACCATGCCGACACGGGCGCGCAGGTCCGCCGGGACGACGGTGCGGATGTCCACGCCGCCTAGCCGGACGGCGCCGCCGGTGGGGTCGTAGAGCCGAAACAGCAGCCGCGTGAGCGTGGTCTTGCCGCTGCCGGTGCGCCCCAGCACACCGAGCACCCGCCCCGCGGGCAGGCGGAACGACACGTCGCGCAGGACCAGCCCGGCCTCCGGGTCCGCCACCGGTGCGCCGCCGCCCGGTGCCTCGTCGGCGTAGGCAAACGAGACGCGGTCGAACTCGACGGCGAGGGCGCCGGGCGGCAGGGCCGTCTCGCCGGTGGTGCGCACGGTGGGCTGGGTGCCGAACAGCGCCGCGATCCGCCCGATGCCCGCCGTGGCGCGCTGGAGGTTGCTCGCTTGCTTGCGCAGGCTGTCGAGCGGCCCGGTCAGCAGGCCGATGTAGGCCAGGATGAGGAAGACCGTGCCGATGGTGATCTGCTGTTGCATGTAGAGATAGGCTCCGATGCCCAACCCCAGCGCCCAGCCGATGCCGACCAGCAGGTTGGTGATGCCGGCGCTGATGAATTCGACCATCTCCGCCGCGCGGCGCGTGCCCAGCACCCCGCGCGTGAAGCCGAACAGCCGGCCCAGCGTGTACGGCGCGGCGCCGCTGCCCTGGATGTCTTCGACCCCGGAGAGGCGCTCCTCGATATAGCCGAACTGTTCGGCGGCGGCCTGCCGCGCGGCGGTCCAGCGGCGCACGCCCAGCCCCTGCATCACCGCCAGGGTGCCCACGCTGATCGCGCTGTAGATCGCCAGGGCCAGCCCCGCGGGCCAGTTCTCGATCAGCAGCAGGCCCACCGCGCCGAGGATCAGCAGGCCGCTGGTCACGGCGCGGATCACAAGCTGGGCGAAGAAATCGGCCAGCTCGTTCACGTCGCCATCCACGCGCTCGATCAGTTCGCCGGGGGTGTGGGTCTTATGAAACGGCATGTCCAGGCGCAGCAGGTGTTCGGTCAGCGCGGCGCGCAGCGCGTTGGTGGCACGCCAGCCCACGTCGATGCTCAGGTAGGACGTAACCACTGTGATCAGGCGCCCGGCCAGGCTGGCGGCAATGAAGGCGAGGCCCGCGTAGGCCAGCGGCGCGAGGTCGCCGCGGCGCTGTGTGGCGTCGATGAAGTAGCGGATGATCTGCGGATTGATCAGTTGTAACGCGACGCCGGCCACCAGCAGCGCTGCCAGTAGCGCGACGCGGCCCCGCTGGGGGCGTAGATAGGTGCCGAGCAATGTCCGATACTCGGCCAGGGGAAGAGTCAACGACATGCGTGCTCCTTGCAGTAGCGGTAAAAACATGAGCCACGGGTTAACCCGTGGCTCTGCATCACTTCGCAATAAAATAGGCCACGGGCAGGAGCGCACCCGTGGCCGTCTGCTACGGTCCGCCTATCGCCGGCGCCATTCGCCGGCCCGGCAACCCCACTCGACCTGCCGCGTCAATTGGGCAGGGTGGAGTTGCGGCGCGTGGACCGTATTCTTCCGCTTCTTACCGCCAGGCGCACTCCTAGCGGCGCTCTCCGGAAACCGGAATCGAGCGCCGGATGGGTTGCAGCGTGGTCATAGACATGTTGGGCCCTCCTGGGCAGGGGGCTTATGGCGCCCGATGGGCCGCTCTAGCCGGACCTGTACCGTTGCCAGTATAGCCGTCTTCGCCGGATGGCGCATCGGTCGCTGGTCGTAAATCGCCATCCGGCCCGGCGCTAGCTCTCGTGCGCCACCGGGAGCCGCATACCTGTGGTGGCGGCGTCAATCGCCCGGTGCATGAGCGTGAGGCTGCCGAGGTTATCCCGGCCCGAGCTTTCGGGCGGCTCGCCCGTCGCGACCGCGCGCGCAAACGCGTGCAGGCTGCCGGCGCGGTCGATGTGCGGCAGCCGCGGTAGCTCCAGGCGCCGCGGGCGCCCGCCCACCGGCCGCACCGTGACCCGGTCCACGCCGGCCCCGCGGTTATCGCGGCTGGTCCAGGCGATCTCGCCGCCCGCACACTCCATGTGCCACTCGCCCGCCCAGGCGGTCGGCGGCCCCGAACTGACCCAGCTCCCCCGATAGCTCACGACCGTCCCGCCGTCGAAGGTGATCGTGGCGACCGCTGCCGGCGGTTCCTCAAAGTTGCTCCAGGGCGGGTTCCAGGCACGGCAGGCGATGTCGACCGGCTCCTGACCCAGCACGGCGCGCATCAGGTCGAAGTGGTGGATCGCCATATCGGCCAGCAGCGGGTGGTGCAGCGTGTAATGGCGGTGGCCCTCGCGCGGCGCCCCGTTGGCATAGCGCCGGAAGTCGATGCTCACGGCTCCGACGGCGCCCAGGCTGCCCGCGCGGACCAGGTCGCGGACCGCCTGCACCGCGGGGAAGAAGCGATAATTCTGGCTGATCATGAGCACGCGGCCGCGGGCTTCGGCCAGGTCCACCACCTGCCGCGCCTCGGCGAGCGACGGCGCAAAGGGCTTTTCGAGCAGCACATGCTTGCCCGCCTGGAGCGCCTCGACGGCCAGCGGCACGTGCCCCGGCAGACTCGCCGTGATCAATACGGCCTCGGCCTCGGTGGCCGCGAGGGCCGCGCCGAGGCTGGTGAAGTAGCAGTCCGCCGGCAGCTTCAACTCCCGGCGCGCAAGGGCCAGCGTCGCTTCATCGGCATCCACACACGCCAGTAGGGCTACCGCGTCATCCGGTAGCAGGATATGCCTGTCCCAGTCGCGGCCCCAGCCGCCCATGCCCACCTGGATCATCCGTAACATGCGATCATTCTCCTCGACTAGTTTCCAGCAGCCCGCCGGCTAAGAGTCCGCTGCCGGTGCGAGTACCGGTTTGATGTCTACGACCGGGGTGCCGTCGATGGCTTCGATCGGGCCGATCTGTAAGCGCGTGCCCTCGACGGCGCGGACCGTGACCCGGTGTAAGCCCAGGGGATTGGGGCGATCCGGCGACCGGGTCGCAAACACCCCGGTCAACGGCTGGGTGGTATCCCAGCGGGGGTGCAACTTCAAGATGTCGCGGCGCGACTGGTGCAGCCAGGTAATCACGATGATTTCCTGCCCCGCCGCGATCCCTTCGAGCCCTGCGGCTAGCGCCGGGTTCACATCGAGCCAGGCATCGGGTGCCCCTTCGCCGCCTTGATTCGGGGCGTCCTCCCGCTGTGTGAGCGGCGACCGCAGCAAGCCAATGGGCAAAAGCGTATATTCCGTCTCCAGCATCGATGTCCTCTTCCTTGCTGACCCATGAGGGCCGTGGAAATCCGCCTGCTTCGTTCGTGCGGCGGCCTGTAGCTATGTTACTGAAAAAGGCCGCTGCCGGCAATGACGGGTACCCAGGCGCACGCCGGGGAAGATTAGCCGCGGCGCCGGAGGCGGTGTTGCGCGCCAGGACCGGGTCTGCTACAGTAGGCGGGTAGCGTGGGCTGTGTGGCGGGATGGCAGGCCGGGCCTTATGCGGCGCGCGCAACCCGCTCCCGCTGAATGGGGGCGACCCCGGCACGTACCACGGATGGGTGGGGTATAGATGCAGTACCTGGGCCTGTTGCCGGGCAACGACCCGCTGCGGGAGTACTTGCAGACCGCAATCCTGCCGCAGTTGGGGTATGAGGATGCGCCCGCCGAGTTCGACGTCTTCCGGATGGGCGAGCGGGCCTCGGTCTATCTGTATGCAGAGCG
>DASSGZ010000025.1:0-6910 GCA_035693165.1 Chloroflexia bacterium | reverse complement strand
CGGTCCGCGTGGCGGCACCGCCCGCGCCCCGCGCGCCGGGCGTGCCCGGCAGCAGCACCAAGCCGCTGCGCATCTACCCGTTCGGGGTCAGCCGCAACCGCCTGGAGCAGGCCATCGGCGGGCTGAACGTCGATGTGACCCTGAGCAAGGACATCGCCGACGCCGACATCGTGCTGACGCTGAAGAACTACTATCGCAAGAAGCCGCCCGCGCTGCGCCAGGCCGAGGCGGAGGGTTTGCCGGTGTATGTGCTCAAGAGCAACACGGCGAGCCAGATGCAGGGTATACTATCCAATATCTTTGAGCTGGCCCCCGGCAGCGCCGCGGCGGGCGGCGATGAGGACCCGGTGACGAACGCGATCGAGGAGACCGAGGCGGCCATCACGGAAGCCCTGGAGACCGGCCACCCGGTGGAACTCCCGCCCGCGAACGCCTACATTCGCCGGCTGCAGCATCAGATGGCCGAGCGCTACAACCTGGGGTCGCAGAGCCGCGGGCGCGAGCCTAATCGCCGGGTACGGATCTTCCGCCATGAGTGATAGCCCCAAGAAACTGGTGATCGTGGTGATTCAGGGCCAGGACATCGGCGCGGTGCGCCGGGCGCTCCCGGCGGCGGGCTTCGGCATGACCGAGGTGGACAGCCTGGGCGGCTTCCTGCGCGAGAACAACGTCACCTTGCTGATCGGTACCGAGGAGTCGCGCCTGGCCGACCTGTGGCGGCTGCTGGCCGAGAACTGCCTGACGCGCACCGAATATATCAGCCCCTTCCAACCGGCGTACGGGCCGGGCGATGTCTTCCTCCCCCGCCCCGTGGAGGTGCAGGTGGGAGGCGCCACTGTCTGGGTGGTGGACGTGGAGCGCTTCGCCAATCTGTGACGGCTCTGCGTGGAGGAGAAGAGGACCATGAGCTGCCCGTTCGCCGGACTGGCAACCCGTTACACCCTGCGCGATGAACGTGTGAGCGTGCGTATTTGCGGCGCCGTGCCCTATGAGCGCGACTCCGATCCGGAGGACCTGCCGTTGCCCAGCGTCTGTTTTAGCCACGCTGCCTGGGAAAGCTGCGCCCACTACCTGCGGCTGACCCAGCGCCGGGAGGTGGCGCGACGCCTGGGCCTGCCGTTGCGCGACGGGTCCGTGCCGGACGAGGAGGATCTGGCGGCGGAAGTGATCACCCCCATGTTTGAGTTCCCGGAACTCCCCGCGGAGCCTGATTCGCAGGAAGACCCGAAGCCGTCCGGAGCCGACTAATCTATGCCGCTGATTACCATACCTGATTTAAGCGGGTTTGTGCCCGCCTTCCAGTTGTTTGTCGCGTGTAGCGGGGCCTATCTCGTGGCCCTCTGGCTCAGCCTGATCATCTGGACCTTCCGCGATATCCAGGGCCGCACCCGCGACGTGATCTCCATGGCGCTGTCGACGCTGCTGGTGGCGATCTTCACCGTGCCCGGCCTGCTGCTCTACCTGATCCTGCGGCCCAAGGAAACGCTGTCGGAGTCGTATGAGCGGTCGCTGGAAGAAGAGTATTTGCTGCAAGACATCGAGGACGCCGAGATTTGCCCCGCCTGCAAGCACCGGGTCGAGCGCGATTTCATGTACTGCCCCCATTGCCGCACCCGCCTGCGCCGCGAATGCGAGGGCTGCGGTAGCCCGGTGAGCTTGCGCTGGGCCGCCTGCCCGCACTGTGGCCGCTAAAACCCGCATCCTCGGCTTCGCCAGTCTTCTGATCGCGCTGCTGCTGGTGCCGCGCCTGGTCCAGTTTGTCACTTTCAGCACGGGGCTGGTGGCGTGGCCGTGGCAGATGGACTACGACGAGGGCGTCAACCTCCACGCCGCCTGGCTGCTGGCACACGGCGACAATATCTACCGGCCCAACCCGCCCGACCGCTTCATCTCCGCGCCCTACCCGCCGCTGATGTACCTGCTGACGGTGCCCGCGCTCTGGCTCGGCGGGCTGCACCTGCTCGGCCCGCGCCTGATCGTGCTGGCGGGCACGCTGGCCGTTGGTGGCCTGCTGGTCTACCTGGTGCGCCGGGAGGGGGCGGGCTGGCCCGGCGCGGTGCTGGCGGGCGCGACCTGGTTCGCGCTCACCCCGGTGATCATCTGGAGTGCGCTCTACAAGCAGGACATGATCGCGCTGGCCCTCGGGCTAGGGGGCCTGGCCGTGTTGCAGGCGCACCCCCTCCAGGGGCGCGGGCGCTACTGGGCGCTGGCGCTGTTCGCGCTGGCGTTCTTCACCAAGCAATCGGCCCTGGCCCCGGCGGCGGCCGGGGTGGCCTGGCTGTTCCTGCGCGACCGGCGGGCCGGGCTGCGCTTCGGCGGCCTGTTGCTGGGCGTGCTCGTGGCCGGGTTCGTGGCGCTGCTGGCGCTGTCGCGGGGCGGCTTCTGGGAGCACGCCATCGTCTACCAGACCTTCCCCTGGACGCTCGACTACTGGCGGCGGCTGATGGGCCGGCTTAGCGGCGAGTACGGCGCGCTGACCCTCATCGGTGCGGTAGTGGCGCTGTGGGGCCTGGGCGGCTGGCTGCGCCGCCTGCGCGGGGCCAATCTGCTGCGCGACAACCTGGAGCTGTCGCTGCCCGTGCTCTACGCCCTGGCCGCCACCGGCTCGCTGATGATCCAGGCCGGCTACGCGGAAGGCAACTATAACCACCTGCTTGACATCTTCCCGCCGCTGATCTGGCTGCTGGGGCGCGCCCTGACCGGGGCGCGCACAGCCCGCACGGCGCCGCAGTGGGCGCTGGTGGCCGGGCTGTACGTGCTGTTGCTGGTCCAGGTCTGGCTACCGCAAGGCCCGGAACGCTGGTACAGCATGATCTACTGGCCCAGCCCGGCGCGCACCACCGAAATGACCCGCCTGGGCGCCCTGCTGCGCGACACGCCCGGCGAGATCTACACCGAAGACGCGACCGTGGTGCTGCTCACGGGCCGCCCGCTGGCCTATGACGACCCGGATACCATCGCGGCCATGGGCCAGCGCGGGTTGTGGGACCAGAGCCGCGTGGTGCAGGACCTGCGCGACCGGCGCTTCCCGCTGATCTTCATGCGCCACGGTGCCTATCGCTGGAGCCGGGCCGGGCTGGCGGCCTTCGACGACAGCTACGAGCCGGCCTTCCAGGGCAGCATCGACATCTATCGCCCGCGCGTCTATCCGCTGGGCCCGCAGTACACGCTCGGCTGCGAGATGGGTAGCCCGGCGGAATTGCGCCTGGCGGGCGTCAGCCTGGGGCCGGGCGTAGCTTTGGACGGCATCGCGGCGGGCAGCGATCTGCGGCTGGCGCTGTACTGGGACGCCTTGCGCCCGCCCGGCGACTATGCCACCTTCGTCCATCTGATCGACGCGACCGGCCAAACCGTCGCCGCCCGCGACAATCCACACAGCGCCGCCGGCCGGCCCACCTCGGCCTGGGCGCCGGGCACCTCCGTCACCGAGATCACCGACCTGCCGCTGCCCGCCGGCCTCGCGCCCGGCACCTACCGCCTGATCGGCGGCGTCTACAGCACCGCCGGGGGGCAGTTCCAGCCGGTGCCGGTGGCCTGTCCCGCCGCGCCGGAGCGCCGCGTCGGCGATGCCGTGGACCTGGGCGCCATCCCGGTGCGCTAGCCGACTATTGGCCTTTGTAGGGGCCGGTTTGAACCCGGCTCTCTCGCCGGTTGTTACATAAGGTAGAGGCCGGTTTCAAGCCGGCCTCGGCAATAATTGCGGCTCTGTAAGCCGGGCAGGCCCAGCTTAAAGCCGCCGTTAAGCTCGGCCTGCTACAGTGGAGAGCAAGCGGCACCGGCGCCGGCCTGGTCGAGCGATCCGCGCTTAACGTAGCCGCGGCGCGCGGCACAGCGTTTGCTTGCGACAGGTAGGTGCGCATGGTATAATGCCGCAAGGGGGTGCGCCCGCCGCCCTTCCGTGGGGCTGCCCGGTGGCACACGGACCCCCAGGCTGGTGTCAATGAGGACACCTTTACCGACTTCGATGTTGAAGGAGACAGTCATGGCAATTGACCCCTCGTTGATATGCTTTTTCAAAGGGGACTACATACCCCTGGCGGATGCCAAGGTCGGCATCCTGACGCACGGCTTCAGCTACGGCACGGGCTGCTTCGAAGGGATTCGCGGCTACTACAACGAGGACCAGCAGCAACTCTACCTCTTCCGCCTGCAAGACCACTACGCGCGCCTGCACCAGTCGGCGCGCATCCTGCTGATCGACCTGCCCTATAGCGTGGACGAACTATGCGAGATCACCCGCGAGTGCATCCGCCGCAGCGACCTGCACAGCGATGTCTATGTACGCCCCTCGGCCTACAAGTCGTCCGAGGTCATCGGCGTCCGGCTGCATAACCTGGACGACGACCTCTATGTCACCGTGCAGCCGTTCGGCAACTATATCGACATCGACCGGCCCTTGCGCGTGGGCGTGTCCTCGTGGCGGCGCATCGACGACAACATGGTGCCCGCGCGGGCCAAGACCACCGGCTCCTACATCAACAGCGCCCTGGCTAAGAGCGAAGCGCAGTTGAACGGCTTCGACGAGGCCATCATGCTCACCCATGACGGCCATGTGTCCGAGGGCAGCGCCGAGAACTTGTTCATGCTGCGCAAGGGCACGCTCTACACGCCGCCCGTCACCGAGAACCTGCTCGAAGGCATCACCCGCGAGACCATCATCACGCTGGTGCGCGAGGAGCTGGGCGTGCCGGTGGTGGAGCGCGTCATCGACCGCACGGAACTCTACGTCGCCGACGAACTGCTGCTCTGCGGCACGGGTGCGCAGATCGCCCCGGTCGGCAGCGTAGATCACCGCCCGGTCGGCAACGGCCAGATCGGGGAACTGGGCCGCCGCCTGCAGCAGCTTTATTTCGACGTGGTGCGCGGCAAGGTCGCCAAGTACGCCCACTGGTGCAGCCCGGTTTACGCGCCCACCGCGGGCGCGCGGCCCGAGGAACCGGCCCTGGTGGCCGGGACCAGCAAGGGCAACGGGCACGGCAACGGGCACGGCAACGGTCATGCCAACGGGCATGGCAACGGCAACGGTAACGGCCACACCGGCGACGAGGCACCCGAAACCGGGCACGACATCGACCGCGTGCCGGTGGTGCCCACCGTGCCGATCACCGCGACCCACCTGCGGCACAAGTAGCCGCCGGCTATTCGCCGTCACGAGAGGACCGGGTATGCTGCCCGGTCCTCTTTTGCGTAGCGCGATAAATCCTGCTTGCTTGCTTGACGGGCAGACCGCCCGCCCGCTATAATGAGCGCTGACATTGTGCTGGGCCTTGCCGCGCAGCCTGGCGGGCTGCCCCTGCGTGACGATATACCCCCGGCCTGGAAAAGCAGGAGCCAGATCAACATATGGATATGGACAAGAAGAGTGACGCGCCGCGAAAAGTGACCTGCGGCGAGTTGCGCGCCGCCGATGCCGGTGCGCGGGTGCTGCTGAACGGATGGGTGCATCGCCGCCGTGACCACGGCGGCTTGATCTTTCTCGATGTGCGGGACCGCTGGGGCATGACCCAGGTGGTGTGCAATCCCGCCGATGCGCCCGAGGCCGCCGCGATTGCCGAGACGGTGCGCAGCGAGTTCGTGGTCCAGGTGGAGGGCAACGTGCGCGCCCGCCCCGAGGGCATGCGCAACCCCAAGCTCGCCACGGGCGATATCGAAGTCGTGGCCCACCGGCTGACCGTCCTCAATGCGTCCAAGCCGCTGCCCTTCGAGATCGCGGGCACCGCCGAGCCGGACGAGATGGTGCGCCTCAAATATCGCTACCTCGACCTGCGCCGGGGCGACATGCAACGCAACCTGGAGTTGCGCCACCGCGTCATCAAGTTCATCCGCGACTACCTGGATGCCCGCGGGTTCCTGGAGATCGAAACGCCGATCCTGTTCAAGAGCACGCCGGAGGGCGCCCGCGACTACCTGGTGCCCAGCCGCGTCCATCCCGGCACGTTCTACGCCCTGCCGCAGTCTCCGCAGCAGTTGAAGCAGTTGCTCATGGTGGCCGGCATCGGTCGCTACTTCCAGATCGCCCGCTGCTTCCGCGACGAGGACCTGCGCGCCGACCGCCAGCCCGAGTTCACCCAGTTGGACCTGGAGATGAGCTTCGTCGAGCGCGAGGATATCCTGCAACTGATCGAGGGCATGCTGACCGAGATGGTGCCCGCCGTCGGCGACAAGCGCCTCATGACCACGCCGTTCCCGCGCCTGAAATACGCCGACGTGCTGGAACGCTACGGCACCGATAAGCCCGACATCCGCTTCGGTATGGAGATCCATGATCTGAGCGAGATCGTGCGCGGCAGCGAGTTCGCCGTGTTCCGCGACGCGCTGCAGGCGGGCGGCGTGGTGCGCGGCATCGCCGCCCCCGGCTGCGCGGGCTACACGCGCCGCGAACTCGACGACCTGACCGAGCAGGCCAAACGGGCGGGCGCCCGCGGCCTGGTCTGGGTGGCCCTGGAGAACCGCACGCCCGACGGATGGCAGATCCGCTCGTCGGCGGCCAAGTACCTGCAACCCGCCGAGGTAGACGGCATGGCCGATGCGCTGGAGGCCAACGCGGGCGACCTGCTGCTGCTCGTGGCCGACAAGCGCGACACCGCCGGGGCCGTGCTGGGCAAGCTGCGCGTCGAGATGGCCCGCCGCCTCAACCTGCTGGACGACGACGTGCTGGCCTTTGCCTGGGTGCTCGACCCGCCGCTGCTGGAGTGGAACACCGACGAGAACCGCTGGGACGCCGTGCACCACCCCTTCACCATGCCCATGCCGGAGGACATCCCGCTGCTGGACAGCGATCCCGGTGCGGTGCGGGCCACGGCCTACGACATCGTCTGCAACGGCTTCGAGCTTTCGACCGGCTCGATCCGTATCCACGAGCGGGGGTTGCAGGCCAAGGTGTTCGGCCTGATGGGCTATTCGGACGAGG
>DASSGZ010000024.1:0-2821 GCA_035693165.1 Chloroflexia bacterium | reverse complement strand
GCCAGGAACTCGGCGATCTCCGGCGTATCGGCATTGTACAGTTCCAGCACCGGCCAACCCGTGTAGTGGTACAGCGCGGCGGTGGCGCCAAAGCAGACCAGGCGCGGCGCCGCCGTCCCGACGGGGCCTGCCGCCGCCCGCACCAAGGCGATCACCCCCTGCTCCTCGGTTTTGGCGGCGGCATGGAACGCCACCCAGTCGCGCACCGACCGCGCGGTTTGCAGCGCCCCGCCCGCCATGCCCAGCAGCACCAGTCCCGCCAGCAACCCGCTCACCACCGTGCGCGCCACCCGCGGGCGCCGGACAGCAGCGAGCACCCAGGCAACCGCGACGGCGCCGCCGATCCCGGCGAGGGCCGCCATGGCCGGCAGGTAGGCCAGCACGAAGCGATGGGCCTCGTAGGGGCTGCCGCTGAAGAACAGCACGGGCACCAGCCACCAGGCGAGCAGCAGCCCGACCACGGCCCGGCGCCGCTCACGCAGCAGCACGCCCAGGCCCAGGACCGCCGCCGGCAGCGCGAGGATCGACAGGAACCCTGCCGGGGCATCGGTCAGCGGGCTGAGCAGATAGAAGGCGATAGGCGGCTGCGGGAAGGTCGCCACACCGTCGGCGCTGGTCAGGGTGCGGCTGAAGAGGTTGTCCAGCCGCCAGTCGGACAGCCAGATGCCGTAGCCGATGCCGCCGGGGTGGGTCAGCGAGTAGGCCAGTTCGGGCAGCAGGGCGACGGCAAAGCCTAGCCCGGCCAGAACCAACCCGCGCCACGGGAGAGCCCGCAAGGTGCGCGCACCGCCGGGCGGGTACGCCCGCAGCAGCAGGTACACCAGCAACGCCGCGCCCAGCAGCACCGAACCATAGCGCACCAGCACGGCGAGACCGAACGCCACGCCGGCCCCGGCAGCCCAGCCGGGGTGCGACGCCACAGCGGGCGACTCGCCGCGGGCCGGCGGCCAGGCGCGCAGCGCGCAGTAGACGGCCAGCAAGCTCCAGAACAGGGCCGGCACATCGGCCATCAGCGAGAGGCCCATGCGCGCATAGGTGCCCGTCAGCAGCAGCGCGCCCGCGCCGATGAGGCCGGCGATCACTGGCCGGGCGGGGGGCGCGTCGCGCAGGATCTCGCAGATAATCAGGTAGAGCAGCGCCGGGGCGAGCCAGGCCAGCAGCAGCGTGAGCGCCCGCCCGCCCGCGACATCCCCGCTCAGCAGGTAGCCGAGGATGAGGTGCAGATGGTAGCCGAGCGGCCAGCGCAAAGCGTGCGCATCGAAGAGCGCGCCCGGCGCGGGCGGTTGCCCGCGAATCTCCTGCCAGAGCGCCAGGGCCTGGTAATAGTACGCGTAGGCGTCCTGCCCGTACAGGCCGTCGTAGGGGAAGCGAATCAGCAGGTAGGCGAACAGCGCCGCGCCGGCGGCGAGCAGCCCCGCCACCGCAGCCAGGGTGCGCATGGCGGGATGATACGCCAGTTGCGCCCGCCGGTCAAGCCGCCGGCACGGCACCGCACCGGTGAGCGATACCCGCACCGGCTGCCGGGAGGGCCGGGCAGGTGCTTAAAGTCGCAGACTATATACGGAGGATGGCGGCAAGCCAATCGAGCGCTTCCGGATATCCGTCGCAGTCCAGGACAAATTCCTGGCCCCGGCCTACGGTTTGCAGCAATACATGATCCGGCCCTGCCGTCCAGCGCTGCAAGTTGCGGTGATAACTGAGCCCGGATCGCCCGGCCGCAGGATACATCCATGCTGGTAACCGCCAGATACTCCGCAAACTCCCCGGCGCCGTCAAACATAAGTCGGGGTGAAAGCAAGGGAATATCCCCGCCCCTGGTTTATCCACCGTGGCATTCGGGAGCGTAATGCGGTCGGTGGAGATGTAGAGCGAATCGAGTTTATCGCGCTTTGCCCGGCAACAATGCGCGTGGTCCCGTGCCCAGACCGGGATGCGCGCCCGGTCATCGACCGGGATGCGTTGCTCGATTTGCAGCCAGCCAAAGATGACATGCCGGCCGTGATCCTCGGGCACATAGCGATAGCGGCCTGCCTGTTCCACAACGTTGCGAAACCAGCCGTAAAAGACAAAAATATCGCCCGCGCCGACGCCCTGGTTCTGGAGATGGCGCTCCGCCGCGCCGGCCTGCCCGAACACCGGTTTCCAGCCCGGCAACCGGGGCACACTGTCCAGCACGAGATCGGGATCTAAGTGGACCGGGCAATCGGGGGTAATTACCCCATTGGTCAGATCGCCGACCAGCGCCGCCAGGGACCGGTAGCCCGCACGGATATCCTTGTAGCACCGCGTGCTCGCCTGCACCGGCTGATCATGGTCGGGTATCGGTAGCGAGCGAAGCTCACCCGAGGGGAAAATGGGGCTGGGCACTTTGCCGATACTGGAGTCGAAGCCTTTTCTGCTCAGGATAATCTTCATGGCGGCAATGACACCGGGCACCCGGCGCAACGATCCTGTGTGTATGGGGCCGGATCGCCGCGGGCGGCCCCGGCTGCCGGTGCGACCAATCGCGCCGGCAGGCCGTGGCCATCCATTCCGGTTCGCCCACCGGGGCGCCTAGTCTTCGCGGAAGTCGGGGTGGGAGACGGGCAGCCGGCGCACCCGGCCCCGCGGCACAAAATCCGACGCCAGCATCCGGTGGAAGAGAGCCTCGTAGGCGTCGGTGACTTGCTCCCAGGAGAACGTCACCCGCGCCCGCTCCGCTGCCCGCGCCCGCGCCGCCGCTACCTCCTCCGGCGCATCCACCAACCGCTGCAACACCGCCCGCAGGTTCCCCACCGGCGCCGCCGCCTCGTAGCTGTACCCTGCCTCCCCGATCGTCTCC
>DASSGZ010000023.1:0-9526 GCA_035693165.1 Chloroflexia bacterium | reverse complement strand
TTTGCGCCCGCTGCGCCAGACCCCTTGCGCCCGGCCGTCGACCAGCAGCGTGGGGTGCAGGATGCCGCCGCCGGGGTGGATGTGCCGGGCGTATTCGGGCGCCACGCTCAGGCGCCGGTCGCGATAGCCCAACAGGTAGGTATCAAAGGCGGGCAGCAGGCGGACGATGGGCTGGGCGGGCGGCGGTTCGTCCAGCCACCCCGCCCGATCCTTGAGCAGCCAGGCCGGCTGCCCGGCCGCCTCCACCGCCAGCACTTCGTCCGCGATACCCGCCCAGGCGGTGTGCACGTCGGGCTTCGGCAGGCCCGACCAGGCGGCCAGGTCGGCGGGGCCCGCCGGGCCGTAGGCCGCCAGATAGCGCCGGGCCAGGCCGGCCAGCGCCTGCGGGCGCGGCGGCGCGGAGGCCGGCGCGACCCAGTCGTCGAGCAGCACATAGGCCGGCTCGCCGTCCCGGTCCAGCCCCTGGCAGATCAGGCCGCTCAGCGCGGCGTAGTAGAGCAGGTGGACAATGGCCTGCCCCGCGGTCGGAATCCCGTCTGCTGCGAGGCGTCCCGCCAGGTCGGCACGGGTGCGCGGCCCGTCACCGGCGATGGCGTCGCGGATCAGGCGCATGGCCCGCGTGCAGGTGGCATCGTCCAGGCCCAGTTGCGTGCGCCGCCGCGCATCACCACGCAGGAAAACAGGGCCGAACAGCCCAAGCAGCGCGCGCAGGTCCGTAGCGGCCACCAGGTGCAGGGTGCCACGCATGGCCCAGGTGCGCACCACCGTGCGCGCCACGACCCGCGCCTGCTCGACATCGCCCACCACCAGGCCCGGCCCGCGCACCCCCACCGCCCGCATCCCCGCGGCGGCATCCTGGGCCTGGAGGCCCGCCACCTCGTGGACAATCTGCGCCACATCCGGGGCGGCGGTGGACGGCGGACGATAGAGTCCCTGCGCCCGCAGGTGCAGCAGCCGCGTTTGATCGGCAGTCAGTGAAAGGGTCATACCACGGGATTATACACCACGCGTGCGGCCCGTCCAACGGCACGACTTATGCGCGAGGATCAACCGGCGCTATCATGCGCCGGGAGTGTAGAGAGGAGGACAACCCTATGTATCCGCCCAAACTCAACCCAGGGGCGATGCTGGTGCCGCCGGGGCCGCCAGGGCCGCCGGCCCCCGCGCCGCTGCCCCAGCCCACCGACATTCCGCCCCTGCCGCCCGAACCCATCGAGCCGGCCAATCCACCGGTCACTCCGGCCCGGCCGGCCCCGCCCACCGTGCCCGGCGAACCCGAGCCGGTGCCTACGCCCGTAGTGCCCGGCGTGCCGGTGGAAACCTGAAGCCATAGCGTTGAACCGGGGGTGGCGGCGTTTGCCGCCGGCACAACGGTGGGGGCCGGGCACGTGGCGCTCGCGCGGCGCTAAACCGCCCGCCTGCGCAAACGTCGCAAGACTCGCGCAAGCGGGCGACGGCATTCGATACCGGTTCGATAGGGGGTGCCTACAATGGCGGTGTTCTGCTCGACCAGGACTGCCGGCCCCCGATTAGGCCGGCGCCGCCGCCTCTGAGCCAACGCAGTGCGGCCTCGCCACCAATCGGTGGCCATCTTTGTGCCCGCCGGGCCTACTTCTTGCCGAACATGTCGCCCAGGCCGCCGAGCGCCTGCTGGGCCTGTTGGGTCATGTCCCCGCTGTTCGTGCCGCTCAAGAAGCCGTCCACCTGCGAGGCCAGCGCCGGGGGCAATTTCTGCTTCACGAAGTCCACGGCCATCTGCACCGCCTGCCGCGCCTGGTCCTGGGTGATCCCGGTGCGGGTCGAGATTTCATTCACGAGCTGATCCATAGGTATGCCGTCCTTTCGGTACTGCGTACATCGGGCCGTGGCGACGGGCCGCCCCACGGTGCCGGCGCCCACCTGCCCGAGGGCTCGGCCAGGCGACCGCAACAGCAATACCTGCAACGACGCCGCCCCGGCCCGGTGACGCGGCGTAGGAGCGCGGACGCCGCACGCGTCAGGACAGGTGGGCGCCGGTATCACGGGGCGCGACCCGCTGATCGGGCGCGCGGGTGCCATGTTTGCGCCAGGGCGCCCAGAGGAACAGGGCCACGATCAGGCCCAACCCCACGCTGACCGCCCATTGCAGCCAGAATGCATGGCTCAGGTACTCCGCCACCACCGGATCCTCGGCGATCATTTCGCCCGCGAGGATCAGCAGCACGATGCCGCCGAGGTAAATCAGCCAGGGCGCCTTGCCGAGCAGCACCGAGACCAGGCTGCCCCCGGCGATAATGATGCCCATACTCAGGGCCAGGCCGAAGAGCAGCAGCGGGATATCGCCCTCCGCCGCCGCGCCCACGGCCAGCACATTGTCGATGCTCATCGACACATCGGCCACGATGATCGTCCAGAGCGCCTGCACAAACGAGTTATCCGCCCCCATGGCCTCGGTCGATTCCTCCGATGGCCGCAGCAAGCGATACGTAATCCAGGCCAGGAGCAGCCCGCCCCCCGCCTGGATCAGCGGCACGCGCAACAGCACAGCCGCCAGCGCCGTCAAGATCACCCGCAGCAGCAGCGCCCCGCCCCCGCCCGCCAGCACCGCCAGGCGCTTTTGCCGCGCAGGCAGGTTACGCACGGCCATGCCGATCACCAGCGCGTTATCTCCGCTGAGTACGAGGTCGATCAGCACAATGCTGAAAATCGCCCCGATAAAATCCCCCATACCCTCAAAAAGCCCCTTTCCCGCGCCACCGGCGCTAACCAATCATTGCGCTGCAAGATACGGGCCACTTGCCGGCAAGCAGGCCCCGCGCCAGCATACCGCCCCGGCGCCGATCGGTCAAGGTGTAGCCACCGAGATCAGGCACCGCGAAGACGCGAAGGACGCGAAGAACCAAACTAACATAAAGAACCTTCGCGCTCTTCGTTCCTTCGCGGTGAATGTATGCTCGGATCGGGCAGACAGATCGACAGCCCGCGGACTGGGAAGCGACCGCGGGCTACCGGTTAAGGAGGTTGGAGGCCGTTATGCGGCGTCCGGGGCTGTGGTGGGGGTGCCGCGGCCCGTACCGCGCCGCGTCCAGAGGAGCAGCCCGGCCACCAGGGCCGCCAGCGCCGCGCTAATGGCCCAGGGCATCCAGGGCGTGTGGCCCAGGTAGCCCGCCAGGAAGTGGTCTTCGGCGATCATCTCCCCGGCCAGGATCAGCAGCACGCCGCCGCCGATATAAATCAGCCAGGGCAGCTTGCCGAGCAGCGTGGCAACGAGGCTGCCCCCGGCCATGATGATCGCCAGGCTGAGGCTGAGGCCGAACAACAGCAGCACCAGGTCGCCCTGCGCCGCCGCGCCCACGGCCAGCACATTGTCGATGCTCATCGACACGTCGGCCAGGATAATCATGCGCAGGGCCTGGCCGAAGGAGTCGCTGGAATGGTCCGCGCCGTCCCCGTGCCCCGCGGGGCTGAGCAGCCGGTAGGTGATCCAGACGAGCACCAACCCGCCCGCGGCCTGCAACAGCGGCACGCGCAGCAGCAACGCCGCCAGCGCCGTCAGAATCACCCGCAGGATCACGGCGCCCGCCGTGCCGCCCAGGATGGCGACCCGCTTCTGCTGCGGCGGCAGGTTGCGC
This sequence comes from Chloroflexia bacterium, assembly GCA_035693165.1. Classification (GTDB taxonomy): domain Bacteria; phylum Chloroflexota; class Chloroflexia; order QHBQ01; family JAICKM01; genus JAICKM01. The sequence continues at coordinate 5,915 of DASSGZ010000023.1, read as the reverse complement.
ACAGCCATGCCGATGACGATGGCGTTATCCCCGCTTAAGACGAGGTCGATCAAGACAATGCCCAGCAGGGCGCCGATAAATCCATCCATTATGTCAAGTACCTCTGGATTCTGCAATATCAGGCGGGCACGCCCGTTCCCCGCTGGCGGGGAGCCAGATGGTGAACGTGCTGCCCGTGCCCAGAGCGCTCTGCACTTCGACACGCCCGCCGAAGCGCCGCACGGTTTCGCGCACGATGCTCAGGCCGAGGCCGCTCCCCGTCGAACGCCCCGCGACCGCCGCCGGCCCGCGATAATAGGGATCAAAGATGCGTTCCTGCTCCGCGGGGGCAATGCCCGGTCCTTCATCGACCACGGCCAGCGCCACTCCTGCGCCCCGCGGCGCGACCCGCACCTGCACAGGGCTGTCGGGCGGCGAATACTTAAGCGCGTTGCTGACGAGGTTGACCACCGCACGCCCCAACTGCGGCGCATCGCCGTAGACTTCGGCCAGGCCGTCGGCGCAGTCCACGCTGACCCGGCCCGCGTCCGCCCCCACCGCCACTGCGGCCACGGCCTCGCGCGCCAGCAGGGGGAAATCGATCAGATCCTGGGCCACGTCCAGCGAGCCGCGCTCCAGCCGGCCCTGGTCGAGCAGATTGTCGATCAGCAGGCGCAACTGCCGCCCGGCCAGCGGCAGGGTCGCGACGAGGGCGCGTAGCCGCTCCTCGGACATACGCGCCCCTTGCAACTGGATCAGGTCGGCTGCGCCCAGGATGATCGTCAGCGGCGTCTTGAACTCATGCGCGGCGATCTGCAGGAAGCGCCCCTGGCGGCGGTAGACCTCTTCGAGATCCTGGCAGCGCGCTTCCAGGGCCGCATAGGCGGCGGCCTGGGTCTCCGCTTCCCGGCGCCGGGTCCGCTCCAGGAACGTCACCCGCGCCAGCAGCGCCCCGGCCAGTAACACACCCGCCCACCCGGCGCTGTCGAGGCCCGGCGCATCGGCCAGGCGCTCGGCGAGGGCCGGCAACACGGTCGCCAGCACGGCGACGGCCAGCGCAATCTCGTAGCGGAACCACCACCCGGCCAGCGCCACCGGCACAAAGAGCAGGAACACCACGGGCGGATCCCAGCCCAGCCAGTACCCCGCCGCCAGGCTGCCCAGGAGTAACAGCGCCACGATCCCGGCGCGCAGCGACAGGGCCGGCATGGGCGCAACGGACCATGTCTTCAGCATCGCTACGCTCCTCACAAGACGCCCACCCGCGCCGGACGCGGGGCCCACCGGTTCTTTTGCCCTTAAAATAGCCACGTCGCGAAGCGAGCACCGGGCTCGTCCGCGACGGTATGCTTACAGTATAGCGACGAATCCTGAGAGGGGCCTGAGAGGGGCCTGAGAATTTGCTAAGAGGCGATCCTCATGACGCCGCCGTTGGGCCACATCACGGCGCCTGCCCATTCAACGTGGCGAGGAAGATCCGCTCAAAGCCCGGCGCGTCGGCGGATACGGCCACCCGCACCGGCACGCCATCGGAAACAGCCGGCGTGCGCCCGCTTTCCGGCCCCTCGGCCTCGACCACCCGCAGGGGCATCTCCTGGAACGTAACCAGGGCGGGATCCGTCAGGGTCGCCGCCGTCAAGGAGTCCCAGAACCAGTACTCACCAGACTGGACGATATTGGGGTTTTTCGTCAGCAAGTCGTAGGCAAAGGTGGCCGCCGGCGTGCTGTGCTGGACTTTGATTCGGGCATAAAACGCCGGGTTGACCGGGACATGGTTGGTCGCATCCAGCGGGATCAGCGTGAGCGGCACGCCACTTTGGAACACGATGCCCGCCGCATACGGATCGATGTAGATATTCCACTCCGCGTGGGGGTTGGCGACGAGAACCGCGGACTCGGCGATGTTGCCGGGCACCGTCACCGCGCCGCCCATGATGGTGATGCCCGCCAGCTTTGCGCCCAGGCCGGGCGTGCTTTGCAGGGCCTCCGCCACGTTGGTCAGGGGACCCAGGGCCAGCAGGGTGACGGGGCGGGGCGCGGCCGCGATCACCGCCGCGAGCAGCGCGGGTGCCGGGCGAGTCTCCGCCGGGCCGGCCGCCGCCGGCAGGCGCAGGCCCTCCAACCCATCCGAGCCTTCGCGCCAGGCGGCGGGGAAGGCATGGTCGCCCCGCAACGGCGTCTCGCGCCCGCAACTCACCGGGATCGCGGGGTAGCCGGTCAAGGCCAACAGGCCGCGCGCATTGGCCACGCCCGGCCCGCAATGGGCCTCGCCTGTGCCGCTGACGGTGATCGCCTGGACCGCGATATCCGGGCGTTGCAGCAGATAGAGGATCGCCAGCCAATCGTCCGCCGCCATGTCGGTGTCGATGATCACCGGGCGGGCGTCGGGCTGCCGGGGAACGGCCGTCGCAGCGGCGACGAGCGGCGCAATCGGCGGGTCCGCCGCGATCCCGCAGCCCGACAGCAGGACGAGCATCAGAGCAAGCATTGCATACAGTAATCGGTGCATTACCGGTCACACTCCTTTCCTGGGCACCGGGCGAACCGGCGCAACGCGCCGATGCGCCCGCGGTGCCCGCTGACTCCTGGGCCGGCGGCGCCTAGCCGGCAACCACATCGGACCGGGAGACTTCGCCAGGGCGGGTGTGCCCCGCCGAGGCCCAGAGCCGGTGGTGGATCATCATCCACCCCGCCATAAAGACCACGAGGCCGCTCAAGGCGATCACGTTCAGCAGATTGCGCTGATCCTCGGTCATCAGGTCGTAGCCCCAGATGCTAAAGAACAGCATCGCGACCGCGGCCAACCCGCCGCCCAGCACGGGCAGCGCGTTCCAGCGGGGCAGCAGGCCGGCGCGCCACCCGGCGGCGGCGAACCCCGCCATGCCGAGAACCATCCCGAACAAGCCGGTGATGAACAAATTCCACGCGCCGTTCACCGGGGCCCCGCCGGTCATTTCGATCAGTTGCCCGCCGAAACCCAGGAAGAGCAAAATCAGCCCGGTCAGCGCCCCTGTGAAGGCGATCGCGCCGGGCGCGCCCGCCCCGCCCAGGCGCCGGGCCTGCAATCCGGCCAGGCCGCCGATCATCAGCAGTAGGGCCGGCAGAATCAACGCGCTTAACAACAGCGCAACGGGGCTATAGGGGCCAGGGTAGGCATTATCGTTGAGGAGGGTGCTGCCCAGCAGCGCGAGCACAAACGCGCCGCCCCCCAGCATCCCGGCCAGGGCGCTCCAGCGGAGCCAGGTCGATTGGAACATGGTCATTTACTCCTTTAGTGTGGATTGGTTTCGATGCCTGGACCGGAGCGCCGTCCCCGGTGCTCCAGCCGCCCTAATCATAGCGCCGGCCCGCTGCGCGGCCATGTGCGGAACGGCCTATTCTGTGCATGCCGGAAGTAAGATTTGGGATCGGGCCCCGGTGGGCACGTGGCTGCCGTTCTGCAGGCCAGCGCGGGGCCGGCGCCAAAGGTCATATGACTTCCGGCGGGCGCGGTGTGTCTTCCGGCCTATTGCCCAACCCCGGCCTTTTTGTTATGCTCCTCCTATGAACCGCCCGATACCCTGGCCCGAACCACCGCCGAACTCGCCGGTGCGCCGGCAATTGCGCCGGGAGCACGGATGGCGCTGGTGGCTGGCGCCGCGCCCGCTGGCCTGGATCGCCACGCTGGTCTACCTGGCCCTGCTGATCTTGCTGCTGACCGGCGACTGCCGCGCCTGTGCTGGCGATGATCCGCGCGGGGCGCTGGCCCTGGGCGCTATCCTGGCGCTGCTCACCCTCGACCGGTGGGAGGTCCGGCGGTGGGGTGAGCGCCCCCCGGCGCCGGTCGCCCTGGCGCTGCTGGCCGGGCGCGCGCTGCTGATCGAGGCGCTGGCGCTTGCCTGGGGCGCGTGGCCGGGGCCGGCGTGGCCCGTGCTGTGGCCCTACGCGCTGCTGCCCTATAGCGCTTTCCTGTATTTCGGAGTACGCGGCGGTGTCCTGGCGGGGCTGGCCGTCTGGGGGATCATCGCGGGCCGGTTCACCCTCCAGGCCCTGGCGCACGGCACGATGGTCACTGTCTACCAGGGAGCCACGACATCGCAATACCTGGTGCCCAACGTGGACTGGGGCGAGTACATCACCAACGTCACGGGCTATGCGCTGCTCATCTTTTTTGTGGTCACGACATCCCGCATCGTGGCCGAGGAACGGGCCTACCGGGTGCGGGCAGAGGGCCTGCTGGCGCTGCTGGAAGACGCCCAGCGGCAATTGCGCGACTACGCCGCCCAGACACTGGCGGCCACCCAGGCGCGCAACGAGGCGGCGCGGACGATCCATGCGCGCCTGGGCCGCGACCTGGCGGCCGCCGATGCCGACCTGGCGACGGCGCTGGCCCTACGGCCGCTGGATCCCGCCGGGGCCGAACAGGCCGTCCACGCGGCCAAGCGCCGGGCGAGCGAAGCCCTGCGCGCCGTCCGCCACTCGGTCGGTACCCTGCGCGCGGGCCGGGACACGGTGGCGCTGCCGGCCGCGCCCGACCTGCCCGCCGCCCCGCCGCGCCCCAGGGGTTGGCGTTTCTGGCTGGCGCCGCGCCGCTTTGACGAGCTATCCACCGCCGTCTATGTGTCGATTATCCCGATCTGGCTCGCGAGCGAGTTGCACTGGGCGCCGGGGATCATGGACACCTGGGACGATGTGCTGTTTCTCGGCCTGGTGATCGGCCTGTACGCGCTCGACCGGATCGAATACCGGCTGTTCGGCGAGGTGCCGCCGCCCCGCGTCGCCGCCATCCTGCTGGGCGTGCGGGTGCTTGCCGTCGCGTTTGGCGGCGTGGTCCTGCAAGTCTGGTGGAGTTTCTGGTTTCTCCCGTTGATCGCCTACCTCGCCGCCGTCTATTTTGGGAGCTGGCGCAACTACCTGGGGAACGTGCTGATCGGAGGCGCGGCCGCGGTTGGGATCGTGGCGCTGCTAAGCCTGAGCACCATCGGGTCCGCGGACTTTGATGTCGCCACAATCGCCAACAGCTTGATCCAGATCAGCATCGTCATGCTGTTAATCAGCGCAACGTCCGGCATTGTGCTGCGGGAGCGCGCCAGCCGCCGGCACGCCGAGGCGTTGCGCGCCGACCTGGTGGCCTCGCACCAGGAGTTGCAGGCCGGCGCCGCGCAGGCCCTGGCCGCGGTGCAGGCGCGCAACCAGCTTGCCTGGGATATCCACGACGGCCTGGGCCACTACCTGACCGTCATCAACGTCCAACTGGAAAAGGCGCTGGCCTTTCGCGCGGTCGACACGGCGGTGGCCGATGCCGCGCTGCACGATGCCCGCCTGCTGACGGGCGAGGCGTTACAGGAGGTCAGCGACTCCCTGGGCGCGTTGGACGCCGAGACCGCGTTTTCGTTGCGGGCCGCGCTGACCCTGCTGGGGCAACGGCTGGATGGCGGGCCCGTGACCCTGGATCTGCAAATCCTGGGCGACGAGAGCGGGTTCGCCCGCCCGGCGCTCATGACCCTCTTCCGCGCCGCCCAGGAAGGGCTGACCAACATCCAGCGCCACGCCGCCGCGACCCATGCCGGGGTCACCCTGCGCTTCACGCCGCACGAGGCCGTGCTGGACATCCGCGACGACGGGCGCGGGCTGACCGCCCCGGCAGGACTGGAACGGGCGCACGGCTCGGGCTTACAGAGCATGCGGGAACGGCTGGAACTGGTGGGCGGCGCGCTGGTGGTGGAGAGCACACCGGGGCAGGGCACCCGGCTGCTCATCACGGTGCCCCGCGATCCCCAGCGCCGCGTCGCGCCGGCGCCGCTCGCGGCCCCGGAGCCCGCCGCAGGGGTGCCGGTATGACGGCGCCGCCCAATCCGCCGGAGCCGCCGGTCGGGGTGCTGGTGGTCGACGACCAGCGGCTGATGCGCGACGGCATCGCCTCCCTGCTGAGCTTGCAGCCGGGCATCGCCGTGCTC
>DASSGZ010000022.1:0-9740 GCA_035693165.1 Chloroflexia bacterium | reverse complement strand
GGGGAAGTTGTACTTGCTGAGCAGTTCGCGCACTTCGAGTTCGACCAGCTCCAGCAGTTCCTCGTCGTCCATCATATCGACCTTGTTGAGGAAGACGACGATGGCCGGCACCTGGACCTGGCGCGCCAGCAGGATATGCTCACGGGTCTGGGGCATGGGGCCGTCGGGGGCCGACACGACCAGGATGGCGCCATCCATCTGGGCGGCGCCGGTGATCATGTTCTTGATGTAGTCGGCGTGGCCGGGGCAGTCGACATGGGCATAGTGGCGCTTGTCGGTCTCGTACTCGACGTGGCGGATGGCGATGGTGATGCCGCGCTCGCGCTCTTCGGGGGCGTTATCGATCTGGGCGTAATCGACGAAATCGGCCTTGCCCTGCAGCGACATCACCTTGGTGATGGCGGCGGTGAGGGTGGTCTTGCCGTGATCGACGTGGCCGATGGTGCCCACGTTGAGGTGCGGCTTGTTGCGCTCGAATCTCTTCTTAGCCATTGGGTCCGTTCTCCTCCTACTTCGGTCAGTTGTCTACTAGACACAGGCTACCAATTGTACCAAATTGTGCCTGATTAGACAAATGAGCGGCCGGCCGATTCGCGGCAGCGCGGGCCGGCCGCCCCAATTACTTCCGCGCCTTGGCAACCAGTTCCTCGGCCAGGTTACGCGGCAATTCGCCGTAATGGTCGAACTCCATCGAATAGCTGGCGCGGCCCTGAGTCTTGGAACGCAGGTCGGTCGCGTAGCCGAACATATTGGCGAGCGGCACGTAGCCGCGCACCACCTGGGTGCCGCCGACGCTCTCCATGCTCTCGACATGACCGCGGCGGCTGTTCAGGTCGCCGATCACATCACCCACCCACTGTTCGGGCGTGGTGATTTCGATCTTCATGATCGGCTCCAGGATAACCGGGCGACCCCGCTCGACGGCATCCTTCAGCGCCAGCGAACCGGCGATGGAGAAAGCCATTTCCGAGGAGTCCACCTCGTGATAGGAGCCGTCCACCAGGGTGGCTTTGATGTCGACCACCGGATACCCGGCGCGGCCCGCCGAGGCGAGCGAGTCGCGGATGCCCTTTTCGATGGCCGGCACATACTCGCGCGGCACGGTGCCGCCGACGACCGAGTTGGTGAACTCGAAGCCCTTGCCCGGTTCGTTCGGCTCAAAGTCGATGATGGCATGGCCGTACTGGCCCTTACCACCCGACTGGCGCACATGGCGGCCTTCGGCGTGCACCTTCTGGGTGATCGTCTCGCGGTAGGCCACCTGCGGGCGCCCGACGTTGGCTTCCACCCGGAACTCGCGGCGCATGCGGTCGGTGAGCACGTCCAGGTGCAACTCGCCCATGCCCCGGATGATGGTCTGGCCGGTCTCGGGGTCGGTGTTCACGCGGAACGTCGGATCCTCCTCGGCCAGGCGCTGCAGGGCAATCGCCATCTTATCCTGGTCGGCCTTGGTCTTCGGCTCGATGGACTGCGTAATCACCGGCTCGGGGAAGGTGATCTGTTCCAGGATAATCGGGTGGGCTGCGTCGCAGATGGTATCGCCGGTGAAGGTGTTCTTCAGACCGACAATGGCGGCAATATCGCCCGCGTAGACCTCCGGGATCTCCTCGCGGTGGTTGGCGTGCATCTGCATCAGGCGCGCGACGCGCTCCTTCTGGCCCTTGCTCGAATTCAGCGTATAGGAGCCGGCTTCGAGCTTACCCGAGTAGACCCGGAAGTAGGCCAGGCGCCCCACAAACGGGTCGGCCACGATCTTGAAGACGAGGGCGCTGAAGGGCGCGCTCTCGTCGGTGGGCCGGATCTCCTCGATCTCGGTGCCCGGCACGACACCCGTCACCGGGGGCTTGTCGAGCGGCGAGGGCAAGTAGGCCACGACCGCATCGAGCATCGGTTGCACGCCCTTGTTCTTCAGGGACGAGCCACAGAGGATCGGCACGAGCTTGTTCGCCAGGGTGGCACGGCGCAACGCCGCGATCAGTTCGTCGGCGGTGATGGCTTCGCCTTCCAGATAGCGCAGAGTCAGGTCGTCATCGATCTCGACAATGGCCTCGATCATCTTCTCGCGCTGGGCGGCCACTTCGTCGGCCATCTCGGCCGGGATGTCGGTCTCGCTGTGCGTGGTGCCCAGGTCGTCGGTATAGATGATCGCCTTATTGGCGATCAGGTCGATGATGCCCTGGAAATTGGACTCCGAGCCGATCGGCAACTGGATGCAGACCGGGGTGGCATTGAGGCGCTCGCGGATCATATCTACCGTGCGCCAGAAATTGGCGCCGATGCGGTCCATCTTGTTGATGAAGCAGATGCGCGGCACCCCGTACTTATCGGCCTGGCGCCACACCGTCTCCGATTGCGGCTCCACGCCGGCCACCGAGTCGAACACGACGACGCCGCCGTCGAGGACGCGCAGCGAACGCTCCACCTCGACGGTGAAGTCCACGTGGCCGGGGCTGTCGATGATATTGATGCGGCAATCCTTCCACTGGGCGGTGGTGGCGGAGGCGGTAATAGTGATCCCGCGCTCGCGCTCCTGCTCCATCCAGTCCATGGTCGCCGCGCCTTCGTGGACCTCGCCGATCTTATAAATCCGCCCGGTGTAATAGAGCACGCGTTCGGTGGTCGTGGTCTTACCGGCGTCGATGTGGGCGATGATCCCGATATTACGGATCTTTTCTAATGGAAAAGCTCTTGGCACGTTTTTAACTCCCACTCAGGGTCGAGCAACTTGCCCCTTACCACTTATAATGGGCAAAGGCACGGTTGGCTTCAGCCATCTTATGCGTATCTTCCCGGCGCTTAATGGTCGCCCCGACGTTGTTGCTGGCATCGATCAGCTCGGCCGCCAGCTTCTCCGCCATGCTCTTACCGTTGCGAGATCGCGCGGCCCGCAGAATCCAGCGGATCGCCAGGGCCACCCGCCGCTCGCCCTTGATTTCGACCGGCACCTGGTAGTTGGCGCCGCCGACGCGGCGGGGCTTCACTTCGAGCACCGGGGTCGCGTTGCGCATGGCGACTTCGAACACTTCGATGGCCGGGCGATGGGTGTTGCGCTCGATAATGTCCAGCGCATCGTACATGATGTGCTCGGCCACCCCCTTCTTGCCACCGATCATGATCTTGTTGATGAAGCGCGCCACCACCGGATGATTGAATTTGGCGTCGAGTCCCGGATCGCGCTTTTCGTAGTGTGCCCGACGAGGCATGGTCTTGGATCTCCTTATGCTGTAAAACACACAGAAAGATGGAAACGAGGTCGCCCCCGCTACTCCCGAGGCGTCCTCCCCATTTCCATCTCTGCTAAGTCGACCATCCGTAACCACAGGACCGCGGCCCTGCGTTATACTTAGCTGGATTAGGTTGTGGTTAATATTAGCGCTATCTTTGTATTTGCTACGGCTCCGGCTGAAAGGGCGCGCCGGAGCCGGCCTTCACATCCCACTGGGCGACCGCAGGTGCCACCCGTGTCTCAAGAAGCGGGCGCTCCGTGGAGCGCGCCGGCTTCACCTGCGGGCAAACTCGGCAGGCGAGTTCGCCACTGAAACAAACTGGCCGCCGGCCAGACTACCGCTTGCCGCCCTTGGCCCCCGGCTTGATATTCGCCGCGGACTTCTGCCCGTACTTCGAGCGGCCCTTTTTCCGGTCCTTCACGCCCTGGGTGTCCAACACGCCGCGGATGATGTGGTAGCGCACACCGGGCAGGTCCTTCACACGACCGCCGCGGATCAGCACCACCGAGTGCTCCTGCAGATTGTGGCCCTCGCCAGGAATGTAGGCGGTGACTTCCATCGAATTGCTCAGGCGCACGCGGGCGACCTTGCGCAGCGCGGAGTTCGGCTTCTTGGGCGTCTGGGTGCGCACGTTGGTGCAGACCCCGCGCATCTGCGGCGAACCCTGGACGCGCTGCGTCGTCTGGCTGAACGCATTGAAGCGGAAACGCAGCGCGGGCGCCTTGCTCTTCTTCGTCGCGCTCTGCCGGCCCTTACGCACAAGCTGGTTGATTGTCGGCATTGTTCCTCCTAGAGTCTCTAAATGAGCACAGTTTAAGATTATAACACACGCCCAGGCATGTGTCAAGCGAAGATTCGCGGTTCGCAGCCGACCACCCACCAATGCGCGGCAGGACCGGCGCACGGCACGATGGCTGCATTTAAAAGACGGAACCTGTGGGTTGCCTGATCAACCGCCGGAAGGGGGCACGACAGCCCAGCATATATTATACCTGACGGCAGGGTAGGCGTCAAGCACGCTGCAACGCTGTGGGCGCCAGTCGCAGCCTGCTCACGCGGGCACAGCCACATGCCCGGCTTCGGCCACCGGTGGAGGAATAGGCAGCCCTTCCAGGCGGAGTCCCTCCAGGTGAAAGGCCAGGGCTTCCGTGAAGTTGCGTTCGACTTCATCCCGCGTCTGGCCGGTTGCGATACAGCCCGGCACATCGGGCGCGTAAGCGGCCCAGTTATGGTCGGCGCGCTCGTAGACAACGAGATACGTCTTCATCGCTTTCTCCTGGTAGCTTGGCACGGTAAGTGGGCGCACGGGCCGGTTTGAAACCGGCCCCTACCCGGCCTGTGATACCCGCCCCTGCCGCCGATCCTGCACCTTGTAGGGGCCGGTTTCAAACCGGCCCGCGCCTGCGGGTTATCGGTAGGAGCCGGTTTGAAACCGGCCCCTATATGCAGAGTGAGTGTACAGCGGCAAAAAGAGTCGCCGGCAGAACACCGGCGACTCTCTTGCTTAACAGGCCATTCGTGCGATTACTCGGCAGGCTCGTCGAGGTTGTCCTGATCAATCAGGATGCCCTCGACTTCCGTCGGGTCGTCGCTGTCGCTGTCGCCGCCGACGAGGACCGACTGGCCGAGGAGTTCGCTGAGCGCGAACTCCGGATCGGCCCCGGCGGTTTCCAGGGAAACCACGCTGTCCTCGTCCTCGCCGCCCGAGCCGGTGGCGTCGGCGGGGATCTCCTCGCCGCTGCCCTGGCTGATGCGCAGGTAGTCGTCGATATTGGTCCCCTCGTCCACCATGGTCAGGTCGCCGAGTTGCGGGCGGCGGGTGGCGCCGCTGCCGGCGGGGATCAGCTTGCCGATGATGACGTTCTCCTTCAGGCCGCGCAGCCGGTCGATCTGGCCGTTGATGGCGGCCTCGGTCAGCACGCGGGTGGTCTCCTGGAAGGAGGCCGCCGACAGGAAGCTGTCGGTGCTCAGGCTCGCCTTGGTGATGCCGAGCAGGACGGGCGTGGCCGTCGCCGGCTCGCCGCCTTCGGCCAGCACCCGCGAGTTGGTTTCGTCGAACTTGAAGCGGTCGATCAACTCGCCCGGCAGCAGGTCGGTATCGCCCGGCAGGTCGATGCGCACTTTCATGAGCATCTGCCGCACGATGGCCTCGATGTGCTTGTCATGGACATTCACACCCTGCAGGCGGTACACCGTCTGCACCTGGTCCACCAGATAACGCTGCACGGCCTCGCGGCCCATGATCGCCAGGATTTCCTGCGGGTTCTGCGAACCTTCGGTCAGCGGCGTGCCGGCGGTGACATAGTCGCCGTCTTCGACCGTGAGCCGGGACCCGGCCAGCACCTGGTATTCGCGCTCGTCGCGCTCCTCGCTGCGCAGGATAAGCTGGTTGTTCTCTTCATCGATCAGCACCTTGCCCGCCGTGTGGGCGACGGTGACATTGTCCTCCTCGCCCGCGAGGGTCGAGCGGAAGAGCGGAGTGTTCTCCGCCACGTCCTGCTCGGGGCGGACGAGCAACTCATAGTGCCCGCCCTCCGGCAACTGGTACGGATCGTTGAAGATCTCGCTCGACACGATCTTGATACGGCGGATCTCGTCTTCGCGGGTCAGTTCGATCTTGCCGTCAATTTCCGCCAGGATGGCCTGGCCCTTGGGCACACGCGCCTCGAAGAGTTCCTCGACGCGCGGGAGACCCTGGGTGATGTCTTCCGACGAGGCGACACCCCCGGTGTGGAACGTGCGCAACGTAAGCTGCGTACCCGGCTCGCCGATGGACTGGGCGGCGATGATGCCGACCGCCTCGCCAATCGCGATGATCTCGCCGGTCGCCAGCGAGCGACCGTAGCAAAGCTGGCAGATGCCGTGCTGGGCATCGCACGTCAGCGGCGTGCGCATCGGCAGGGACTTGATACCCGCCTCCTCGATCCGCTGCATGATCACATCGGTGACTTCCTCATTGGCATCGACGATGATCTCACCCGTCTTGGGATCGACCACCGGCTGCGCCGTGAAGCGGCCCACCACGCGGGCGGCGTAGCTCTCGGCCACATCGGTGTTCGGCGGTTCCACGATGGTGCTGACGGCCGTCGTGCCGCAGTCCTCCATCGTGATGAGGACATCCTGCGCCACGTCGACCAGACGGCGGGTCAGATACCCGGCGTCCGCCGTGCGCAGCGCGGTGTCGGCCAGACCCTTGCGCCCACCGTGGGTGGACACGAAGTACTCCAGCACCGTCAGCCCTTCGCGGAAGTTCGAGCGAATGGGCAGCTCGATGATGCGCCCGGACGGGTCGGCCATGAGGCCGCGCATGGCGGCCAACTGGCGGATCTGCTTGTAGCGCGCCTTCGTCGCGCCCGAGCTAGCCAGCGTGTTCACCAGGCCGTACGGGTCCAGGATCTTCTTGAGTTCGTCGGTCATTTCATCGGTGGTCCGGTTCCAGACCTCGATGACCTGCTGGTAGCGCTCGTTGTCGGTGAGCAGACCGCGGCGATACTCGCGCTCGATCTGATCGACTTCGGCATCGGCGTCGGCCAGCATCTGGTCCTTGGCCGCCGGGATCTCCACATCGGCCACGGCCACGGACATGCCGGACTTGGTGGCGTAGGTGAAGCCCAGGCGCTTCATGTTGTCGGCGATTTCCGCCGTGCGGGCGGCGCCCAGCTTGCGATGGCACTCGCCGATCACGCCGCGCAGCGCGCCCTTGTCCAGGGCGACATTGCGATACGCAATCTGCTGCTCCGGGCCAACCTGATCGTTGTAGCGCCCGATCACCTCGTTGAAGATGATGCGGCCCGGCGTCGTCTCGACCAACTGCGGCTTGCTGCCGTCAAGCGACATGCGCACCATGACCGGCGCCTGCAGATCGACCACGCCGCTGTGATAGGCCAGCACCGCCTCCGCCGGGTTGGCGAAGACCTTGCCGTGGCCCTTGGTGCGGCCGTCGGTGCGCATCACCGTCAGATAGTAGCAGCCCAGGACGATGTCCTGCGACGGGCTGACCATCGGCTCGCCGTGCGCCGGCGAGAGGATATTGTGCACCGAGAGCATCAACTCGCGGGCCTCGCGCTGGGCGGCCGCCGACAACGGCACGTGGACGGCCATCTGGTCGCCGTCGAAGTCGGCATTGAAGGCCGAGCAGACCATCGGGTGCAACTGGATGGCCGAGCCTTCGATCAGCACGGCCTCGAACGCCTGGATCGAAAGCCGGTGCAGCGACGGCGCGCGGTTCAGCAGCACCAGGTAGTCCTTGATGACATCTTCGAGCACGTCCCAGACTTCGGGGCGCACCCGCTCGACGATGCGCTTGGCGCTCTTGATGTTGTGGGCCAGCCCCTGCTGCACCAGGCGGCGCATCACGAACGGCTTGAACAACTCCAGCGCCATCTTCTTGGGCAGCCCGCACTGATGGAGCTTCAGGTCTGGGCCGACCACGATCACCGAGCGGCCCGAGTAGTCCACGCGCTTGCCCAGCAGATTCTGCCGGAAGCGGCCCTGCTTGCCCTTGAGCATGTCGCTCAGGCTCTTCAGGCGGTGCTTGCCCGACCCGGAGACGACGCGGCCCCGGCGCCCGTTGTCGATGAGCGCATCGACGGCTTCCTGCAACATGCGCTTCTCGTTGCGGATGATGATCTCCGGCGCCGAGAGTTCCAGCAGCTTGCGCAGGCGGTTATTGCGGTTGATGACCCGGCGATAGAGATCGTTCAGGTCGGACGTGGCGAAGCGGCCACCGTCCAACTGCACCATGGGGCGCAGGTCGGGCGGGATGACCGGCAGCGACGTGAAGAACATCCACTCGGGGCGGTTACCGCTCTTGCGGAAGGCTTCTACGACGCGCAGGCGCTTGGTGGCCTTCTTGCGCCGCTGGCCCGACGCGCTCTGGATCTCGATGCGCAGGTCCGAGGCCAGTTTGTCCAGGTCGATGCGGGCGACGATCTCGCGGACCGCCTCGGCACCCATCCCGGCGCGGAACACGCCCGGCATGATGTCCTGGAGTTCGCGGACCTTCTGCTCGGAGAGCAGATCGAGTTCGTCGATCCCGGCCAGTTCGCTCAGGCGCGCTTCCATCTCGCGGCGGATCTTGTCCACCTCGCTGTTGGCGCGCGCCTGCATATCCGAGGCTTCCTGCTCGGCGGCATAGCGCTTCTGATCGAGTTCGGCGCCCGTCAGCAACGCGCTGTTCTCCTGCTGGCGGCGCATCTCGGTGGCGATGCTGTCGAGATACTCGGTGGTCAGTTCCTTGATGCGCTCGCGGTGCTCCGGCGTAACGGTCTCGCCGCCCAGGACGAGGATCTCGCTGCTGCCGGGTACCAGGATGTCGTCCGGCGACGCCTTGCCGATCAGCTTCTTCAGTTGGGCGTCAATCGCCTTGAGTTCATCGCGCACCTGCTTCTGCGAGGCGCTCATCTCCTCGTCAAAATCGGTGTTAGCCTTGCGGGTGGCTTCCGTCAGCCGCTGGGCCTCGGCCTCGTAGGTCTCGGTGAGCTGGGCGATGTGCGTCTCGGTGTTAGCCTGGAGGTCGGCGATGCGCTTGTCCGTCTCCTCGCGGAGTTGGGCCAGCATGAAATCGCGCCGCTCGGTATCCACCGTGGTCACGATATAGGTGGCAAAGTAGAGTACACGCTCCAGGTTGCGCGGCGAAATATCGAGCAGCAGGCCGAGCCGGCTCGGCGTGCCCTTGACATACCAGATATGGCTGACCGGCGCGGCCAGTTCGATGTGGCCCATGCGCTCGCGGCGCACCTTGGACCGCGTGACTTCCACGCCGCACTTGTCGCAGATGATGCCCTTATAGCGCACCCGCTTGTACTTGCCGCAGTAGCACTCCCAGTCCTTGGTGGGGCCGAAAATGCGCTCGCAGAACAGGCCGTCGCGCTCGGGCTTCAGCGTCCGATAGTTAATGGTTTCGGGCTTGGTGACCTCGCCATGCGACCATTCCTTGATTCTCTGGGGAGAAGTCAGGCTGATCCGGATGGCATTGAAATTATTTACTTCGAGCATTTACCCCTCCCACGTGGGTTTGGATGCCGGGGACCGGGCACCAGGGCCAGGCGGCAATACCGCCCGCCCCCGTGCCGCTCCGGCATCCACAATTAGGCGATCGTCTCGCGCTCGTCCTGTTCGAAGCCGGACAGGTTGATATCCAGTTCCGAGAGGCTATCGACCGCGGCGTCCTCGACGAGCGGCACCGCCTGCTCGTTCTCGTTCAACACCTCGATGTTCAAGCCCAGGCTCTGGAGTTCCTTGACCAACACCTTGAAGGATTCGGGCACGCCCGCCTCCATGATGTTTTCGCCTTTGACAATCGCTTCGTAGGTCTTCACCCGACCCATCACATCGTCGGACTTCACGGTCAGCATTTCCTGGAGGGTATGGGCGGCGCCATAGGCTTCGAGCGCCCAGACCTCCATCTCCCCGAACCGCTGCCCGCCAAACTGCGCCTTCCCGCCCAGCGGTTGCTGCGTCACCAGGCTGTACGGCCCCGTGCTCCGCGCGTGGATCTTGTCCTCCACCAGG
>DASSGZ010000021.1:0-9199 GCA_035693165.1 Chloroflexia bacterium | reverse complement strand
AGGCCGCGGGCGTGTAGGTGTGCTGACGCTTCGCGCACCAGCGTGTCCACATCGTCGCCGGCCACGGCCCAGCCGGTGCGCTCCTGGCCCTTGAGCAGCACCTTGACCGGCGCGCCACCAAGCAGGTTTTTGTACCAGGGGCTGTCGGTAAACAGGACCAGGGTCCGGTCGTCGAGCCTGCGATAGCCGATGGGCGTGGTGTACGGCTTGCCGCTCTTGCGCCCCGTGAAGGTGAGCAGCAAGATCTGGTCGCCGATTTTCGCCTTGGGCGAGCGCAGCACGCGCTTCATGATGACGTTCACCACCTTGAACAGCGCCTTGGGCGGCTTGGTCTCGCTGATCGGTTTGACGACGCGCGCGGGCGCCTTAGCAGTCTCCGTTGCCATAATTCTACTCCTGCTCGCTGATTGCCTACCCCTATTAACTACTAGTCCGCCACCCTGATTCTGATGGGCAGCAGGCCGGTTTCAAACCGGCCCCTACACCTGACAGCAGGCCGGTTTCAAACCGGCCCCTACATCTGGCAGCAGGCCGGTTTGAAACCGGCCCCTACACTGCAAAATCACTGTGGTGAAGCACTACGAGCTTGCCGCCCGCTGGGCGCTTAGCCGGCGAGCCGCGTTCGCGCCGCGGCCAGCCAGTCGCGCGTGGACTGGGCCACCAGCGCGGCGCAGCGGGCGCGCCCGCCCGGCAGCCGCCCATCCATCGCCAGCGCGACGAGGCCGTAGAGCGTGGCCCGGTGGATGTCGAGTTCGGTGTCCAGGTCGAGCGCGGCGGCATCCGCTGGAGCCAGCGCGGCGGCCACCGCCGCGCGCAGGAGCGCGCCGATGGGGCGCAGGTCTTCAGGCGGCCCCGGCAGGTTGCACGCCGCTCCGCCCAGGCCGTGCATCACCTGGTAGAGTTCGCGGTTGTCCCAGGCGAAATCACAGTAGGCCAGCGCCAGGCCCACCATGCGCTCGGTCGGGTCGGTCGTCGTGGCATACGCCGCCCGCAGCAGCGCCAGCAACCTGGCGAAGCCCTCGCGGACCAGCTCCTGCAAGATGCCGTCTTTGCTCTCGAAATGCGCATAGAGCGCGGGCGCAGTGTACTCGACGCGGTCGGCCACCTTGCGCACGGTGACGGCGGGCCAGCCCTCGGCGGTCGCAATGTCGAGCGCGGCGCCCAGGATGCGCTGCTTCAGTGCGGTGCGCTCGCGCTCGCGGCGTTCCTTTGTTCCCATTTCTCCGCTTTCTGTCGTTAATGTATTTAACGTTGTTAACTATTCTAATCTCGATCCAGTCTCCTGTCAAGTCCCCGGCAATAGATCGCCGGATCCGCCGCCGGTCCGCAGCAACCCTGCTATCTCATCAGACCGGAGTTCGTAGTATACTGCGCACATGTCCCCCAGGAAGCGCGGGGCAGCGAGATGTAGGGGTCAGTTTGAAACCGGCCCGTCGCGCAGATCAGCGTTGGGGGGGCCGCGTGCTAACCGGCCCGCTATTTGGTCGCGTTGTAGGGGCCGGTTTGGAACCGGCCTGCTGCACCAATCGCGTTGTAGGGGCCGGTTTGCGACCGGCCCGCCGCACAGGGAGAGGAGGAGCACAAACATGAGCGCAACGCTCAGCAATTGGTCCGGCCATCACACCTACCAGGCCGCGCGCGTGCACTATCCCGAAACCGTCGAGGAGGTCCAGGCCCTGGTGCGCGGGGCGCGCAAGGTGCGGGCGCTCGGCTCGCGCCATTCCTTCAACGACATCGCCGACTCGCCGGGCGATCTGATCTCGCTCGCGCGCTGCGCGGCGGCGCCGGTGATCGACCGGGCGCGGCACACGGCGACGGTCGCGGCGGGGGCCAAGTATGGGGAACTCTGTGGGGATCTGCAGGGCGCGGGCTACGCGCTGCCCAACATGGCCTCGCTGCCCCATATCTCGGTGGCCGGGGCGGCGGCGACGGCGACGCACGGCTCCGGCGCCCGCAACGGCAACCTGGCGACGGTCGTCTCGGCCCTGGAACTGGTCACGGCGGACGGCGCGCTGGTCCGCCTCTCGCGCGAGGAGCACGGCGACCAGTTTGCCGGCGCGGTGGTCGCCCTCGGCGGGCTGGGCGTGGTCACGCGGCTGACACTCGACCTGGTGCCCGCGTTCGAGATCCGGCAGGACGTGTACGAAAACCTGCCCCTGGCGCAACTCGACGCCCATTTCGACGAGATCATGTCCAGCGCCTACAGCGTCAGCCTGTTTACCGACTGGCGCACCGAGCAGGTGAGCATGGTCTGGTTGAAGCACCGGGTCACGGACGGCGCGCCCGCGGCGGGGGCGCCCACGTTCTTCGGCGCCACGCCCGCGCCCGTTGCGCGCCACCCCATCATGAGCCTCTCCGCCGAGGCGTGCACCGAGCAGATGGGCGTGCCCGGCCCCTGGTACGCGCGCCTGCCGCATTTTCGCATGGAATTCACGCCCAGCGCCGGCGAGGAGTTGCAGACCGAATACCTGGTGCCCCGCCCGCAGGCCGTCGCGGCCCTGCGCGCCGTCGCGGAGATGCGCGACCAGATCGCCCCGCTGCTGCAGATCTCCGAGGTGCGCTCCATCGCCGCCGACGACCTGTGGATGAGCCCGTGCTACGGGCAGGACTGTGTCGGCATCCACTTCACCTGGCTCAAGAACTGGGCCGGAGTCAGCGCGCTGCTGCCGCGCATCGAAGCCGCCCTGGCGCCGTTCCAACCGGCCCCGCACTGGGGCAAGCTGTTCACCCTGCCCGCCGCGCAAGTCCAGGCCCGCTACGCCCGCCTGCCCGACTTCCAGCGCCTGCTCCACACCTACGACCCGGACGGCAAATTCCGCAACGCGTTCCTGGACCAGTACATCTTCGGGACAGCCTGACAGGCGCCTGCCGGGTCCTTGTCATTCTGAGCGCAGCGAAGAATCTCGTCTCGGTGGGGTCCACGACGAGACTCTTCGCTCTGCTCAGAGTGACAAAGGGGAAGGGCGGAGGGCCGGCGACTACGGGCGGCGGCCGAACTCGCGCTCCAGTTGCAGGGCGCTGAGGTGCAGCATGGTCGGGCGGCCGTGAGCGCAGAGTCGGGGGAAGGTGCAGGCTTCCAACTGCGTGACCAGGGCGCGCATCTCGTCCAGGCCCAGCGACTTGCCCGCGCGGATGGCGCTGTGGCAGGCCAGCGTGATGACCAGTTGGTCGCGCCAGCGGTCGGGCGGGCTGCCCACCAGCAGTTCGTCGATCATCTCCAGCATCCCGGCCAGCGACACGCGGTCGGCGTACATGGCGGGCACGGCGCGGATCAGCAGGCCGTTTTCGCGCCCGCGCACCAGTTCCAGGTCGAAGCCCACGTCTTGCAGCAGCGGCAGCACCGGCTCGATCTCGGCGCGCTGGCGGGCGGTCAGGTCGAGCGTGAGGGGCTGCAACAGCGGCTGCACGGCTACGCCCCGCCCGGCGCGCACCTCGCGGTCGAAGCGCTCGTAGAGCACCCGCTCGTGTGCGGCGTGCTGGTCGATGAGGAACATGCCGTCGGGGCCTTCGGTGATGATGTAGGTGTTGGATACCTGGCCCACCACGCGCAGCGGCGGCAAGCGGGGCGCGGGGACAGCGGACGGCAGCGGCCCCAGCGGCGCGGGGCCGCCCGGTTGCGCGGGTACCGGCGTGGCCGTGCCGAAATCGCCGTCGCTCAGGTCCAGGTCGGCGCTTTCATCCGTGGGCAGGGCGGGCGCATCCGCCGCGCCGGTGGCCGCCCAGGAGAGCGCGGGCGCCGCGTAGCCGCCGAACAGGTCGGCCTGGGCGGGCGGCGCGCCGGCCGCCGGGCTGCCGGCGGGGGCCGGGGGGCGCGCGCCCGCGACGTAAGACTGGCCGCCGCTGCCGTCCGCCGGCGCGGTCTCCTCCGCGCCGGGGACGCGCCAGCCTTCCGCGCCGCGCGTGCCGAAGCTGGGCACCGGGCTGTGCGCCGACAGCGCCTCGCGCACGGCCTTCTGCACGGCGACGAACACCGTGCGCTCGTGGCGGAACTTGACCTCGCTCTTGGTCGGGTGGACGTTGGCGTCCACGTCGGCGGGGTCCACGCGCACGTTCAGCACGGCGATGGGGTGGCGGCCCACCATGAGCAGGCTGTGGTAGGCTTCTTCCAGCGCATAGGCCAGCATGCGACTGCCGATGGCGCGCCCGTTGACGAAGAAGTGCTGCGCCTGCCGGTTGGTGCGGCTCACGGCGGGCGGGCTGACATAGCCCCAGACCTGCACGCCCTGTTCGTCTTCCTCGGTGCTGACCGGGGCAGCGGGGGCCGCCTGCGGCGCGCGGCGCGGGCCGGGCAGCGCCTCGGGGTCGAGCCAGTCGGCAAAGGGGTCGTCGGAGAGGGCCGGCTCGGTATCGGGCAACCGGCCCACCGGCAGCATCACCTGGGCGATCTCCTGCCCGTAGACCTGGCGGATGGCGTCGCGCAGGTCGCCGTTGCCGGGCGAGGCAAAAACCTGCTTGCCGTCGCTGACCAGCAGGAAGCGGATGGCCGGGTAGGCCAGGGCATACTGCTGCACCAGGGCCGTCACATGCGCGGCCTCGGCGGCCGCCGACTTGAGGAACTTGAGGCGCGCGGGCACGTTGAAGAACAGATCGCGCACGGTGACGAGGGTGCCGCGGGGGGTGCCGCGCGGGCCGGGCGCCTGCGGATTGCCGCCCTCCACCGTCATCTCGGTGCCCACCTCGTCCTCGGCGGTGCGCGTCGTAATCGTGACGCGGGCCACGGCGGCGGCGCTCGCCAGCGCCTCGCCCCGGAAGCCGAGCGTGTGCAGGGCGAACAGTTCCTCCGCCGTGTGGATCTTGGACGTGGCGTGGCGCACGAAGGCCAGCGGCAGATCGCCGGGCGAGATGCCGCGCCCGTTGTCGGTGATGCGCATGAACGGCTGCCCGCCGCCGCGGATCTCGACGCGGATCTCGGTCGCCCCCGCGTCAATCGAGTTGTCCATCAACTCCTTGATCACCGAGGCGGGCCGCTCGATCACTTCGCCGGCGGCGATCTTGGCGGCGACCTCCGGCTCCAACAACTGTATCGGCATCCTGCACCCCTCCTGATCCCTGTGCGACCGAACAAATCAGCACATTTGTACAATTATACCATAGAAGCGTGCGTATGCATACCTCACCCGGCGCCTATCCGTATATTCACCGTGAAGGCGCGAAGGCCGCGAAGAGCCTTAATATAAATCATATTCGTCGCTCGCTTCGCGCCTGCGCGGTGCGGGAACGTCAGCGAGCTTACTTTTTCGCAGGCGGGCCTGTGCAATCTTGACAGTATGCGAAAAGCTGTGCTATAATTCGCCACAACAACTGAATAACACCCGGCTCTTATCAAGAGAGGTGGAGGGAAACGGCCCGATGAAACCCGGCAACCAGACACTGATGTCCAGGTGCCAATTCCGACAGAGCGATCTGTAAGATAAGGGAGTGGTGCTGTCCGACCGCGGATGTAGCCCCTCGCCTTCGAGGGGCTTTTTATTTGCCCCGCGGTACGTTGATAATCACATAACGGAAACGCGACGACGAGGGAAAGTAGGCGGCAGGCGCTGGGCCACAGAGAGCCGCGACGCTGAGAAGCGGTGCCCATCCTGCCCCCCAAATGCCCCTCCGAGCGGCTGCCCGAACCCGCCCCGGCGGCAGTAGGCGCAGACGGCTGCGGCCCCCGTGAGCGGGCCGGAAGTCTCAGTGGCGAGACTTCGTGAGGCGGGGCCCGCGAGGGCGCCGCGAACAAGGGTGGTACCACGGTGGAGCGCATCCCCGTCCCTGGCTGTCGAGGGGCGGGCTTTTTATTGCCTGCGACACGCGGGCACGGGCCGCTGGCCGGTTTGCAACCGGCCCCTACACCGCTAATCGCGCGGCGCGCGGATCGGCAACCGGCCCTGACAAGATGCGAAAACAACGACAGACGGGCAGAGGTAGAAAGCATCGTTATGACACTGGTAGTGCAAAAATACGGCGGGTCCTCGGTGGCGGGGGTGGCGCGCATGCAGGCCGTGGCCGGTCGCGTGGCCGCGACCGTGGCCGGGGGCGCGCAGGTGGTGGTCGTCGTGTCGGCGATGGGCGACACCACCGACGAGTTGATCGCCATGGCCGAGGCGCTGCACCCCGACCCCGCGCACCGCGAGCTGGACCTGCTCATGTCCACCGGCGAGACCGTGGCGTGCGCGCTGCTGGCCCTGGCCTTGCAGGCGGCGGGCGTCCCGGCGCGGGCGCTGACCGGCGCCCAGGCGGGCATCTACACCGACGGCACCCACCGCCGGGCGGCCATCGTGCAGGTCGACCCGCGGCGCGTGCGCGAGACGCTGGCCGCGGGCGAGGTCGCCATCGTGGCCGGGTTCCAGGGCGTGCGCGGGGCCGGCCTCGACGGCGAGATCACCACGCTGGGCCGGGGCGGCTCGGACACGTCCGCCGTGGCTCTGGCGATTGGCCTGGGCGCCGATTGCTGCGAGATCTACACCGACGTGGACGGCGTGTTCACCGCCGACCCGCGCGTCGAACCCGCCGCCCGGCTCATCCCGCGCATCGGCTACACCGAGATGCTCGAACTGGCCCAGCAGGGCGCCCGCGTCATGCACTCGCGCGCCGTCGAACTGGGCAGCCTCTACAACCTGCCGATCGTGGTGCGGTCCAGCTTCCATCTGGGCCAGGGCACCGTGATCGCCGCGCCGGGCGCGCCGCTGCCGCCGCAACTGGCCCTGGAGGGAAACCATATGGAACGCGACAACAAGATCTGCGGCGTGGCCCACGACAGCAACATTGCCCGCGTCACTGTGGCCGGGCTGCCCCACGCCCACCTGGAGTTGCACCAGGTCTTCACCCCGCTGGCCGCCGCGGGCATCAACGTGGACGCCATCGCCTACGCCCTGGACGCCGACGGGCACACGGCCGATTGCAGCTTCACCGTGGCCGAGAGCGACCTGGCGCGCACCGTGCAGGTGGCGGGCACGGTGGCGGTGGAACTGGGCGCCCGCGAGATCCGCACCCGGCGCGATGTCGCCAAGGTGTCGCTGGTCGGCGTGGGCGTGGAGGACACACCGGGCCTGGCCGCGCGGGCCTTTGCCGTGCTGGCCCAGGCGGGCATCCCCATTGAGATGGTCACGACCTCGCAGATCCGCATTACCTGCCTGGTGCCGCAGAGCCGCATGGACGACGCGGTCCACCTGCTGCACCACGCCTTCAACCTGGACGCGGGCGACCCGCCGCCGGAGCTTGCTGCCCTGCGCAACGGGCACGTCGCCGGCCTTGAAGCACGACCGGAGGTGACACTATGGAACGGGTAAAAGTGGGGGTGCTGGGCGCGAGCGGCGCCGTCGGGCAGCGCATCGTGTCGCTGCTGATCGACCACCCCTGGTTCGAGATCGGCGCGCTGGGCGGCTCGGAGCGCGCCGCGGGCCGCCGCTATGGCGAGTTGCTGAAGCCGGCGGCCCTGGGCAGCGCAGCGAGTCGCCCGCTGCCGCCGGCCCTGGCCGATACCGTGGTCCAGGACACCCACCCCGGCGCCTTCGCCGGGTGCCGCCTGATCTTCAGCGCCCTGCCCGCCGACGTGGCCCACACGGTCGAGCCGGCCTTCGCCAAAGCCGGGTTCGGCGTCGTCTCCAACGCCAGCAGCTTCCGCATGGCCGAGGACGTGCCGCTGATGATCCCGGAGGCCAACGCCGCGCACCTGGCCCTGATCGCGCGGCAGCGCGAGAGCCGCGGCTGGCGCGGCTTCATCGTCACCAACCCCAACTGCTCGGCCATCCACCTGACGCTGGCCCTGGCCCCGCTGCACGAAGCCTTCGGCCTGGCCGCCGTGCAGGTCACGACCATGCAGGCCATTTCGGGCGCCGGGCTGCGCGGCGTGGCGGGGTTGGATATTATCGACAACGTCGTGCCTTATATCGGCGGCGAGGAAGACAAGCTGGAACAGGAGCCGCAGAAGCTGCTGGGCCGCGTGGGCGATGCCGGCATTACCCCGGCGGGCTTCGTGGTCAGCGCGCAGTGCAACCGGGTCGCCACCACCGACGGCCACCTGGAGTCGGTGGCCGTGCGCTTCAAGCAGCCCGCAAGCATCGAGGCGGTGCGCGCGGCCTGGCGCGAGTGGCGGCCCCTGAGCGGGCGCGGCCTGCCCAGCGCCCCCGACCCGCCCGTCATCGGGCGCGACGAACCCGATCGCCCGCAGCCCCGGCTCGACCGCGACGTGGCCGGCGGCATGGCCTCGGTGGTCGGGCGGCTGCGCCCCGATCCCATTCTCGACTACAAGTTCAGCGTGCTGGGGCACAACCTGGTGCGCGGCGCGGCGGGCGGCGTGGTGCTCATCGCCGAACTGCTGCACGCGGAGGAGTGGGTCTGATGGAGTTGCCTACTACCGGGCGGGCCGGTGGAACGGTCGCCGCCGGCCCGCCCATTCTCGATGACGACCCCTCGGTGGCGGCGCGCAACGGCGGCCACCCGGCGCTGCTGTCGCACACCGAGCACTGGCAGGACCCGGAGCCGCTGCCGCTCGACTGCGGGCGCACGCTGACCGGCGTGCAGGTGGCCTACGAAACCTGGGGCCGGCTCAACGCCGCCGCCGACAACGCCGTGGTCATCTGCCACGCGCTGACCGGCGACGCCCACGCCGCGGGCGTCTATGCCGGCGACGACCGGCCCGGCTGGTGGGACCCGCTGATCGGGCCGGGCCGGGCCATCGACACCGACCGCTACTTTGTTATTTGCGCCAACGTGCTGGGCGGCTGCCGGGGCACCACCGGTCCGTCCACCCCGGCGCCCGGCGACGGCCAGCCCTACGGCAGCCGCTTTCCGCAGGTCACGGTGCGCGACATCGTGCGGCTGCAATACCGGCTGGTGCGCGCGCTCGGCGTGCAGAGCATCGCCGCCGTGATCGGCGGGTCGCTGGGCGGCATGCAGGTGCTCGAATGGTCCGTGCTCTATCCGGGCTTGGTGCGCCACGCCATCAGCATCGGCGCGTCGCTGGCCCACTCGGCCCAGGGCATCGCCTTCAACCTGATCGGGCGCGAGGCGATCATGCTCGACCCGGCCTGGCGCGAGGGCGACTACTACGGCACGGGCCACGGCCCGGATCGCGGCCTCAGTATCGCGCGCATGATGGGCATGATCACCTACCAGAGCGCCGAATCGATGCGCCGCAAGTTCGACCGGGCGCGCGTGGAGGCCGGCGCAGAAAACTACTACCGCCCCGCGTCTCGTTTTCAGGTTGAGAATTACC
>DASSGZ010000020.1:0-5457 GCA_035693165.1 Chloroflexia bacterium | reverse complement strand
CAAATGGTGCGGCAATATGGTATAATAATAGGAAGTTACTTCACCTTATTCGCAGCAGTAGGCGACGATCAACCCCCTCGGTTGATCCCTAACGTGACGGCTTGTTCAGGAGGTTCCAGGTGTCTGTAGACAAGAATGTAGTGGAGGTTGCCCCGGCGGGCGCGGCAGGGCATGAGTATGGGGCCAGCAGCATCCGTAAGCTTAAGGGGCTGGAAGCCGTGCGCGTGCGTCCGGGTATGTATATCGGCTCGACCGACCAGCGCGGCCTGCATCACCTGGTCTACGAGATCGTCGACAACAGCGTCGACGAGGCGGTCATCGGCGCCGCCGACCATATTTACGTGCTGATCCAGGCGGACGGCACGGTCAAGGTCAGCGACAACGGCCGCGGCATCCCGGTCGGCATCCACGAGGAAGAGAAGAAGTCGGCGCTGGAGCTGGTCATGACCGAGCTTCATGCCGGCGGCAAGTTCGACTCCGAGAGCTACAAGACCTCCTCCGGGCTGCACGGCGTGGGCGCCTCGGTGGTGAACGCGCTTTCGACCTGGATGCGCGTCGAAGTGCGCCGCCAGGGCCATATCTACGCCCAGGAGTACCGCCAGGGCTTGCCCACCGGTCCCGTCGCCATCGTCGGCGAAGACCCGACCGGGCGCGGCACCACTACCTGGTTCAGGGCCGACCCGACGATCTTCCAGGAAACGACCGAGTACGACTACGACTTCCTGGCCCAGCGCTTCCGCGAGATGTGCTACCTCACGCGCGGTCTGCAGATCACCTTCACCGACGAGCGCGAGGGCAGGGAGCGCGAGAACAGCTACTATTTCGAGGGCGGCATTTACTCGCTGGTGCGCCACATGAACCGCCACCGCAACGCCCTGCACAAGCCGTTCTTTGTCGCCCGCACCGTGGATAAGACCGGCGTCGAAGTGGCGATGCAGTACAACGACAGCTACACCGAGTCGGTCTACGCCTTCGCCAACAACATCAACACCATCGACGGCGGCACCCACCTGACCGGCTTCCGCTCGGCCCTGACGCGCACCTTGAACGACTACGCGCGCAAGAACAACATCCTCAAGGAGAACGAGGCCAACCTGAGCGCCGACGATGTGCGCGAGGGGCTGACGGCCATCGTCAGCGTCAAGGTGGTCGATCCGCAGTTCGTCAGCCAGACCAAGGACAAGCTGGGCAACGCCGAGGTGCGCGGCCATGTCGAGTCCGTGGTCGCCGACAGCTTGCAGCAGTTCCTGGAGGAGAACCCGTCGGACGCGCGCAAGATCATCGAGAAGTGCCTCATGGCCGCCCGCGCCCGCGACGCCGCCCGCAAGGCCCGCGAAGTGGTGCGCCGCTCCATCGGCGACGGCGGCACCCTGCCCGGCAAGCTGGCCGACTGCTCGGAGCGCGACCCGGCCCGCAGCGAGATCTTCATCGTCGAGGGCGACAGCGCCGGCGGATCGGCCAAGCAGGGCCGGGATCGCCGCTTCCAGGCCATTCTGCCGTTGCGCGGCAAGATCCTCAACGTGGAGAAGGCCCGCCTCGACAAGATGCTGGGCAGCGAGGAAATCAAGGTGCTGATCACTGCGCTCGGCTGCGGCATCGGCGACACGTTCGACATCAGCAAGCTGCGCTACCATCGCGTGGTGCTGATGACCGACGCCGACGTGGACGGCGCGCATATCCGCACGCTGCTGCTGACCTTCTTCTTCCGCCACATGGAGCCGCTGATCCAGGACGGCTATCTCTACATCGCGCAGCCGCCGCTGTACCGCGTGGCCCAGGGCAAGAACGTGCGCTATGTCTACACCGACGCCGAGCGCGACGCCGCCCTGGCCGAACTGGGCGCCAACGCCAATATCCAGCGTTACAAGGGCCTGGGCGAGATGAACGCCGAGCAGCTCTGGGAGACGACGATGAACCCCGAGAGCCGCACCATGCTCCAGGTGACTATCGAAGATGCCCTGCAAGCCGACGAGACGTTCGACATGCTCATGGGCAGCGAAGTCGCCCCGCGCCGCAAGTTCATCCAGACCCACGCCAAGCACGCGAATCTGGACGTGTAAGCGGGTTAGCCGGCTTACTGGACAAAACAGAGGGGGTTGCATCGGATAGTGATGCAGCCCCCTCTGTTTTGTCGTGCTTAGTTCAACAAAGCGCCCGCCTGCGTCGCCCGCGTCAGGATCGCGGCGATGGTCTCTACCTGGCTGGGACTAAGCTTCTTCGTTACCTTGAGATTTGCCAGCTTCGTATCGAGTGCGTTGAGAAGCCAGATGTCGGTGCCGGAAGATACAACGTCTATGGGATGATCCTCGGCTAGAACCACCGCCGGCTCCACAAAGCTCCCGCGTGTGATGCCGTTGTCTTTGAGGAACGTGCATAAGCGGGTGGCATTGTCCCGCACCTGCTTGCCCGGCCCATATAGGTGCCGGGCCTGCCGCCCGTTGCTTGTTTCCTTGTACCACCGTCCGTTTGCCACCCGGTAATTGCCCGTGAACGCCTTCACTTCCAGCGCCCAGATCCCGCCGGGGCCGACCAGCACAATGTCGATATCGCCCTTGCGGTCCGGCAGGACGACGTTGCGGAACATGTACCACTGGGCGTCCAGCAGGTCGCCGATGCGGGCCGCAATGCGGTCTTCCCCGTCCTTGCCCACCTGGAAACTGGACAGGTGGCGCATCCGGTTGGTTTGCAGATAAGTGCTGCCCAGGACGACACGCGGGCCGGACGCATTGAGCGGAGGTGGCGGCGCGGTGGCCGCCGGCGGGATCCCCGGCGGCGGGGCCGGGTGGGCGAGCGCCGCCCCGGCGATGCGCATGGCAAATACTGCCGGGCGCGTTTTCTGATCCGCCGGGGTGGCGCGGGCGGCCAGGTTGGCGGCCACCAGGGCCAGCGGCTCCTGGAACGGGGATGCCGGGTCGGTGGCGAGCGGTGGCGGCGCGGGCGACGGCGCGGGCGGTCGCACCGGCAGCACCGCGGGCGCGGGCGCCGGGGTGGTCATAGTGGGCGCGCGGCGGGCGCGGCGCACGAGCCACATCCCGGCGCCCGCCACACCCAGCACAAACAGGAAAGCGGCCAACGTTAGCGTATCCATATGCCCCTGTCTTCTATAGCGGTAATCAGGTAGAAATCGGCAGCCGCCGGCAATGCGTTGCGGCTTGCCTTAGCAGTATAATAGGACCGGCACCGGACTTGAAGGTACTTTGCTCCCGATCCGGCGTAGCCCATTAGTCCCGAACAGGAGGCCCTTTGTGTACAAGACGATTTGCGTGTATAGCTCATCCAGCGACGCCATCGCGCCGGAGTTTTTCGCCGTGGCCGAGGAGCTGGGCGCGGCGCTGGCCGGGGCCGGGTACGGGCTGATCTACGGGGGGGCGCGCGTGGGGCTGATGGGCGCGGTGGCGCGGGCGGTCCACGCCCACGGCGGCCATGTGATTGGCGTGCTGCCGGGCGTGCTGCAGCGCAAGGAGCTGACCTACGAACCCGCCGACGAACTGATCATCACCCAGGACCTGCGCGAGCGCAAGGCGATCATGGAGACGCGCGCCGACGCCTTTATCGCCCTGCCCGGTGGCTTCGGCACACTGGAGGAGGTGCTGGAGATCCTGACGCTCAAGCAACTGCTGCTGCACAGCAAGCCGCTGGTGCTGCTGAACGCGCGCGGGTTCTACGCCCCGCTGGAACACCTCTTCGAGCACATCTACCGTGAGCGGTTCGCCCGGCCCGAGTCGCGCCAGTTGTACCACTTCGCCGCCGACGTGCCCGCCGCCCTGGCCTACCTCACGGCCTACACGCCGCCCCAGCCGCCGGAGAAGTGGTTTTAAGCACACAAGACGAAGCGGGCTGCCCCCCGAGGGGAACAGCCCGCTTCCTGTGTAATGGGACCGGCAGGTCGCTCGCGGCTAACGGCTCTGGCCGGAGTTGGGATCGATCATCAGGCTGGAGGTATCCACCGCCTCAAAGTCTGAAGCGTGCACGGCCTCCATGGCGTTCAGCAGTTCGTCGTTCCAGCGGCCGTCGGGGGCGCCGCTGATGTTGAGCGGGCCGCCGGTATCGGCCAGGATCATGCCGTAGGTCTGCAAGCCGCGCAGGATCACCTGGGTCTTGCTGTCGAAGCCGCTGATATCGACGCTCGCCTTCAGCCGCAGCCGCGTGCCCATGGGCGGGACGTTGGGGTCGGTCGAATCGCCGTCGCTGTGGCGGGCAGGCCAGACATAGCTCTGGCCGATGTTGGCCGTGGTGAAGCGGATGGCGTGATGGATCGCGCCGGTCGCCACCTCATCATAGCGCACCAGGCCCGGCAAAATCGGCAGGCCGGCGGCATCGGCGGAACTCCAACCGTTGGGCCGCAGCGCGTTCGAGCCCAGCAGCCACCGGGCGGCGGTATCGGCGTTCCAGGCGCCCCCGCCCGCCGGGTCAGCGTGGTAGAGTTCCACGTTCAAGCAGGTGCCGCTCTGGACCACCAGCACGTGGCGGTCGCCACTGCCGCCTTCGATGACCGCGTTGGGCGGGATCGGGTAGGGACCGGGGTCGCTCACGTTCGCCCACTGGCCCAGGTTCAACGGCACCAGCGGCTGGGTGGCGGGCACCACGTTCACGGGGATACCGATGGGCGCGCCGTTCCAACTGCCCGCGGCGAAGTCGGGGTGCAGGCTGGCGCCGCCGCCGATGGAGCTAATGTAGGCGTCCGAGCGCGGGTGAACCGGGAGCGTGTTGACGGCACGGTTCCAGATATTATCCGCCGGGAAGAGGGGGCACCCGCCGATGGTCGCGCCGCCGCCGGGTGGCGGAGGGGGCGGAGGCGGAGGCGGCTGCGTCGGCTGCGGAGTCGGCGGCACACCGCCGCGCCGGGCCAGGTCGATCATCTTGCTCGCCTGGGCGCGGGTCACGCTGGCGCCGGGCCGGAAATAGGGCCGGCCGCGCCCGTCGCACGGCTCGCCGGGGCTGCCGCACGAGTAGCCGCTGATGGCGTTGTTAGCCGCGGCGCGTTCCACAAACTGATAGTACGGGCTGGTCGTGGGCACGTCGGCAAAGGTCCGGCTGCTCGGCATGCCGTTCGACCAGTTGTTGGCATTGGCGATCATCTTGGCGAACTGGCCACGGTTCACATTCGCGTTGGGGCGGAAGTAGGGCCGGTTCGCACCGTCGCACGGCTCGCCGGGGCCGCCACACTGATAGCCGCTGACCACGTTGTTCGCCACGCCGATGGCGATCCAGTTATAGAAGGGGTGGGTCACCGGCACATCGGCGAAGGTGGGAGTGCCCGGAACCGCCCCGTTCAGCCCCGTCGCAATCACAATCGTCTTCATGATCTGCCCGCGCGTCATCGCGTTATACGGGCGGAAAGTGCCGTCCGCGTAACCGGAGAGCGCGCCGATCTCGTTCAGGCTGGTCACATAAGGGTAAAACCAGTCGTCGGGGCAGACATCCGAATACTGCGTCCCCGAGCAGTTGGCGAGCGGC
>DASSGZ010000019.1:0-4033 GCA_035693165.1 Chloroflexia bacterium | reverse complement strand
CAGGTGGACGGCAGCGCCGTCTGGTATGTCCATGCCGGGGACGAAGTCCGCACCACGCCGTTCGGCCCCGCTGCCCTGCCCGCCGGGGCGCCCGCCGCGCTGGAGCCGCCATCCAACGGGGCGGCGGGGAGCCTGCCCGCGGGCAACGACTCGGACGATCCCGGCTGAAAGAGCGGCGCGCCGCACGGCAAGCAACCTGCCGGCCAGTCCCGCACAGCGAGGATAACCATGGATGGCGCTCAGCCCGATCCGCAGATCGTAGCCCAGGCGCTCAACGACCAGGGGGAGACCGCCCTCCGCGCGGGCGACCTCGCGGCGGCCAGCGCCGTGCTGGAGGAGGCGATCCCGCAGTGGCGCGCGCTAGCGGCGCCTACCGGCCTGGCCGAGGCGCTGCATAACCTGGCCGTGGCCTACGCCCGCCGGCAGGAACCGGCCCGCGCCGTGCCCCTGCTGCAAGAAGCTATCGGCCTGCTGCAAGCCGCCGGCAACGCCGCCCGCGAGGCCACCGCGCGCACCGCGTTGGGCGGGGTCCGCGCCGACCTGGGCGATTACCCCGCCGCGCGTGCCGAGTTGGAGGCGGCCCTGCCGCTGCGCCGGGCGGCAGGCGACTGGCGCGGCGAAGCCTTCACCCTGGAGCAGTTGGCGCGCCTTGCCGCCCGGCAGCATGAGCATCTACAGGCCGTGGACTACCGCCGGCAAGCCCTGGCCGCCCGGCACCGGGGCGACGACCCGGCCGCCACCGCGCAGGCGCTGCTGGACCTGGGTCAGGCCCTGGCCGTCACCGGCCAGGATGCGGACGCCTTCCGCGCCTACGAGCAGGCAATTGCCCTCTACGAGACGCTGGGCGATCCCGGCGCGCTGGGGCGCGCCTTGCTCGCGCTGGGTCAGGCCCGCTTCGAAGCGGGGGATCCCGCGGGCGCCGCCGGGCCGATCACGCGGGCCTTGCCGCTACTGCGGGAAGCCGGAGCCTGGGACGCCACGGCGGCGCGCTGGGAGCAGATGGTGTTCGCCCAGCAAGTCTACGCGCAGACCGAGGATGTGGTGCGCGACCTGCGCCGGGGCCGGATCGATGCGGTAGACAGCCTGCGCGCCGCCGTGCAGGGACAGCTCGGTAAAGCCGAAGCCCCGGTGGACCAGGTCTTGCGCGCCCTCGCCAATTCCCTCCAGATGCTGGGAACAGCCACCCCGCCCGCGGCGCCCGGCGCCTCACCTCCCACCGCCGCCACCCTGGCCGCCCAGGATATGCGCTCCGTCGAAGAACTGATCACCGCGCTGCAGGACAAGGACTTCGGGGCGCGGCGGGTAGCGGCCCTGGCCCTCGGGCTGCGCCGTGATCCGCGCGCCCTCGATGCCCTGATCGCCGCCACGCGCGATCGGTCGCAGTGGGTGCGCCAGGCGGCGGTTCAGGCCCTCGGTCAGTTGCGCGATGCGCGGGCGCTGCCCGCCCTGCGGGCGCGGCTGGACGACCCGGCCCGCGATGTGCGCCGGTCGGTGGCGACGGCCCTGGGCAAGATCCGCGACCCGCAAGCCGCCGATGCGCTGACCCTGGCCCTGGCCGACCCCTGGTGGCGCGTGGTCGAAAGCGCCGAGAAGGGCCTGCGGACCCTGAAGGCCACCCCGCGGGTCGCCGTGTTGATCGACCTCCTGGGGCAACGTGACGAGCACCGGCAATGGGTGGCGGCGCACCGGCTCGGCGAGTTGGGCGATGCCCAGGCCCGCGATCCCCTGTTGCGCGTCGCGGAGGACACCGCGCAACCGCCCCTGGTGCGCGGGGAGGCGCTCAAGGCCCTGGCCCGGCTCGGCGACACGCGGGCTGTGCCGGTCGCGCTGCGCGTGATCCAGGAAGCCGGCGGCGGGGTTAGCGCCGGGATGCCCCCTGCCGCGCCCACCATGCTGCATGTGCAGGCGATCGAGGTCGTGGGCGCGCTCGGGGACGCTACCGCCACGCCGGTCCTGGTCGGCCAGTTGGACGACGGCAACGCCTACGTGCGCTATGCGGCGGTGCAAGCCCTGGGCGCCGCCGGCACCCCTGAAAGCATCCCGGCCCTGGAGCGCATCCAGCAAACCGACCCGGCTACCGTCGTGGTCGACTCCACGGGGCGCCGCCAGGCGCGCTTGCGCAGCGCCGCCGCCATGACGCTTGCCGCGATCCGCGCGCGCTATCCTGGCTAGCGCGGGCTTGACACGGCACGCAGCGGATGCTAGGATCGGCGCCACCGGGGGAGCGGCGCACCCGGCAGCAGATCGCGGCAGCACGCAGAGGAGGGCGGCGGGATGGGGGATCGGATTCTGGTGTTTGGGGCCGGAGGGTACAGCGGGCGCATGGTCGTCGAGGAACTGGCCCGCCGGGGCCAGCCGATGGTGCTGGCCGACCGCCAGGCCGCGCGCATGGAAGCCCTGATCGCGGAGTTCGGCCTGGATCCGGACGTGCCGCGGCATGTGGCCGATGTCGACCATCCCGAGACGCTGCCGCCCATGTTCGAAGACGGTGTGCGCACGGTGATCAACTGCGTGGGACCGTTTTTGCGCCTGGGCGAGCCGGTGGTGGCGGCGGCGGTGGCCGCGGGGGTCCATTACCTCGACCTGAGCGGGGAACCGCCGTTCATTACCCAGATCATTAACCGCTATGATGCGGCGGCGCGGGAACGCGGCTGCGTGGTCGTCCCGACCTGCGGCACCGAATACGCCCTGTCGAACTGGGCGGCGGCGCTGGCGGCGCGCGGACTGGAACCCGTGGATCACATTTCCACCACGTTTGGCCTGACCCGCGACCGGCCCAGCAAGGGCACCCAGCGGTCGTTTTTCCTCGCGCTGGCCCAGCCGGCGCTGGGCTGGCGCGACGGCAAGCAGGCGCCCTATCCGCCCGGCCGCCAGATGCGCCGCATCCGGCTGCCCGCGCCGTTCGGCCCGCGGCTGGCCCTCAACTCCCCCCTGGGCGAACTGATCCAGATCCCCCGCCATATCCAGGTGACGAGCATGGACAGCTACCTGGCGTTGCCCACCCCCCTGGGGCTGTTCCTGCGCGCCCTGGGACCGGCCCTGCCCCGAGTCAGCCCGCTCATCGGCCGGATCCTCGAACCGATCACCCGCAACCCGCCGCCCGATTTCGTGGAACAATCGATCTGCGTCGTCAAGGCGACGGCGCGCAGCGGCAAGGGCCGCCGCCACGTGATCCTGATGGGCCGGCAGGTCTATCGCCTGGCGGCGGCCATCGTGTGCTGGTGCGCTCTGCAAACGCTGGAACCCGAATTCACCGCCCGCGGGGTGCTGGGCCCGGCGGAAGCCTTCGACCCCTGCGCCGCCGTCCAGGCCCTGGAGAGCGCGGGCCTGCACCACTCGCCTCTCCCGCCGGGCGTCTGCTAGCGGTGCGCGCCGCGAAGTACATCGCCAGCGCTTGCGCGTGCTATCCCGCGCTTGAGTTAATGTTCGCTAAAGCTTCCGTGGCGATTGCCTTCAGTGGATGGCGCTCTACATCGACCGCCCGATCATGTTGCTGCATAGATTCCAACGCCGGAATAGCACGCGCATCCCCCAACAGGCCGAGGGCCTCCGCGACCGCCGCACGCACTTCTGGATCAGCATCCTGGATTTGCTCGATTAATGGCAGTACCGCCTGTGCATCGCCCAATCGCCCTAAAGCTTCGATAACCTCTAATCGGGTGCGGCGGGCAGGATCGTTCAGCGCGCGAATCAGGGCAGGTACTGCGGGTAAGGCGGGCGCACCCAACTGACCTAGAACATGGGCCGCCCACATGCGGGAACTCAAACCCAGAGTATCGACGGTATTTGGGGAGAAGGGTTCCTCTTCAGGTTCCAAACATGCTGTTAGTTCAGGCACAGCCTTTGCACCGAGATTCAGGAAAGCTTGCAAGGCGTAGGCGTATGTTTCTGAGTCGGGCGTGTCATTGACGTAGCTCAGGAGCAGATCAAACCAGATTGTAATTGGCAATACCTTCGCCAATCAGTGGCCGGGCTGAATAGCCGGGCCGCGCCCTTGTTGCTTGGTAAAAGAAAGGCTTTTGTAGTAGAGTGG
>DASSGZ010000018.1:0-19065 GCA_035693165.1 Chloroflexia bacterium | reverse complement strand
GCGGACACGCCGGTCCGCCTCTACATAAACTCCTTTCCCCAACCCGCAGTGCGCGCCTCGCCAAATGCTTGGCTCTTTTCTTGCTCGATAGGTGAGGCCGGACTCAGCTATGGCGGCCGGCTGATTTTTGCCAGGCAAGTGGAGGAGTAGTATATGGACGACAGTATTCGCGCCGAGTACCAGCGCCGGCTTAATGCCGGGGACCGCGCCGGGGCATTGGCGTATCTACGCATGTTGCGGACACAGACCGACGACTCATCGGCGCGTGATGAGTACACGCGGGTCATTGACTCGATTGAGAGCGGCGGCGACGGCTCGGATATGGCGGCGGCGTCCGTGAGCACCGCCGACAGCGGGCCGTCGTACGGTGGATCGGCGGGGCCGTTCGGCGACAACCCCGACGAGTGGGCGGCCACCCATCAGCCGCGCCACGAAACCGGCGTAGCGGCCGGCGACAGTGGGTCAACAGCGCAGGCTCCGTCAGAGGTGCCCGCCCAGCCGCCCGTCTGGGCCGGACCTTCGACGCCGCCCGCCGCGGCGCCCGCCCCCGCTCCCGCGCCGGAGCATCACGGCCCGAGCGATCCCGTCAGCCGGGCCATCGGCGGGCTGCAACGCGGCATCCATGATCGGCTGACCGGCCAGGACCATGAGGAGCCGGCCCAGGCGCAGGCCCCGGCGCCGGCGCCCCCGCCCGCCCCGGAACATCATGGGCCGACCGACCCGATCAGTGAAGCCATCGGCGGGCTGCAACGCGGCATCCATGACCGCATCTTCGGCCACGATGACAAGGAGCCCCACACGGCGCAGGCTCAGCCCCAGTCGGCCACCTTCGCCGCGAACGATACCGAGCAGCCGGGCACCCGCGGCAAGATCGCCGACGAGGATGTAGGTACCCGCGGCAAAATCGCCGACGAGGATCGCAGCGGCGGCGGCGACGTCGTCTAGCCGGCTGCGCCAGGGTACACAGAAACGCCGGGGTAGCATCAGCCACCCCGGCGTTTTGCTTTGCGTGCGGTCTCAGGTCTCGGCGGTGGCGCTGAGCGGGTCGGGCGGCGGTGCGACTTCCTTGAGCAGGGTATCGCGCCCGCGCTCCGCCATGACGCGCCCATCGGCGCCCGTGCTCAGCCCCAACTCGCGGGCCACCCGGTTGGCCTGGGTGCGGAACTGCGGCGAGAGGACGATGACCACCCCCGCGCCGACCAGCAACCCCAGGACCAGCCCCATGGCGAAGCTGGCATCGGCGGACTTGCGGGGCGTGCTCATCGCCCGTTCCCGGTGGTGTCGGTGCCGCCCTGGCGCCGCATCAGCGTCTGCACCATGGCCCGCGCCCCGGCGACCGCGCCCGCGGTCTTAATGATCGGCTGGACCACGCTCTCGCTGACGAAGGTGGTGGTGCCCTGGACGGTGTGCATGGTGTCCGTGGCCTTCTCCAGCAACGGCACGACGTTGTTCTTGAGCTGGAAGGCGATCAGGGCCAGCAGGCCGACCAGCACGATGAACAGGATGGCGCCGACACAGGCGAACGCCGAGACATAAGCCACCGCGACCGCTTGCATCCCCGGAATCCAGTCCGGGATGAAGAAAGCGATCAGCAAGGGGGCAATCGCGGCGATCACAACCAGGACAGCGGCGATGCCGATAAAGACGTTCCTCATTTACTGCGGTCTCCTCGGTGCGGAATTGAGTGGGGCATCTCAGGTGCCCACCCCAGGATCGAGGCCGCGGTCAGGCCACGAGGCGTTGCGCCGCGATCAACAACAGCAGCGCGCCGATGGAGGCCTCGACCACCGGGACGCCCCCCAGCAACAGCAGGTGGACGTTCAGCAGGCCGGCCAGACCGAACCCCAGACCAAATCCCAGGATGCTCACTAACCAAAACAGAATTAACTGTTGTATGTTACGCCCGCGCCAGAGGTGGAACAACAACGCATAGGCCGTGCCGAAGCCCAGGAACACCAGCACGGTAGGCGAGAGCGTCATGCGGCGGCGGTCGCGGCGGGGGCGCCCGGCGCCGCCATGGCCGGGTTCTCGATGGTGCCCCCGCCCAGCACCTCGTCGTCGTGGTAGAACACCACCGCCTGGCCGGGGGTCACGGCGCGCTGCGGGGTGTCGAAATCGACGCGCACCCGCCCGTCATCCAGCGGGGTCACGAGGGCCGGCGTCTCCGGCGCGCGGTAGCGGATCTTGACCAGGGCGGGGAACGGTGCGCTCGGGTGCGTCCCGGCGATGAAATGCACGTCGTCGGCGGTGAGGCTGTACGACGCGAGTTCGGCGGCGGTGCCCACCAGCAGGGTGTTGCTGCCGGGGTCGATGCGCAGCACGAAGTGTGGCTCGGCGCCGAGCGCGCCGAGCCCCTTGCGCTGGCCCACCGTGTAGTGCGGCAGCCCCGTGTGCCGGCCCACCACCTCGCCGCGCGTGTTGACCATCGGCCCCGGCTGGGCCATGCCCGGCTGCATCTTCTCCAGGAAGTTGCGATAGTTGTTGTCGGGGATGAAGCAGATCTCCTGGCTGTCGGGCTTGTCGGCCACCACCAGGTTCTTCTCGGCGGCCAGGCGGCGCACTGTCGGCTTGTCGAAGTCGCCCAGCGGCAGCAGCAGGCGCGAGAGCGCGTCCTGGTTCAGGTGGTAAAGCACATAGGCCTGGTCCTTGGCGCGGTCTGCCGCCCGGCGCAGATGGTACTGCCCGGCGGTATCCTGCACGATGCGCGCGTAGTGGCCGGTCGCCAGGTAGTCGGCGCCCAGCGCCTCGGCGCGCTCCAGCAGGGCATCGAACTTGACATAACGGTTACAATTCAGGCACGGATAGGGCGTACGCCCGCGGCTGTACTCCTGGACGAAGTTGTTGATGATATTCTTGCGGAATTCGGGCTCGAAGTTCAGCACATAGAAGGGAATGCCCAGCTCGTAGGCCACCATGCGCGCGTCGTCGACATCTTCGAGCGAGCAACAGCCGTGGTTGAGCCGGCCCCGCCCCTCGGGCGTGCCTGTCTCCGCGTGCAGCGCGTGGAGGCGCATATGCACGCCGATCACTTCATAGCCGCGATCCTGCAACAGGGCGGCGGTGAGCGAGCTATCGACCCCGCCGCTCATGGCGACAATGACCTTCTTCGCCATGCGTTCCTCTCTAACCAGGGCGCACCCCCGTGCGCCATTGCAATTACGAATGCTTGTCTGACCGGGCGCAGACACGACGAAGCCGGGCACGGTAGGCCCGGCTGCGCAGCGCCCGTGCCGGTGGCGGCCGGCCGTCTGCACGGTTCCCGTCCTCTGTTCGCGTGGCAGGAACCGTGCCCGCGTCCCGGACCGCGATCCCTAGATGAGCCGGCTCAACTCGGCGGCGGTGCGGCGCATGTCGAGCAGCACCAGGCCCAGTTTGGCCTCTTTGCGGGCCAGCGCCGTTAGCACGGCTTCGGTGCCGACCGACATGAGCAGCACATAGCCTTGCTCGCCGCGGATAAACACCTGGTCCAGGGTACCGCGGCCCAGTTCGATGGCAATGCGCTCGCCCAGCGAGAGCATGGCGGCGCTCATGGCGGAGACGCGGTCTTCTTCCACGTCGCGCGGGAGGGCGGAAGCCATGATCAGGCCATCGACGCTCACCACCGCCGACGCCTCGATGTCCGCCGTGCTGGCCGCCAGATTGCGCAGCCGCGCCACCATTTCTTCTGTCCGTGTCGCCATGTTCCTCCTCCATTTGGGAAGGTATGAGATGTCTATGTCTCGGTCCGCGCGGCGGGCCGTTCGGTGCCGGGGCTACTCTTCGGCGACCGCCAGGATCGTATAGAGCAGTTCCAGCAGCACGTTCTTGACCTGCTCCCGATCTTTCGCCACTAACGGGAGCACCTTCACCTCGCGCGGTAAGCGTAAAGCCAGCCGCACTTCGTCCGGCTTCCAGGCATTATCCTCGTCTTGCTTGTTCGCCGCGACCACGAAGGGCATCGGCCGGTAGGAGTTGAAGAAGTCGATGATGCGCAGCGTTTCGCGGAAGGTGTCGGGGCGGGTGCTGTCCACCAGCACAACCAGGCCCAGCATCCCTTCCGAGAGAATCTCCCACATGAAGTCGAAGCGTTTCTGCCCCGGCGTCCCGAACAGGTGCAGCACGATGTCCTCGGCGACGGCGATCCGGCCGAAGTCCATCGCCACGGTCGTCTCTTTTTTTAAACGGCGCGTCTCCTCGTCGGTTGCCTTCCGTTCCGTTGATACCACTTCGATTTCGCTGATCGTGCGGATGAACTGGCTCTTGCCAGAATTCACCGCCCCGGTGATGACCATTTTGACCGTATGCACCGGTCTATCCTCCGCTGTTGAAAAGTCGCGCCGGGCGCTTCTGAGTTAGATGCGCCGGATCCGTTCGATGATCCGGAAGATGACCCCTCGCTTGACGTTGACTGTGTTCTGGACGGCGGGCGCCTGCGCTTGCTGCGGCCCCACGGCGACCGGCACGGGGGCCGGGTGCGCCGGTGGGGCGGTGATGGCCGGCAGGTTCGCCAGCGTTGCCGCGTCGACCGGTGTGGTGCCGTCGCCTAGTGTGTCTTCGACCAGCGCCCGCGCGCGCGCCTGCACCTCGGGCGCGACCATGACCTGCGGTCGCGCCACTTCGACCAGACCGGCCTGGATAAAGCCGTAGATAATGCGGCACACGTCGAACTCGCTCAGTTGGGTCAGCCGGGCGATGGCGGCGATGTTGTCGGCCCCATTGATGCGCGCGAAGACGCGCCACTCGTCGGGCGTCAGGTTCACGCCCTTGGCCCGCTCGGTCGGCTGGTCGGCGAAGCGCACGATCACGTCGAGCGTCGGGATGCGGTCGCGGATGCGCGACCACTCGTCGATGCGCCGCACGCCCTCCATGATCACGTTCTCGATGCTGAGCGGAATGGTCACGCTCTCGCGGGGCGGCTTGACATCCGGCTCGAACCGGAAATCGCCCTCCGTCCAGGAGAAGAGCCGGTAGACGGTTTCTTCGATCTGGCTGCGCACCGTGCGGATGATGCCTTCCCTGGTAATATAGCCAAGTTCCACCAGGATCAGACCGAACGGCTTATTGGTGGCGACCGTCTGCTGCAGGTGCAGAGCATAGTCGCGCTGCTCCGGCGTGATTTTGCCGGCGCGCAACAGCAGGTCGCCCAGTCGATCCTCGCTCGCGTTCTGGATCGCGTAGACCAGTTTGCCGTTCTGGAAAAAAAGGCGCGCCTGGTCGCCGGGACGCTGCAAGACAAGCATCCCCGTCTTATATCCCCGATCCACGAGATAGAGGAAGTCGGACAGGCCGAAGTCTCTCAGATTGCCGACGAGCGCCATGAGGTTCGCACCTCTCCGCAGGCCCAGCTTAAGCCTGGGGCCATGCTGCTTGCTATTATAACCGGATCATCCGCGAGGGTCAACGCGGCGAGTCTACGCGCCCGGCGCCGGCTCGGCCACCACATCGCGCCCGGCGGCCGTCCGGGTCTCCTGGGCTGCGTCCGCAACCAGCACGCCGTCGACGATCAGCACCCGCTTGAGGGCCGCGATGCCGACTTCGAGCATACTCTCGTCCGGGGGCCGGGTGGTGAGCCCCTGGAGGGCCAGGCCCGGCGCCATGAGGGTGCGCACCAGGCGGTTCTGATAATGCCCCGCGGCCCAGCGGATCAGTTCATAGGCCACGGCGGCGACGATGGGCACGAGCACGATGCGCGACAGCAGCCGCAACGCGAAAGGCGGCCGGCCCAGCAGCACAAAGAAGATGATCGACAGGACCACGACGATCAGCAGGAACGTGGTGCCGCAGCGCGGGTTGATGACCGTACAGCGCTGCACGTCCTTCGGCGTGAGGGGCACGCCCGCCTCGTAGGCGTTGATCGTCTTATGCTCGGCGCCGTGATAGCCGAAGACGCGCCGGATCTCGGGCACGCGCCCGATCAGCACCATGTAGCCCAGCAGGAAGGCCAGGCGGATCGCGCCCTCGATCAGGTTGCTGGCCCAGGCGTCGCCGATAAAGCGGTCGGCCCAGCCGACCAGCAGCAGCGGTGCGACGAAGAACAGGGCGACGGCAAACAGCAACGAGACGGCCATGGCCCCGCCGATGCCGCTGTCCTGGCCGGCCATGTAGCGGCTGGGGTCGTCGTCGGCCGGGGCAGGGCCGGCGGGCGTGCCCGCCGCGGCCTTCTCCTCGGCTTCGGCGGCCACTGCCGCCGAGAAGCGCAGGCTGCGCATGCCCAGCGCCATGCTCTCCCAGAGCAACATCACGCCGCGCAGCAGCGGCCAGTTGCTGTATTTGGTCAGGTTCTGCGACAGCGGCTCGTCATAGGTGACGATTGCGCCGTCGGGGCGGCGGACGGCGACGGCCATATGCTTGCGCCCGCGCATCATCACGCCTTCGAGCACCGCCTGCCCGCCGTAGTAGAATTTTGCCACTTCGCCTCGCATTTCCCTGCGACCT
Organism: Chloroflexia bacterium; assembly: GCA_035693165.1. Classification (GTDB taxonomy): domain Bacteria; phylum Chloroflexota; class Chloroflexia; order QHBQ01; family JAICKM01; genus JAICKM01. The sequence goes on along the minus strand of DASSGZ010000018.1, from coordinate 12,651 downwards.
GCCGGGCCGGAGCACAGCAAGTTACCATAATAGACGTTGGATCAGGTTCATTGTACCAGAAACCCCCCCTAAATGGAAGTCCTGACTATCCGGGCCGGTAGTCCCGGTTTTGCAGGCCGGGCTTGCTCAAGGTTCCCACACCGGGCTGAAGCTGTCCATGGGCGTATCTACCAGCCGGTGCAGGTTCTCGCCTGTCGCATCCGCGACGTGGATTTGCGGGCGGTGGTACTCCCCTGGCGTGGCGAAGGTGAGTCGCAACCCGTCGGGCGCCCAGGCCGGCGGCTCTCGTAGATACGTGCCTTTCGGCAGGCAGCGCTCATAGCGACCGTCGGCTTCGACGATGCAAAGCTGGTCCGGGCTGTTCTTGCCGGAGAGGAAAGCCAGGCGCGTGCCGTCCGGCGCCCAGACCGGCGGCTGCTCGATGGCCGGGATGGCGGAGAGGCGGCGGACATGGCTGCCGTCCGCGTCCATGAGATAGAAGCTGGGCTCGCCATCCCGCTGCGAGATGAAGGCGATCTGCCGGCCGTCGGGCGCCCAGGCCGGCGCCCAGGCGGCGTTCAGCACGCTGTCGGGCGCGCCGCCGTCGATGCTGGCCACGAACAGTTCGCGCAGCGAGTCGAAGACGATGTGCCGGCTGTCAGGCGCCCAACTGGGGGCGCGCCCGCTCGCCACGCTGCGGCCCAGGTCGCGCGGCACACCGCCTGCCGCATCCACCACCTTCAAGCGGTAATCGGCCACGAAGGCGATGTGCTGCCCATCGGGCGACCAGACCGGCGCGCTGTCGAACAGCAACTCGCGGCGGGCGCTGCCCGCCTGCCGGATCGGGCGCCGCAGATTGCTGCCGTCGCTGTTCATCACATAGAGGTCGTAGCTGTAGCGGCCCCCGTCGCGATTCGAGATGAAGGCGATCTGCCGGCCGTCGGGCGACAGGGCCGGCCTGGTGTCCGCCGCCGGGGTGCTGGTGAGGCGGCGGAGATTGCCTCCGCCGGCACCGGCGGCGAAGATCTCCGTGTTCTTGTCGGGAAACATAGTAAACGCCAGATGCCGGCCATCAGGCGCCCAGGCGGGCACCCAGGGCGCTGCCCAGGGATCGGGGTGGTCGTTGGGCAACCACCGCATGTTCGCGCCGGTGCTGTCCGCGACATAGAGCCGGTCGTCCCTCACGAAGGCGATTCTCTGCCCGCCGGGCGCCCAGGCCACGCCGCCGTTCACCGTCGGGTCAAAGAGGCGCTGCGCGCCGGTGCCGTTGGCGTTCACCACGTAGACTTCGTTGCCCGCCGCGCCCGCCAGGTAGGTCAGGCGGTTGTCCGGCGTCCACGCCGGTTGGCCCGCGCCGCGGGCGATTGGGCGCACATTGCCGCCGTTCGCGTCCATGGTAAAGATGTGGTACTGCTGATCGTGGAAGGCCACGAATGCAATCTGCTTGCCGTCGGGCGACCAGGCGGGATGCGCGGCGTACGGCTCGTCGAGCAGCATACGCATATTGCCGCCGGCGGCGTCCATCACGGCAATGCCCCGTCGCCCGTAATAGTCCACAGCGAAGGCGATCTGCGTGCCGTCGGGTGACCAGGTGGGCGACTCGTCGCGGCCAGGGCGGTGGGTGAGGTTGCGGGCATGGGTGCCGTCCGCGTCCATGACGTAGATGTCCTGGTCCTCGTTCTCCAGGCCGGTAAACGCGATCTGCCGTCCGTCGGGCGACCAGGCGGGATCCAGCGCCGAGACAGGCACATCGGTGAAGCAGCGGGCATCAGGGCCGTCGGCATCGAGCACACAAACGGGGATCTTTTCCTCCAGTTGCTGGACAAAGACGATAGTGCCCGCCGGCGGCGCCGCCGCGATCTGCGCCTGGATGGCGGCGCGCGCCTGCTGCGCCGCCACGGCCACCCACACCGTATTCAAGCTAAAGGCCAGCGCCACAACGGCGACGACCACGATCCCCAGCCCCAGGATGCGCGCTTTGCTGCGACGCACCCAGACCCGGCGCCAACTGCCCATTGTGTTTTCCCTCGTTTCTCCAACCGTACTCGGACCCTACCCGCCGCGAACCCGCCGGGATGCAAAGGGCATCCCCCTGGCCGGCCGCCGCGCATTATTGGAATGCGTGGCGCGGTAGGCGAGTAACGTGCCGGTTGGCGGAGAATGGAGCGGGACAATAGGCCGATTACCTGAATAGGACCCGATACAGCAGGGCATAAAAAGTAACGGGCCGGTATCCCGAAGGATACCGGCCCGCCATATTACCTGTTCGCGTAGCGGTGCCGCAGGCACACGGCTGACGGCTGACGGCTATTACAGCCCTAGGATGCGCCGCGCCTCGTCGAAGACCGAGTCGGGCGACGGCATGATCGCCTTCTCGCCCTGCGGCCCGTAGGAGACGCGGGTGAACTTGGGCGACACGCGGCCAATCGGGCTTTTCAGCAGGTGCGACCACTGGGTGGCGATGTCGGAGACCACCGAGGCGCCGAAGCCGCCCATGGGGCGATCCTCATCGGCGACCAGCACGCGGCCGGTCTTGCGGATCGACTCCAGGATGGCGCCCTTGTCGTACCCGGCGTCGACCGTGCGCAGGTCAAGGATCTCGCAGGAGACGGCCAGTTCGTCCTCCAGGCGCTGCGCCGCCGCAGTGGAGCGGGGCAACAGGTTGCCGTAGGTGACGATGGTCAGGTCCTCGCCCTCCTGGTGCTTGCGGGCCACGCCGAACGGCACACGGTAGTCCGGGCCGGGATACGGCGAGCGGGCCGGGTGCGCCTCGTACTGCGACTTGCACTCCAGGAAGACCACCGGGTCGCCCGCGACGATGGCCTCACGCAACAGCCCGGCGGCGTCCGCCGCGGTGCCGGGCACGACCACGCGCAGGCCCGGATAGTGGGCCACGGGGCCGACGGCGGCCTCGCTGTGCCAGATAGCCCCCGCGCCGCCCAGGTAGTCGCCATAGGCCACGCGGATCACCATCGGGCAGGAGAACAGGCCGTTCGAGCGCCAGCGCAGGGTGGCGATTTCGTCGACCAGTTGCTGCCAGCCGGGGTGGATGTAGTCGCGGAACTGGATCTCGACCACCGGCATCCAGCCGCCGAGCGAGTAGCCCATGGCCGTGCCCAGGATGGTGGCTTCGGCCAGCGGGGAGTTCCAGACGCGATCCGGGTAGGCCGCGCCCACGCCGCGGGTGACGTGGAACACGCCGCCCTTGCCCTTGAGGCCGTCGCGCGGCCCGGCCTGCGGGAAGTCGGCCACGTCCTCGCCGAAGACGATGATGCGCTCATTGCGCGCCATCTCCTCGATCAGCACGCGGTTGATCATGTCGCGCATGGGGATGCGCTCGGCATCCGGCGGTGCCGCCGGGGGGCCGGGGTCCACCGGGCGCACGTCGGTCCAGTTCACCTGGAGCGGGGTCGCGGTGATGTTGTCGAGCACCGTGGCCGGGTCGATCTTCGGCTCGGCGGTGGCCGTGTTGGCCGCCTGGCGCACCTCGCGCAGGATCAGGTTATCGAGTTCGGCCAGCTTCTCCGCCGGGAAGTCGTGCTGCCCCAGCAGGGCGGCCATGCGGGTGATCGGGTCGCGCGACTCTTCCTCGGCCAGGTCGGCGGCGTTGCGGTAGTACGCCTGCGTGTCGGCCGACGAGTGGCTGAGGGGGCGGGTCACATGGGCGTGCAGCAGCACGGGGCCCTTGTGCTCGCGCAGATAGTTGACCGCCTGGTCCGCCGCGCGGTAGCTCGCCATGAAGTCGGTGCCGTCCACCGTCATGATTTCGAGGTGGTTGTTCGGCCCGATATGCTCATACTGGCGATAGAGCCGGCTGATGTCGCCGCCGGGCACATTGACCTCGACGGGGGTCGAGATGGCCCAGCGGTCGTCTTCGACGACGATCAGCAGCGGGGACATGTTGCGCACCGCGTCGCGGATGGCCTCTTCGACTTCGCCTTCCGAGGTGGTACCGTCGCCCAGGGAGGTGTAGACGATGGTATCGGGCTGCGAATCGCTGACGTTGGCGCCCAGTTTGCGCTCCAGGGTCAGGGCATTGGCGCGCCCGGCGGCGGGCAAGAGTTGCGAGCCGGTCATGGTGCTGCCGGTGGGGTAATTGAATTCCTTCGAGCCGAAGTGGCTGGTCATCTGCCGGCCGCCCGACATGGAGTCGAAGCGCGAGGCGGTGCCCTGGCGCAGGATCTCGATCAGCGGGATGCCCGACCAGAGGGCCAGCGCGCGGTCGCGATAGTAGGGCAGCTTGATGTCGTCGTCGCGCAGGTGCATGCCGATGGCGACGTTGATCGCCTCTTTGCCCGCGCCGGCGATGCTGAACCAGAGATTGCCCGAGCGGTGCAGCAGCGTTTCCATCTTGTCGATTTCGCGCGACAGGCGCATGCAGGCGTAAGCCGCCAGCAGATCCTGGACGCTCAGGCCGTCGAGGTCCTTGCGGGGCTTGGTGCGCGATTCCGAGTTCTTCTCGTCCAGCGGGAAAACCGTGTCAACGAGGGTCGAATAATAACCGTGCCGGCGCTCGGCGGGCGCTTCGCGCTGCGAATCTTTTGCCGCACGGCGCGAGACCGTAGAATGGACCACGTCAGTTCCTCCGTGAGTCTTTGGCTACAATAATCTCCGAGGAACAAGCGCGCCGCATCATTGGGGCTTCGACGTCGCATCTTTGTGACGTAGTGAGGCTAGTTCCGGATTCAGGCGTATACACTATACTATACAACGTTTGCGTCCGCTTGGTCAAGCGAATCCCCCCTTTTGTCGCGGCGCGATACCAATTGGGGCCGATCCCGCCGCCCGCCCGGTGTTTCGCAGGCGGCGATACACAGGCGCCGGGGCGCGGGGCCATCCCGCGTCAGCGCGCGCCCCGGCGGGCCAGCGCCCATTCCATGGCCCAGATGGCTTGCGGCCGCATATACATCGACGCGCGGAAGTTGCCGTGCACATCCCAGGCTTCGGGGGTGCGGAACCAGTAGCCCCTGGTCTCATACGTCACCCGGTAGACCCCGTAGGCGGTGGCCCAGGCCGCGTCGTCCATATCCTGATGTAGCATGAATCCGGCCAGCGCATACGTCGTGCCGGTCCAGACCTCTTCGGCTTGCATGTTGCTGGTGTCGGGCGCGCCGTCGGGGCGCATGCCGTTGACCGCGCCCATCTGGCCGTCGCCGAAGCCACGCACGTTGAGCCGGTAGACCGTGTCGAGCGCACTACGCGTGTGCGTGACCGGCACGATGGGCGGCAGGCCGGTGGCATCGGCGTACCACTGCCCGGCAAGCTGGTCGGCCATCACGCTGTCGTGGTAGCCGTGGGCGCCGGTGTCGTAGTTGTAGTAGCGGCCGTTCCACAGCGCCGACTCGAAGCGCGGCTGGGCCTGGGCAAACCAGGCGCGGTACTGCGCCGCGGTGTCCGGCGCACCTTCGAGGTCGGCCATGGCGGCCCCGGCTTCGAGCGCCGCCAGCCAGAGGCTGCCGCAATAGGCGCTGATGCCCTGCATCACCCAGGTATCATAGGTCTGGTCGGGGAAGTTGGTGTTCTCCGGGATTCCGTCGCCGTCCTGGTCCAGCGTCTTCAGGTAGGCCAGGGCCTGGCGCACGGCGGGCCAGGTGGCGTCGAGAAAGGCCCGGTCGCCCGTGGCGATGTAGTCGCGGTAGACCAGCAACACGAACTTGCTGTTGAGGTCCTTCCAGTCGTTGACATCCTGGTAGGTGTAGGCGTTGATCCGCGTCCACGGCGCCTCGCTGGGCATGCCGACATCATGGGGCGCGGCGCCCGGCACCTTGCGTACGGCTTCGCGCCGGTGCTCCACATCATCGGTCATATAGGGCGTCGGGTCGGACTGCGCGATGGTGAGCGCGAACTCGCGCATCTCGGCCTTCTCGATCTCGGGCCAGAGCATCAACTGGGCGAAGGAGCCGTAGAAGCGCACGTCGAGGGTGGAGTAGAAGGGGTAGTCGTAACACTCCAGGTAGGAGAAGCGGTGCGTGCTCGGCGTGGGGTCGCCCACGCGCCCGTTTTCCCAGATGGTGCCGCCGTCGACCAGATAATAGAGTTCGTTGAACAGCGCGGTTTTATACCACGTCGGGCGCTGCGCGTCGGCCAGGATGGGCGCCTGCCAGGCGGTGAGCGCGTCGGCCCAGGCGGACGCCTGCTGCAAGCCGGTGCGCGCGATCTCCCAGGCGTGGTGGCCGTCCTTGCCGAACCACTCGGTGTAGCGGCGGTACCATTGCTCGGTTTTGGCGCCCGCGCCGAACTGCATCAGCGGCAGGTCCCAGGCCAGCACAAAGGTGATGACGCGGCTCTCGCCGGGCGCCAGGTGGGTGCTCGCCGCCAGCGCCGCGCCGATGGACTGGTCCCGGCGCGCGGGGGTGGGATCGTCGGTGTCGGGCAGCCGGCCCGTCGCGGCCCACGGCTGCCAGACCTCGGCGCCGTCGCCCTGCGTGGCGAAGCGGCCCAGAGCGCTGAGTTGCACGCCCGGCGTCTCGCGCGCGGCGATGGCGAACTGCCCATCCCACGCCTGCTTGACGGCGGTGGGGCCGGGGCTGCCGTCGGCGCCGCCGCGGCCCATAATGATGCCGAGCATAGGCGCGCCGTCGAGCGTGTCGCGACGGATGCGGTTAGTGTTGCCCGCCGCGCCCGCCGCCCGGTCGTCCCAGCCCAGCGGGTTTTCCCAGGTGAACAGCAGGCTGACATCGGCGGGGGTCGCGGCGTCGTTAATCACGGTCCACTCGAAGACGGCGACCGGATAGCTGCTCTCCTGGTAGTTGTGCGGGATGACGGGCGAGAACTGGCGGGTTTGCAGCGTGACCCCGGCGGCGGCCGCGTCATAGTCATACCAGGCAAAGGGATAGAGCGCGGCGTAGGTGGCGCCGTCCGCCGGGTAGTCCCAGTTCCAGGCGTCCAGCCCCTGGGGCGGGCGGGTGGGCAGCAGCACGCGGGCGCTGACCGGGGCCTCGGGCCGGGCCACGCGCACGCTGAACTGGTCGGCCCAGACGGTGCCGTAGCGATTCTCGCCGGGGGCCAGGTGCCAGCGCGCGAAGTCGCCGCGATAGGTGCGCCCGATGCTGCCCGCGCCGAGGCCGCCCACGGGCGCGCCCTGCCAGGGGCCGTCGTCGCCGTTGCCGGGGCCGGAGACTTTGTTGACCCCCGGATCGGACAGGGGGGCGCCGACGGCGCGGCGCCAGGCAGCGGCGGGCACGCCCGGCAGATCGCGCCGGGGCGTGGGGGTGGTCAGTGTCATTGGCTCAGTACCTCCGGGGGTGCGGGCGCCTGTGAGCGCGCCCGGCGTCGGCGGGGCCGGCGGCGAGGGCCGGGTGCCCGCGATCCACAATAAGCCGGCCGCTCCCACGAGCAGCGCCGCGAGGGCCGCCGGCCACCAGATCCGCCCGCGGCGCGTCATCCCACTGCCGCCGCGCGGGCGCGGTCGTGCTGGGCCGCCAGCAAGCGGCGATACCAGTGGGCGCTGTCCTTCCAGTAGCGCCGCCCGCTGGCGAAATCGACATAGAAGAGGCCGAAGCGCCGGCTGTAGCCGAACGCCCACTCGAAGTTGTCCAGCAGCGACCAGACGAAGTAGCCCTTCAGCGGCACCCCGGCGGCGCAGGCTTGCGCGGCGGCGGCCAGATAGCCGGCCAGGTAGGCCCGGCGCCGGTCGTCGTGCACGGCGCCGTCGGGTTCGAGTTCGTCGGCAAAGGCGGCGCCATTCTCGGTGATATAAACGGCCCGCGGCGCATAATCCCGCTGCACCCGTTCCAGCAGCATGCGCAACCCGTCCGGGTAAATCTCCCAATCCATGGCCGTATATTCGCCGTCGGGGTGGACCTGCACGGTGCCCAGCAGACCCTCACCCGGCGCGGCGCGGATCACCGAGCGAGTGTAGTTGTTGATGCCCAGGAAGTCGAGCGGCACCGAGATGATGCGCAGATCGCCCTCCTGCACGGGCGGGGGGCTCTCGCGCGTGAATTCGAGGAACTCCGCCGGGTAGGCGCCGCGGAAGATCGGGTCGAGGAACCAGCGGTTGGCGAACACATCTTCCCGCGCGGCGGCCTGCTGGTCTGCGGACGAGTCGCTCGCCGGGTAGACCGGCGTCAGGTTCAGGGTGATGCCGATAGGCGCCAGCGACGCGGCGCGCAGCGCGGGCACGGCTAGGCCGTGCGACAGCAACAGGTGGTGCCCGGCGCGCACCGTCGCCGGCAGATCGCGCAGGCCGGGCGCGTGCGTGCCCCAGAGATGGCCCAGGGTGGCGACCACCCACGGCTCGTTGTGCGTGGTCCAGCCGGCCACGCGGTCGCCCAGGCGCCGGGCCACGGCGGCGGCATAGTCGGCGAAGGCGGTGGCGGTGGCGCGGTTGGCCCAGCCGCCCGCGTCCTGCAATGCCTGCGGCAGATCCCAGTGGTAGAGGGTGACATAGGGCGCGATGCCCGCCTCCAGCAGGCCGTCTACCAGCCGCTCGTAGAAATCGAGGCCGGCCTCGTTCACCGCGCCGTGCCCGGTGGGCAGCACGCGCGGCCAGGCGATGGAAAAGCGATAGGCGTCGAGGCCCAACTCGCGCATGAGGGCGAGATCTTCAGGCCAGCGCCGGTAGTGGTCGCAGGCCACGTCGCCGGTGTCGCCGTTGGCGATCGTGCCGGGGGTGTGGCTGAAGCGGTCCCAGATGCTTTCGCCCTTGCCGCCGGCGGTGGGGCTGCCCTCGATCTGGTATGCCGCCGTGGCGGCGCCCCATTGGAACCCTGGCGGAAATAGCAATCGGACATCATTGTCCATCGGTCGCGTTCCTCTCTGTGGCGCGGGGGCGCCCCGGTCGGGCCGGTGGCGCGGGGTAGGAGATCGGGCGATCAGGAATGGGCGGGCGGCAGTAGCACCCCGGCCGCGGCGCCCACGGCTACGAGCGGCGGCGGCGCCTCGGTGCAGCCGCACGAGCGGCGCAAGATGAGATGGGTGGGCAAAAAGTGATGGCGCGGTTCGCCCTCCGGGTGTTCAATGCGGTCCAGCAGGATATTGACCGCTTCCCGGCCCAGATCGGCAATCGGTTGGCCGACGGTGGAGAGAGGCGGGCGGGTGTGTGCGGTCTGCTCCTGGCCGTCGAAGCCGATGAGGGCGATATCCTCCGGCACCCGCAGCCCGCGTTCTTCCAGGGCCCGCAGCGCGCCGAAGGCCATCACGTCGCTGGCGACAAACACGGCATCCGGGTTGTGGGGCAGCAGTTGCTGCATCGCCGCGTAGCCGCCTTCCTGGCTGAAGTCGCCGTGGGCCATCAGCGCCGGGTCGGGCAATTGCCCGGCTTCCTGCAAAGCCGTGACGTAGCCCGCGTAGCGGTCGATGGTGGCGATCATGTTGCGCATGCCGGCAATGATGGCGATGCGCCGGTAGCCGTGTTCGACCAGGTGGCTGACGGCGCTCTGCGCCGCGGCCCGGTTGTCCACATCGACCGAGTTGACTTCCTGGTAGCGCGGGTGGCGCCCCACCAGCACGAAGGGGAACCCCGCCTGCTGCAACTGCTCGACGATGGGATCGTCGACCACGCTGGATGCGATGACGACCCCGTCGAGGTGATGCCCGCGGATGATGCGGTTGTAGATGCGGTCCCCGGCGATATACTCAGCGGAGCTGTCCATGAGCATCATCAAGTTGTGGTCGGCGGCGTTGCACGCCTCGACCGCACCCTGGATGAGCTTGGGAAAGAAGGGATCGCTGAAGACGGTGGTGGTGACCTTGGGAAAGACCAGGCCCAGAATGCGCGTGCGGCGCGAAGCCAGGCTGCGCGCGGCGGCGTTGGGGTGGTAGTTGTGTTCGCGGATGATCTGTTGCACCCGCGCGCGCACATCCTCGCTCACGCGCGGATCGTCGTTGACGACGCGCGACACCGTGGATCGCGATACCCCGGCCAGCCGCGCCACTTCTTCCAGGTTCATAGTGGATACCTCGATAGAATGCTTGTGGGAACGCGTCCACTCCGCCGGGCATGACCAGGAGTTCATTATGCCCTGATTTTGTGGGAGCGTTCCCACTCACCCCAGTCTAGCGCGATTCCGCTGCTTTGTCAATAGCCTGGCGCGCGTGATTTTCGCCCCCAATGGCGGAATCAGGCCAGGGGAGCCGGGCACGATCACGAGGACGGCGCGCAACCCTGGGTTGCGCGCCGTCGATGTCTTACCGGGCGGGAGTTAGACCGCGGGCGGTTCGTGCAGGGCGGCGTCGAGGGCCGCGTCCACCGCCTGGGTGGTCGCCTCGCCCCACTCAGGGACGATGCGGGTGTGGGGGTAGAGTTCTTCCAGCATGTAGCGCCAGGCGGGATAGTCTTCGCCTTCCTGCTCGACAATGGGCACGACGCTGCGGCGGATCGGCAGGCCCTCGACCATGAGCGAACGGGCCCGGCGGGCGCCGGCCTCGCCTTCGGTCGCCAGCACCCAGCGCACGAAGGCGGCGGCGGTGGCCCGGTGGGGACTCTGCGCGTTGACCGCCAGGCCCCAGGGCAGGAGCACGTTGGCCGGGGTGCCGCCCGGCGGCAGAGGGAGATCCATCACGCCGTAGGGGAAATCGGGGTGGGCCTCGCGCAACATGGTCAGGCCCCAGCTACCTATGTACTGCATGGCACAGTGGCCCTCGACCAGGTTGGCGATATCGTAATAAGGATACGGGCGCTTGAGCGGCGTGACCTGATACGTGACGATGAGATCGCGCCAGAGTTGGAGCGCGGCGCGAATGGCCGGGGTGTCGAAGCGCACCTGGCCGTCCGCGGCAGGGATCGCGCCGCCCCCCTGCCAGATGAACGGCATCCAGAGTTTGACGCGAAACTCGCCCGAGGCCGTGTCCATAATCAGCCCCGCGCGGGTGGGCGTCCGGCAGCGCCGGGCGGCGGCAATCAACTCGTCCCAGGTGCGCGGCACGGCGAGCCCCAACTCGGCGAACAGGGCTTTGTTATAGATGATAATGCAGGGCTGGCCTTCGGTGGGCAGGCTGTAGAGCCGCCCCTGGAACCGGCCGCTGTCGAGCAGCGGGCCGTAGAAATCGGCGCGCATGGCCGGGGTGAGCAGGTCGTCGAGCGGCGCCAGGTAGCCGGGGCCGGCGAGTTCGCTGATGGTGCCCACCTGCACGATGTCGGGGGCCGCACCTGCCGCAAACTGGCCTTGCAAGCTGGTCAAGTAATCGGGGCCGGGCGGGATAAATTCGATGGTGATGCGGCTGCCGGGGTACTCCTGGTTCCAACCCTTGACCAGGGCTTGCCAGGCCAGCCCCCGGCTCGACACCGTTTCCCGCCCGGCGATCAGCAGGCGCAAGGTGCCCTGTTCGCCGGGGTCGACGCCGACGCGCAGGGCCGACGCGCGCAGTTGGCGCGCCACCTCGGTGAGATCGGCCACGTCGGCGGCGATGAGGCGGGTCTGTTCGCGCATGCCGGTCGTGGACTCGACAATCGCCTCCAGCGCCTGGGTCACTTCGCCGGCGCTGGTGCGCTGCTGGCCCATGGCGCCGTCGATGGCCGCGGCCAGGTGCTGGGTGCGCTCGGCGGTCTGGCCGAGTTGCGCGGTGGCGGTGGCCAGGCCCGCGGCCAGGCCCCCCGTGTGCGCGGTCTGGTCCAGCCCTGCCTGGGCGGCGCTCATGGTCGAGTCCATGGCCTCCTGAAGTTGCTCGACGAGTTCGGCAATATGGCGGCCTTCGTCGCGGGTGCGCGCGGCCAGCACACGCACTTCCCCCGCGACAACGCTGAAGCGCCGCCCTGCCGTTCCGGCGCCCGCCGCCTCGATGGCCGCGTTCAAGGCCAGGATATGGGTGTGATCGGCGATTTCGGCGATCACGTCGTTGATCGCGCCGATTTGCCCGGCCTGGGCGCGGAGCGCCTCCATGGCGCTGAGCGTTTCGCCCACGCGCAGGCGGGCCGCTTCGAGCGCGCTCACGGCGGAATCGACCATCTGGCGGCTGCTGGTGCTGGCGGCCAGCACGGCGTCGGCGGCTTCGGCCACTTCGTGCGCCATCATCGTGACGCGGGCGATCACCTGCTCGAACTCCGCCATCGCGGCGGCGACCTCGCTGGTGGCGCCGGCCTGCATGTTGATGCTGCCGGTGTGGCTCTCGGTGGCCGTGCCGATATGCAGGGCAATATCACGGACCTGGTCGGCTTGCATTTGCATCTGCATGACCAACTGGCGCACATCCTGGCTCAGGTCGGCCAGGGGCGCGGCCGGCTCGGCGGTGGGGGCGGGACCGGGTAGCGGCGGCCCCCCCGCCGCGCGCGGGCGCAAGAAGCGCGCGGCGGCCAGCAACAGGACGAATCCGCCGAGCAACGCCGGCGCCCCGAGGAGGAGATCGGCGCGGACGGTGAGCAGCACCAGGCCCGCCCCGGCCAGCGCGCCGCCCCCCGTCAGGAGGCCGGGGCCGGCCGCCCCGCCGCGCCGATCGTGCAGCGCGGCCCGTTGCCGGCTGGTGAGAGATGCCATAGCAGTCTCCTGGATGCGTTGATGTAGCGTGGTCGCGGCACGCCGGGCCAGCACCGGCGTGCCGTGGGTGGGAGCGGTATCAACATCCAGTCGAGTCTAGCGGCTTTGTAGTAGCTTGTCAATAGCCGACCGGGTCACGGATCGCTTCCCCAAAAGGCACTAAAATCAGCCTTCATGGGACCGCTCCCACGGCGGGCGCCCATCAGACGCCTCGATCCGGGCGTCCGCGCCCGAGGGGCGGCTATACAACAGCAGATGA
>DASSGZ010000017.1:0-8859 GCA_035693165.1 Chloroflexia bacterium | reverse complement strand
TAGTTGCTGGACTTACAGTGCGCTTCGTTCACCTAATGGGTGCTATCTATGCGCGGGCCAGGTATCTTGGGCCTGTGGACCTTGGAGTTGCGGTAACCAATCTGCGCGGAGCAGTCTCCGTGATGGCACAACACAACGTGGTAGGGTACGACTTCCCACCATTCGATCAACCCGAGTATCGTCGGACGGCCCGGTTTTCCGCCGAAGAATTGGCGCTGAATCCACAACTTGTGGCGAAGCAACTAGTGATGCCCTTATCCAGGCGACTACACAGGACCGCAAAGATCCTTTCCCAAGAACATGAGTGTATAGAACCGGCCTTAGCCCCATTAGCTTAATCGCCTAAGGCCGCTCGCGCTCCTTGGCTTGGCTGAAGGCGTTGACGAAGCTGTCTACCGACTCCAGTTTCTTGCCGCTCCAGCCGGAGATGCTGACCACGATCAGCGGGCGCCCGCCGACCGAGAGGAACAGGCTGCGCTTGACCCAGAAGAAATAGCTCGCCAGCATCAGCAGGCCGAGCAGGGCCAGCGGCACGGCCACCACGAAGGGGTTGGCGCGGAAGAGGTCGCCCAGCACCAGGTCGCTGCCCGGCGCGGTCACGCCGAGGTAGATGGCGCCGCCGGCCAGGGCCACGGCCAGCAGGCCGAACAGCAACATCCAGCCGCCCGCGCGCTCGGTCACGGTGCCGATGGCGTCCACATCGCGCAGGAAGGCGGCGCGCAGGATGGTCGGGGCGTAGAGGATGGCCCGCTTGTTGGTCAGGTAGAGCGCGCCCAGTTGCATGATCACTTCCTCGCCGGGCAGCAGCACCAGCGCGCCGGTGGGTGGCGGTGCCTCTTTCGAGGCAGGGGCAGGGGCCGGCGCGGGCAACGGCTCCAGCGGCGCGGCCTCGGTGAGCAACACCGGGGCGGCGGGCGCCGGTTCGGCGGGCGGGGCCGGGACCGGGGCGGTCGCGCTGAACGCGGGGGCCGGGGGCGCGGTGTAGATCTGCGCCGGGGGCGGCGTCGGAGCATTGCTCACGGTCCAGGGGGCGGGCGCGGGGGCCGTGGCGCCGTTTTCGCCATGCGCGGCGCCGAAGTCGGGCTTCGGCGGGGCCACGCGCCCGGCCGGGCGCACCGGCAAGGGCGCCGTGCTGTCCACCGGGGCACCGGTGTCTACCGGCGCGACCGGTGCCTCTATAGAGGCAGACGGCGCGGCGCCGTCAGGCGTGATGCTATAATACGGCGGCGTTTCGGTCGCCGTGATGCCGCTCGGGGTGCCGGCGTCGGGGGCCGGCGGGGAGGGCGGCGAGAGGACGGGGCCGGCCGGATCGCCGCTCTTGGAGGTGTCCTCGTTCGCGTTCAGAGCCATCGAGTCTGTGACCTTCCTTAGCCAAATTTCGTACTGATGTTATACGGGCGCAGTGATACAGCGGCATTATACCCGCCGATTTGCGGCCCTGTCAACCGCGAGGCGACGGCGGCGGGCCTCTGACGCCGTCGCGTTCCCCCTTCCCGCGCCGGGAAGGGGGCAGGGGGGTTAGGACCGTCGCCCAAGCGCGGAACTGAGGACCATGGATCACGTTAGTTATGATATGAGCACTCCTGATTCCGAGGCCGCCGCGCGGGGCGATAAGGTCGCCGCGCTGGGGGCGATCATCCGCGCCCACATCGCGGCGGCGGGCGGGCGCATCCCGTTTGCGGACTTCATGGACCTGGCGCTGTATCACCCGGCGTACGGCTACTACAGCGCCGGAACCGTCACGCTGGGCCGGGGCGGCGACTTCACCACCTCGCCGGAGGTGGATTCCGCCTTCGGCGCGCTGCTGGCCGAGTTCGTGCGCCGCTGCGACGCCGCGCTGGACCACCCGCCCGCGTTCCTGCTGGCCGAGCACGGCGCCGGGTCGGGCCGCCTGCTGGCCGACCTGCTCGACGCCCTGCGCGCCGCCGATCCCGGCCTCTATGCGCGGCTAGACCCGGTCGTCGTCGAGCGCAGCCCGGCGTTACAGGCGCGGCAGCTTGCGACCCTGGCCGCCGCAGGCCACGGCGATCGCGTGCGCTGGGCCGCGGAAGCGGGCGGCACCGGCCTGGTTTACAGCAATGAACTGCTCGACGCCTTCCCGGTGCATCGGGTGATCGCAAGCGACGCCGGGCTGGAGGAGATTTTCGTGGCCGTGGACGATACGGGCGCCCTGGTGGACGAGCGTGGCCCGCTTTCCGACCCGGCCCTGGCCGCCTACTTCGAGACGGCGGGCGTCACCCTGCCGCCCGGCCAGCCCGCCGAGGTGAACCTGGCGGCCCCGGCCTGGTTGCGGACGGTCGCCGCCGGGCTGGAGCGCGGCTTCGTGCTCACCATCGACTACGGCGACAGCGCCGAGCGGCTCTACAGCACGCTGCGCCCCGAAGGCACGCTCTTATGTTATAGTAATGGGCAGGTGGTCAGCGATCCCTACACGGCGCCCGGCGCGCAGGATATGACCGCCCACGTCGATTTCACGACGCTGGAGCGCACCGGGGCCGCCGCCGGGCTGGAGACGTTGGCGGCCACCCGCCAGATGGCGTTCCTGGTGGCGCTCGGCATGGGCGGGCGCATCGCGGTCCTGAGCGCGGCGCGCCCCGGCAGCCCCGACGACCATGCGGACGCGCTGGCCCGCCGGGCGCGGCTCTTCCGGCTGATCGATCCCGACGGCCTGGGCCGCTTCCATGTGCTGGTGCAGGCCAAAAACGTGCCGCGGGCACATTGGCCGCAGGTAGAGTTGAGGTAACGATGGCGACGGCGGTGAGCATTGGGCGGGGCAACTGGTGCAGCGCGTGCGGCACGACCCTTGCCGGGCGGGAGGTAGTGCGCCTGACCATGGGCGACCCGACCGCGAGCGCGCAATATTACTGCGCGGCCTGCGCCGGGCACTGGCTGCGCTGCGCGGCCTGCCGGCGCACGCTCGACACGGCGCAGGGCCACCTGTTCGCCCTGGCCGGGCAGGCCGGGCGGCTCTACTGCCCGGAGTGCTGGGCGCGGCCCCATTGCCACGCCTGCGGGCGCCCGGTCGGGCCGGTGTCGTTCCAGCGCGCCGACGGGCGGGTGTTGTGCGAAGCCTGCCACGCCACCGCCGTCTACGACCCGACGCTGGCCTACGACCTGTTTGGCCGCGTGCGTGAGACGGCGCAACGTGCGCTGGGCCTGGAGTTAAACGTCGGGGCCAGCCTGCGGCTGGTCAACCGGGGCGAGTTGAACGCCCTGCGCGGCCACGCCGCCGGGCCCGACCCGCTGGAGGACGCCCCGGCCCAGGAGGGTGACGCCGATTACGTGGGCCTGTTCGTCCACGGCTGGCGCACCCGCGTCATCTATGTGGAATACGGCCTGCCGCGCATCTTCTTCTGCGAGGTCGTGGCCCACGAATACGCCCACGCCTGGCAGGCCGAAAACGCGCCGCTGCTGGCGACGCCGGAGCTACGCGAGGGCTTCGCCGAGTGGGTGGCCTATAAAGTGGTCGAGAGTTGGGGCTGCCGCCTGCGCCTGGACCGGTTCCGGGAGCGGCAGGATATCTACGGCGCCGGGCTGCGCCGCCTGCTGGCCTGGGAGGCGGCGGAGGGCGTGGCCGGGGTGCTGGACCATATACAGCGCGAAAGGTAGGGATTGATGCCCAACGAACTTACGTTGCAGACCCGCTTGAACGTCAACGCGGTGCCCGCCGCCGGGGAGCCGCGCCTGGTCTACCTGCTGATCGACGTGCGCCCCGGCGAAAGGCTCGGCGCGCAATCGGCCCCAGTCAACCTGGGCATCGTGCTCGACATCAGCGAGTCGATGCGCCTGCCGGTGCTCAGCCAGGAGCAGTTCCAGGAACTGGCCCGCCTGGGCCATGTGCGCGAGGTGATTTCCGACGGCATCCCGGTCTGGACGTTTCCGCACATCCCCGACCATATCCGCCGCGCCGCGCCGTCCAACCTGGACGCTGTGAAGCAGGCGCTGCGCGAGGCGGTAGGCCATGTCGAACCGCAGGACCGCTTCTCGCTGGTCGTCTTCGCCGGGCGGGCCGAGGTCTTGCTGCACGCCCTCACCGGCGCCGAGCGCAACCGCATCCCCGATGCCGTCGAACGGCTCGACGCCGTGCGCCTGGGCGACGAGACCGACATGGCTTCCGGTGTGCAGGAGGGGCTGCGCGAGTTGCAGCCCGGCGTGGACCAGGGCATGATCAGCCGCATGATCGTGCTCACCGACGGCTTCACCCGCGACCCGGAGCGGGTGGGCGCCCTGGCCCGCGACGCGCGCAAGGCCGGCATCGCCGTCAGCACCGTCGGCGTGGGCAGCGAATTCAACGAGCGGCTGCTGGTCTCCATGGCCGACGAAAGCGCGGGCAACGCCTACCTGGCGCCGGAGCCGCGCGACATCCCGCCCGCCTTTGCCCGCGAGCTCGAAGCGGTCGAGTCGATCACCGTGCGCCATCTGGTCGCCAGCATCCGGCTCAGCGCGGGCGTGGAACTGCGCCGCGCCCACCGCATCCGCCCGGCCATCAGCACCCTGCGCGACGTGCCGATCCAGGACCGCACGGCCACCTTCGACCTGGGCGACCTGGAGCCGGACCGCCCACCCGCGCTGCTGCTGGAGCTGATCGTGCCCACGCGGGCGGCGGGCGCCTTCCGCATCGCCGCCGTGACGCTGGCCTACGACGTGCCCGGCCCGCAGGGCAGCACCAGCGGCTCGCAGGCCCGCGGTGACGCCGTGCTCGAATACAGCACGTCGGGCATGGGGCCGCTCGACCCGGCGGTGATGAACACCGTGGAGAAGGTCAACGCCTTCAGCTTGCAGACGCGCGCGCTCGACGATGCCGCGGCGGGCAACATCCAGGGCGCCACCACCAAGCTGCGCTCGGCGGCCACCCGCCTGCTCGACATGGGCGAGGTCGAACTGGCCCAGGCTGCCGAGCAGGAGGCGCAAAAGCTGGAGCAGAGCGGCCAGGTGTCCGCCGAAGGGGCCAAGAAGCTGCACTACGCCACGCGCCGCTTGACCCAGCGGCTCGAATAGTAGTAACGTCCGGCGCCGCTTGTGCGTAGATGATAGTATGCTGACTTGTGAGGAGTGCGGCAAACTGCACCCGGCGGGCACCACCACTTGCGATGTGTGCGGCAGCACGCTGACCGCCTGGCCCTATGTCGCCAATAGCGACCTGGGCCAGGAGTTGGGCCTGGACCGCCTGCCGCCGAACAGCGAGTTGGGCCGGGTGCTGGCCGCGCCGCTGCGCGAACTGACCGGGGCGCTCTGTGCCTTTTGCCAGAGCACGAACCGCCCCGGCGCGACCTTCTGCGCCCATTGCGGCCATGCCCTCATCGCCCCGCCCGCGGACCCGGCGGCCCCCGCCGAGGGTATCGGCCAGCTACCCCCAGGCGCCTTCTTGCATGATCGCTACCGCATTCTCGGGCGCGTGGCCCAGGGCGGCATGGGCGCCGTCTACGAGGCGTTGGACGAGCAGCACGACGGCGCGCGGGTGGCGGTCAAGGAGATGACGCCCACCAGCGTCGCCCCCGAAGACCGCACCCAGGCCCTGAAGGACTTCATGCGCGAAGCCACCATCCTGGCGACGCTCGACCACCCCAACCTGCCGCACTTCTACGGTGTCTTTACCGCGGAAGGCAAGTATTACCTGGTCATGGAGTTCATCGAGGGCCAGACGCTCGAACAGGTGGTTTCCGGCACCACGGCTTTCCTGCCCGAATCGCGCGTGCTCACCTGGGCGGCGCAACTCTGCGACGTGCTGGCCTATCTGCACCGCCAGGATCCGCCGATTATCTACCGCGATACCAAGCCGGGCAACATCATCCTGCTCGACAGCGAGGATCATATCAAGCTGATCGACTTCGGCATCGCGCGCTTCCATCGCCAGGGCCGCAGCACCGACACCGCCGCCTTCGGCACGGCGGGCTATGCCCCGCCCGAACAGTACGGCAACGGCCAGACCGACCAGCGCTCCGATGTCTACGCTCTGGCCGCCACGCTGCACCACCTGCTGAGCGGCCATGACCCGGTGCAGAACCCCTTCCACTGGCGGCCCATTCGCTCCTACAACCCGCACGTCTCCCGCCAGGTGGACCAGGCGATCATGCGCGCACTGGAACTCAAGCCCGAACTGCGCTTCCCCGGCATCGACGAGTTCGCGCGGGCGCTGGGCTTGCGCCCGGTGCTGGTACCCGCGGCGGAACCGGCCACGGCGGCGCTGCCGCGCGACGCCGCCGCCGCCCTGCCCGCGCCCTCGTCCGCGCCCACCACACCCGTCGGGCCTAGCGATCTGCCACCCACCGAGCAAGCCGAACGCCGCCCGGCCCGCCCGCGCCGCCGCCCGCCCCGCGAGGTGCCGGGGCCGGTGCCCGCCGCGCCGCCCGGCCTGGTGCCCGCCTTTAAAGAGGCACCCACCCTGGCGGGGACGACCGCCGTGGCGGCAGCCCCCGCCGAGGGCCCGCAGCTTTCCATCTCCGAGACGGTGCTCGACCTGGGCACCGCCGGGCGCAAGGCACGCAAGGGCCGGGTGGTGAACCTGGTCAACGCCGGGCAGGGCCAGTTGAAGGGCATCGTCCATGTCACCCAGCCCTGGTTGGCCGTCAGCCAGGTGCAGTTCCAGGGCAACGTGGGCGCGCTCTCGGTCGGCGCGAAGCGCGACGGGCTGCAACTGGGCCATGCGGTGTTGCGCGTGCCCAACGTGTTCGCGTGGGCCTGGGCCAGCGGCGGGCGCATGGTGGGCCGCTGGGTGTTCCTGGCCCTCATCGCGCTGATGATCTGGGGCGGCACCCAGCTTGGGATGCGCCCCACCGACGCCCTGTTGAACGGCGTGGCCCTGCTCGGCGGGGTGCTGGCCGCGGCCCAGGTCTGGCTGTGGTTGGTGGCACGCCATGTGCGGTGGTTTGTGCCGGCTCCGCGCATGAACGAGGGAACGGTGATTATCGACAGTAACGGGGGCCAGCGGCGGTTGGAGGTCCGCGTTCTGGCGCGGCCCTCCTGGCTGCGGCGCGCGCTGGCCTGGTTTGTCTTGACGGTGTTGCTCATCGGCGAACTGGTGGCGGCCATCCTGGGCCTGTTGGCGTTGCTGAGCGGCATGTGAACCGTGGATCCCCGCGCGACGATGGGTCGCGCGGGCGCCGCGCCGGCACCGGGCAGGTTTCCGTGTTTGCAACGCCGGTTCGGTCGGATATAATGAGGCAACCTGATGAGGTGGTCCCTTCGACGGCGATCTTTGAGTGCGTATTAAGGAGGAGACGATGGCAATTCGGTGTCAGAACTGCGGGAACATGAACCCGGATGACTATGCCTTTTGTGACGAGTGCGGCGCGCGCCTGACAGCGGATACGAGCAGCGCCGCGGCCTCGCCACCCATCGGCGGCGAGCCGGCCGCCACCCCGGTGGCCGCGACGGCGGGCGCGGGGACCACGACCGGCGGCACGGTGCGCTGCACCAACTGCGGCGCCGAGAATGTCGCGGGTGCGGCCTTCTGCGATGAGTGCGGCGCGGCGCTGCCCCAGCCCACCGCCGAAGACACGGCGGTCACGAGCCCGCCGCCGCCGGCCTACGGCGCCCCGGTGGTCCCCTACACCCCGGTCACGGACACCACTACGACCACCACCGAGGCGACGACCGGCGGGACCGGCGCGGCGGGCGATGCCGTGGGCGGCGCGGGCGGCGCGGTGGCCGGCGGCCTGATCGGCGCTGCTGTCGGCGGCCCGGTGGGCGCGGCCATTGGCGCGGCGGTCGGCGGCGCGGCGGGTGCGGGCGCGGCTCACCTGGCCCAGGAAGGCGATGAAAGCCACCCCGGCGGCGCGGAAACCGGCGGCGCCGCCGGCGCCGTCATCGGCGGCGTGGTCGGCGCGGGCCTCGCCGGCCCGGTCGGGGCTGCCGTCGGCGCGGGCATCGGCGGGGCCGTCGGCGGTGGCGCGGGCGGCGCGGCGGATGCCTCCGTCGATACCACTCAGGTCGAGACCACGACCACCACCCCGGACTACACGATGACCACGCCCGGATACACGACCACCAGCCCGGACTACACCACCCCCGGCTACACGGCGACCACCACGCAGGATACTACCGTGGATACCGCGGGTGAGCATGATGCCGCCGGCGACGCCGTCGGTGGCGCGGGCGGGGCCGTGGCCGGTGGAGTGATCGGCGGGGCCGTGGCGGGCCCGGTCGGTGCCGCAGCGGGTGCCGCCATCGGTGGCGCGGCGGGCGCGGGCGCGGCCCATATTGCCCAGGAAGGCGACGAGGGCCACCCTGGCGGCGCGGAAACCGGTGGGGCGGCAGGCGCCCTGGCCGGCGGCGCCATCGGCGCAGCGGTCGGCGGCCCGGTTGGGGCGGCGGTGGGCGCGGGCGTCGGTGGGGCGGTTGGCGGCGGCGCCGGGGGTGCCACCGACGATACGGTGGATACCACCAGCGTCAGCAGCACCACCACGGACACCGGTTATACCGCCCCGGCGACGACGGACTACACCGCCCCCGCGCCCACCGACTACACGGCGAGCACCAGCAGCTACGCCCCGAGCACGACCTACGGCACGGAAGGGCCCAGCTATACCACCACGCCCGGCTACACCACTCCAGCCACCGAGACCACCGTGGACACCACGACGACCACCGGCGGCGAAGCGGCGGGCGATGCCGTGGGTGGCGCGGGCGGCGCGGTGGCCGGCGGCGTGATCGGCGGGGCGCTGGCCGGCCCGGTCGGCGCGGCAGCCGGCGCGGCCATCGGCGGCGCGGCGGGCGCAGGGGCGGCCCATGTCGCGCAAGAAGGCGACGAGAGCCATCCCGGTGGCGCGGAAACCGGCGGCGCGGCGGGTGCGCTGGCGGGCGGCGCCATCGGCGCAGCGGTCGGCGGCCCGGTCGGCGCGGCAGCCGGCGCAGCCATCG
>DASSGZ010000016.1:0-3552 GCA_035693165.1 Chloroflexia bacterium | reverse complement strand
ACCAGTCGGCGCGGGTGCGGCTGTGGGCGGCGCGGGGGCGCCAGTCGCGGTCGTCGAGGGCGGCGATGAGGGCGGCGCTGAGCAGCAGGTCGTCGTGGCCGCGGCGGGCCGGGACGTGCCAGCGCAGGATCTTGCCGGGGCCGGGGTCCACCGTGAAGGTGCAGGCGGCGACCTGCGCCCAGTAGAGGCCGGTCTCGGGCGTGCTGTCGGGCGCGTAGTCCTTCCAGCGGCCGCTCTCGATGATCGCCAGGAAGGCCCAGCCGAGCGCGCTCTTGCTTTGCAGGCTGAAGGTGAACGGGATCACCTCGCAGGGGCCGCGCAGGGCCGCCGCCAGCAGCGAGGCCAGCCCCGCGCCCACGCCCGTCGCGTCGACCACCAGCCAGCGCGCCGCCCAGACGCTGCGCGCCAGGTCGAGCAGTTGGGGCAGGAGTTGCGCGTGGGGCACGTTCACCCAGAGGCGCCGGTCGACCACGCGGTAGGTGGGGCGGCGCAGCAGGTCGTCGCGCACGGTGCCCAGGTCCACGGCCACCACGGTGAGCGCGGTGGCGTCGCGGCGGGTGCGGGCCAGGGCGGCGGGCCCACTGGGCGCGGTCTCGTCGGCGCCGGCCACGTCGAGCAGCAGCGCGTAGCTGTGGCCGGGGGTGGCGGCGGCCTGGCGCGGGTGCAGGCCGTGCATCTGCGCCTGGCGCCCCTCGCTGAACAGCCCGCCCGCCGCGTCGAGTTCCTGCAGGCCGTATTCCGACAGGATGAAGGGGTGCTGCGGCCCCAGCGTGGCGATGCGCTCGCGCACATGGTCGCCGTAGGCGGGCACCTCGGCGGCCACCCGTTCCCAATCGGCGCGAAAGAGTGTGCCCCGCGCCTCGGCCAGGGCCATCTGCCGCGAGAGCAGCGACCCCGCCGCCCAGGGCGTGCCGCTGTAGACGGCGGGCGCGTTGGTGCTGGCGGCCATCGGGGCGAAGCGCGCGTCCCAGATGTCGGTGGTGATGTCCTGGGCCTCGTTGGCGATGAGCAGGCGGTCGGCGGTTTCGCCGCGCACGTTGGCGACGGGCTCGGCGCTGAGGAAGGCCGCGCTGGCCGCGCCACAGGTGACGCGGTAGCCGTCGGCGGTGCCCGCGCCGGGGTGCAGCGGCGTGGCGAGGCGGGCCAGCAAGCGCCGCCGGCTGACCAGCGCCTGGGGCTTGTAGGTGGGCGTGCCCATGATGATCGCGCCGCCGGACAGCCGGTAGCGCGCCAGCAGGAACGCCTGCAACTGGGCCAGCAGTTCGTCCTTGCCCGCCCGGCGGCTGAACAGGCAGCAGAACTGGGTTTCACCCACGCCCCGCCGCGCGTCCACCGCGGCCAGGATCGGCCCGGCGGCCTCCAACTGGTAGTTCCGCAGCGCCCGGCCCGGATAGCACGCCCGCGAGAACAGGGCCAGGTCGTGGACCAGCGCGCGCCGGGTGGCGGCCCGGTCAGCCACCGGCGGCGGCCTCGCCCGCATCCGGCGCGCCCGGTGGGGTGTAGCGGCGCGATTCAGCGCGCCCGGCGCCCGCGTGGGGCGGGTCGAGGTTGGCGAGCAGCGCGTCGAGCGCGGCCAGCGCGCCGCCCGGCCCCTCGGGTTCGAGCTCGCGGCGCGTGCGATAGAGCCGGGCCAGCGTGTCGGCCCCCTTGCAAAAGACGTTCATGCGCCCCGCCAGGTCCAGGTCCGCGTCGGCCATCACCTCGCGCAGCATCGTGCGCAACGCCGCGATCTCCGTGCCCAACCCCGCCTCGCCTCCCTCCGCCATGCGCTCGGCCTCCTTTCGGTGATTGCTTCGCACTACCCCTCTACTATATATATCCATTTTCCGGCCCAAACCCTGCCACGCAAATAGGGAGAACTCCCTATGCTCGCCCCCTTCCCTATGGCATACACTGATACCAGCAATTAAATTCTCACCGCAGCGGCGCAGCGGACGCCGAGATTTTCGGGTGTTTCTTGCGCGGCGCTATCTGGTCAGCTTAACGAGACACGGTCATACCCAGGATTCAAATCCTTAAAACCCTCGGCGTCCGCTGCGCCTCTGCGGTGAGATTTCGTCGTGATGCATGTATGAAGAGGAGGATATGATGAAGATGGAGACTCTGACCCGGATGGACCCCGCGAGCTGCACCCGGCTGGGCGCGGGCGAGCTGGCCGCCGCGATTGCGCGGGGCGCGCTGTCGGCGACCGAGGCGGTGGAGGCGCATATCGCGCGGATCGAGCAGGTGAACGGGGCGCTGAACGCCGTGGTGGTGCGGCGCTATGCCGAGGCGCGCGCCGAGGCCCAGGCCGCCGATGCCCGCCAGGCGCGGGGCGAGCCGCTGGGGCCGCTGCACGGCGTGCCCGTGACGATCAAGGAATGTCTCGACCTGGCCGGCACGCCCAGCACGTTCGGGCTGCCGTCGCGCGCCCGGATCCAGGCGACGGCGGACGACGTGTACGTGGCCCGCCTGCGCGCCGCCGGGGCCATCGTGCTGGGCAAGACCAACGTGGCGCAACTGCTGTTCTACTATGAGAGCGATAACCCGGTCTACGGGCGCACGAATAACCCCTGGAACCCGGCGCGCACGCCCGGCGGCAGTTCGGGCGGCGAGGCGGCGATCATCGCGGCGGGGGGCAGCCCGCTCGGCCTGGGCACCGACATCGGCGGCAGCAGCCGCGTGCCCGCCGCTTTCTGCGGCATCGCCGGCTTCAAGCCGACTGCCGGGCGCACGCCCGACGCCGGGCGCTACAGCGTGCCCTTCGGCCAGCGGGCCATCGTCAGCCAGGTGGGCGTGCTGGCCCGCCAGGTGGGCGACCTGGCGCTCGGCCTGCGCGTCATCAGCGGGGCGGACGACCCGGCCGCCGACCCGGCCCCGCCGCTGGGCGACCCGGCCACGGGGGACCTGACCCGCCTGCGCGTGGCCTGCTACACCGACGACGGCACCTTCCCGCCCAGCCCCGCCGTGGTCCGCGCCGTGGACGAGGCCGCCGCCCTGCTGGAAGCCGCGGGCGCCCGCGTGACCCGCTGGACCCCGCCCGCCGTGGACCAGGCCGTGGCCCTGTTCCTGGGCCTGCTGTTCGCCGACGGCATGGCCGGGCAGGCGGCCCTGGTCGGGCACGACCGGCGCGACCCGCGCATCGCCAGCCTGCTGGGCATCGCCCGCCGCTCGCGGCCCACGCTGGCCCTGCTGGCCGCGCTGCTGCCCCGCGTGGGCCAGCCGAGCCTGGCCGGCGCCCTGCCCCACTTCGGCTACCGCACCACGGCCCACTACTGGGCGCTGGTCGAAGCCCAACTGGCCTACCAGGCCCGCTTCCGCGCCGCGCTCGACGACCCGGCCACGGGCGGCCCGTTCGACCTGGTGCTGAGCCCGGCCTGCGCGCTGCCCGCGCTGCCCCACGGCGCCAGCGATGCCCTGCGCAACGCCGGCGGCTACAGCGTGCTCGCCAACGTGCTGGGCTACCCGGCGGGCGTGGTGCCGATCACCCGCGTGCGCCCCGCCGAGACCGGCGCCCGCCCGGCCACCGGCGACCGCGTGTTGGCCGCCGCCCGCGCCACCGACGCGGACAGC
>DASSGZ010000015.1:0-3234 GCA_035693165.1 Chloroflexia bacterium | reverse complement strand
GGGAGATGCAGATCGACCTGAACTGTGACATGGGCGAGAGCTTCGGCGCGTGGCCGCTGGGCCAGGACGCCGCATTGATGCCGCTCATCACCTCGGCCAACATCGCCTGCGGCTTCCACGCGGGCGACCCGCTGGTGATGGCGCGCACGGTGGCCCTGGCCCGCGAGCACGGCGTGGCGCTGGGCGCGCACCCCGGCTACCCCGATCTGCAAGGCTTCGGGCGCCGCACCCTTGATATGACCGGCACGGAACTCGAAGCGGCCGTGCTCTACCAGATCGGCGCGCTGGCCGGGTTCGCCCAGGCGGCGGGCGGCGCGCTGACCCACGTCAAGCCGCACGGCGCGCTCTACAACCGCGCGGCGGGCGACCCCGCGACGGCGGAGCCGATTGCCCGCGCCGTGCGCCGCTTCTCGTCGGACCTGATCCTGGTCGGGCTGGCCGGGTCGGGGCTGCTGGAGGCCGGGCGGGCCGTGGGTCTGCGCGTGGCCGCCGAAGCCTTCGCCGACCGCGCCTACGAGGCCGGTGGCACGCTGCGCTCGCGGCGCCTGCCCGGCGCGATACACCCCGACCCGGCCACCGCCGCCGCCCAGGCGCTGTCCATCGTGCGCGACGGCCAGGTGCGCGCCTATGACGGCACGCTCGTGCCCATCCAGGCCGATACGCTCTGCATCCACGGCGACACGCCCGATGCCCCGGCCTACGCCCGCGCCGTGCGCGCGGCGCTGGAAGGCGCGGGCATCGCCGTCGTCCCGCTGGCGCCGGTGGCGCGGGCCTGAGCGGCGCGTGACCCCTTCCCCGGCTATCCGTCCCTTCGGCGACAGCGCCCTGCTGGTAGTCTTTGGCGACAGCATCGACGTGGCGCTGAACAGCCGGGTCCACGCGCTGGCCGCCGCCGTGGGCGCATTGCGCGCTGCACCGGGTGCGCCGTGGGGCGTGCCGGTGCCCGCGTACAGCAGCCTGCTCGTGCCCTATGACCCGGAACGCCTATCGTGTGAGGAAGCGGAGGCGGCGCTGGCGCCGCTGGCCGCGCAGGCTGAGGCGGCAGCGGATGCGGCCTCCGGCGAGGTGGTGGAGATCGCAGTGCACTACGGGGGCGACGACGGGCCGGACCTGGAGGACGTGGCGGCGCGACACGGCCTGACGCCTGCCGAGGTGGTGGCCCTGCACACCGGCGCGCTCTACCGGGTGTTCATGCTGGGCTTCGCGCCCGGCTTCGCCTACCTGGGGCCGCTGCCGCCGCAACTGGTGACACCCCGGCGCCCCACCCCGCGCCCGCGTGTGCCGCCGGGCAGTGTCGCCATCGCCGGGAGCCAGACCGGCATCTACCCGCTGGCGACGCCGGGCGGCTGGCACCTGCTGGGCCGCACCGACGCGCCGCTCTGGGACCCGCAGCGCGACCCGCCCGCCCTGCTGCGGCCCGGCCAGTTCGTCCGCTTCGTGGCCCGCTGATGCTCGAAGTTGTCAGCCCTGGGCTGCTGTCCACTGTGCAAGACGCCGGGCGCACGGGCTACGCCGACCTGGGCGTGCCGAGCGCGGGCGCCTGCGACCCCCACGCGCTGGCCGTCGCCAACCTGCTGCTCGACAACCCGCTCGATGCGCCCGCCCTCGAAATCACCATCGCCGGGCCGGAATTGCGCGCGGCGGGCACCTGCGTGATCGCCCTGGCCGGGGCCGACCTGGGGGCGTATCTGGTCGAGGCGGAGCGCCCGCTGGCGCCCGGCGGCGCATACCTGTTGCGCGGCGGAGTGACCCTGGCTTTCGCCGGGGGAGCGCCCGGCGCGCGGGCCTACCTGGCCCTGCCCGGCGGCCTCGCCGTGCCGCGGGTGCTCGGCTCGGCGGCCACATACCTGGCCGGGGGCTTCGGCGGGCTGGACGGGCGCCCGCTACGCGCAGGCGATGTCTTGCGCCCCGTGGACGTGGACGATTTCCACGCCGCCGGGCGCCGCTGGCCCGCGCCGTCGCTGCTCTCCCCCTTCCCGCTCCGGGAAGGGGGCCGGGGGGTTAGGCCCGTTGCGCCGCTCACCGTTCGCGTCGTGCCCGGCCCCCACGCCGGTCATTTCGCGCCGGATGCGCTGGACACGCTGCTCGCCGCCACCTGGGAGGTGGGGCCGCAGAGCGACCGCATGGGCTTGCGCCTGCGCGGGCCGGTGCTGGCCCATAGCGCCCCGGCGCACGCCGAACTGGTCTCGCAGGGCATCGTCTGGGGCGCCTTGCAGGTCCCCGCCGACGGCCAGCCCATCGCCCTGCTGGCCGACCACCAGACCGTCGGCGGCTACCCCGTGCTGGCCGTGGCGATCCGCGCCGACTGGCCGCTGCTGGCCCAACTGCCGCCCGGCGCGCCGGTGCGCTTCGCCCTCACCACGATCGCCGAGGCCCAGGCGGCGCACCGCGCCCAGCAGGCGGCGTTGCGGACGGAGGCAGCGCGGTTGCAGCGCCCGGATCTGTGGGACCGCCTGCTGGCCGGGGCGGAGTAATGCAGCTAGGTCCGCGACCCTTGCCGGCGCGGGCCGCCGCCTACTCGTTGCGCAGCACGTCGAGCGGGCGGGCGTGGACCGGCTGCCAGGCCACCAGCGCCGTGGTGCCCAGTGCCAGCAGCACCGCGACGCCGACCATCACCACAGCCAGCACGGGGTCCAGGCTGAGTTCGGCTCCCGGTTGCAGGATATTGATCCCGGCCATGGCGATGGCGACTGTGACCATGCCCAGCGTCCCGGCCAGCAGCCCTAGCAGCGCGTTCTCGGTCGCCAGCAGGCGCAGCACGCGCGCCGCGGTGAAGCCCATCGCCTTGAGGATGCCCAGTTCGCGCCGGCGCTCGACCATCGCCAGGCCGACCGCGTTGGCGATGAGCACCATGCCGGCGACCAGCGCCAGCCCGGCCACCCCGTTCACGAACGCCAGAAGATTGACATAACGCCGTTGCAGCGCGTCGTTCACGTCGGCCTGACTGACCACGACGGCCTGCGGCAATGCGGCGGCGACGGACGGTCCAGTCTGGGTCAGCCGGGTGGCGGGCACAGTGGCCGTGAAGGTGACAGGGGTCGCCGGCCCGCCCAGGCCCGTGGCCGTGTCCCGGCTCACCAGCAGATCGCCGGTTTGCCACAGGGCGTCTTGCAGGATGTTGCCGAGTCCGGTCCGCGTGTAGAAGCCAGTGATATACAGAGTGAGCGGCGCGTGGCCTTCTGCGGTCACGGTGAGGCTGTCGCCCAGGTGCAGGGACCAGGGCGGCTGCTCGAA
>DASSGZ010000014.1:0-9021 GCA_035693165.1 Chloroflexia bacterium | reverse complement strand
CGCGATCCGGCATTTAGGTGTGGTTAGAGAGGGCGTCGAAGTTGATCGCCCCACCCGAGGAGGCCACCACCTGGTTCAGAAAGGGCAGACCCTCGGTGTTGACATCATGGATATAGATGCCGCCGATGAGCACGCGGGCGTTGGGGTCCACCGACTTGACGGCCTGGTAGGCGCCGGCCAGCAGCGCGGCATAGTGGGCGGCGCGGTCGCAGTTGTTCAGGCAGTTCCAGGTGGCCTGGTGGTTCGGCTCGTTCCAGATCTCCCAGACGTGGATCTGGTTCTTCCAGCGGCTGACGGCGGCGCGGACGAAGTCGAAGTAGTCGTTATAGTTGCGCGGCTCGTACCAGAAGTAATCGCCCGCGCCGGGATTGCTGGAGGCCCACTTCGGCGTGGTCAGCAGCATGCCGACGACGTTGATGCCGTTGGCCGCGTCGAGGTTCAAGCGGCTGTCGTAGGTGCTCCAGTTAAACTGGCCCTTGGCGTTCGGCTCGATGTTGGCCCAGGACAACTCTTCCCGCGACCACTTGACGCCGCCCTGCGCGGCCAGCGTCGCCAGGGCGCCGGCCTGCGCGTTGCTGCGCTCCAGGCCAGTCAGGTAGAGGTTCATGCCGAACCGCGACACCGGGGCGAAAGCCGACGGGGCAGCGGGCGGGGCGGCGCCGGGCTGCACGGGCGTGGCGTACTCACCGGTGCCGGGGGTGGGGTAGGGCGTGAGTTGCGGCGGGCGCCCGCCATAGCCGCTTTGCGCGGCGGCCCCCGCGGCGCCCAGGATGGTGAGGCCCAGCAGCGCCAGGCCCAGGAGTGTCAGCAACGATGGTTTGCGCATGTTTACCCTTCCTAACTCTTGCACCCGGCCAGGCCGGGGCAGCAGTCGCGTACCGGTACAGCGTTGTGAGTATACCGAATTGCGGAAAGCCGTCGCAAATCAGGCCGGTTGCCCAGCCCGGTTGCCCGCCCATGAATGGGCGGGCAACGTTTACGAAGCCCGCCTGCGCGGGCTGGGTAATCGGGGAGAGGTCGCGCAAGTGGCCTTTGTTGACGTAGCCCGCCCGTTGACGGGCCGGGCGATGTCGATGGGCGGGGCTGCAACAGAGATGCCTGCTAATCCGTAGCAAATGTGATACAATATGCTTGCTTAGTAAGAGGAGGCGGGGGAGAGGCGATGATGCTGGTGCTCGATGGCGTGCTGGTGGCGGTGCTGGTGGTGTTTGCGCTGGTGGGGGCCCGGCGGGGCCCGTGGCCCGAGGTCGTGGCGCTGGGGGGCTTGCTGCTGGGCGCGCTGCTGGCCGACGAGTGGGGCGAAGCCTGGGGCAACGACCTGGCGTCGGCACTGGGCTTCCTGGGCCCCGTGGGCGCGCGCATGATTGTGCGCAGCGTGCTGTTCCTGGTGCCACTGATCGCCGTGGGCTACGGCGGGGCGCTGCTGTTGCCGCGCCTGGGCAAGCCAGGCGTCCGTGCCCGCCTGATCGCCGCCCTGCTGGCGCTGTTCAACGGCGCGGCCATCCTGGCCGTGCTGCTGCGCAACTGGGACTACAGCCAGGGCGCCACCGGCAACCCCCTGCGGAATGACGCCGTGACGCGCTTCTTCCTGGAATGGGCCGGGTGGTGGCCGCTGCTGCTGGCGCTCGGCGGTATCGTCGCCGTGGCGGTGAGCGTGTTGCGGCGCCCGCGCCGCGTGACGCCGCCCGCGCCGGTCACGCTGCCGGCCTCGAAAGAGGCCCCGGCGCCCGCCACCCTGGCCCCGATCGGCAGCGCGATCCCCGCCACGAGCGGGGCGACCCGGCCTGCCCCTGAAGGGGCATCGAAAGAGGCCCCGGCGCCCGCGTCTCTGCCGGTGCGCCCGGCGATCAGCAGCAGCACCCCGCCCGCGACCCCCGCGGGCGACGGCACCGGCGTGCCCCGGCGCGAGCCGGCGGCCAGTGACGAGCGCCGCTGCCGCACCTGCGGCAAAGTCCTGGCGCCCGGCGCCGCCTTCTGCCCCAACTGCGGGACCCCTGTCTAAGTCCGTGCCCGGCCGGGCGCGCGGGCCGGTTCTAGAAAGCAAGGCAGGTCTGGATGAATAATAATCGCTGGTTGCAGGCGTTGATCATCCTGCTGGTGATTATTGCGGCGACCTGGATCATGGGCCAGGTCTGGATGCTGCTGATCCAGTTCGCCAGTATCATCCTGCTGTTCTTCCTGGCCTGGCTGCTGGCCTTCGCGCTCAGTCCGCTCGCCCGCCGGCTGCAAGCCTGGGGCGTGGGCCAGCTTCTCGCCATCACGGTCGTCTATCTGGCAATGCTGCTGCTGCTCACGGTTATCGGCTTCCTGGTCTTCCCCGCGCTGGCCGACCAGATCCAGCGCCTGATCGATCAGACGCCCGCGTACACCGCCGAACTCGAGGACCTGGGCAACGAAAGCCTGAAGCAGATGCAAAACTGGGGCGTGCGCGTGGAAGACATCCACCTCGATCCCCTGTACGGCGCGGTGGGCGAGCAGGTGAAGAACGTCGGCGGCAGCGTGCTGAACTTTGTCACGGGGCTGGCCGCGTTCCTGTTCAACGCGATTATCACCCTGTTGCTCTCGTTCTACTTTATGAAGGATGGCGACCGGCTGTTCAACAACCTGGTCGTGCAATTGCCGCCCTCACTGGCGGGCGAGGTGCAACTGCTGGGCACGTCCATCGCCCGCGCCTTTGGCGGCTTCTTGCGCGGGCAGATGGTGTTCGCGCTGCTGTACGCCGTGCTGAACGCCGGGATCATGGGCGCGTTTAACCTGGACTATGTGCTGGTCGCCTCGATTGTGGCCGGGCTGGCGATGGTCGTGCCGCTGGTGGGCGGGCTGCTGGCGATTGTGCCGCCCGTGCTGGTCGCGCTGGTGACGCCGCGGGCGGCGGACAAGTGGTGGATCTTGCTGATCATCCTGGTGGTGGTGCAGGCGGTGATGATCCAGGTGGTCAGCCCGCGTATCATGAGCCAGGCCATCGGCATGCACCCGCTGTTCACGGTGGCGGCGCTGCTGATCGGGCTACAGGTGGCCGGGCCGTGGGGCGCGCTGTTCGGCATCCCGGTGGCCGGGGTGATCCACCAGGTGTCCGGCCCCTATTTCGCTCGTCTGCGCACCTTCTTCAACGTGCCGACGCCCGACGAACCCGCGCTTGCCTTGCACGGCACGGTCCCGGTCACGACGGTGTCGCCGCCCCTGCCGCCGCCCGGCCCGGCCCCGCCCGCGCCCGAGCCGGTCTTCGTCGTGCCGGCCCCGCCCGGCCCGCCTCCCAATCCCCAGGCCATTAACCTGATCGTCCTGGCCCGCGGCTTGAGCCGGCGGGTGCTGGCCGGGCGACGGCGCGCCCGCCCTTGAGGCGACACCTCGGCGTCCTGGCGGCCTATGCCGCGCTGACCGTTTTGTTCACCTGGCCGCTGGCGGCCCAGTTTGGCCGCGCCGTGCCCGGCGGCGGCGACGCCTGGCAGCACATCTGGAACCTCTGGTGGATGCGCACCGCCCTGGTGGACCTGCACACCGACCCGTTCTACACCACCTACCTCTATTACCCGCAGGGCGTGAGCCTGCTGTTCCACACGCTGGTGCCGCTGGAAAGCGCGCTGACCGTGCCGTTCCAGTTGCTGGGCGTGGACCTGGTGCCGCTGTACAACGGCGTGCTGGCGTTGTCGTTCGTGCTGGCAGGCTACGGCACCTGGCTACTGGTGCGCGACCTGACCGGCAACGACGGCGCGGCGTTTGTGGCCGGGTTCGCCTTCGCCTTCTGCCCCTACCACCTGGGCCACCTGCTGGGGCACATGAACCTGGCGTCGCTGCAATGGATTCCCCTCTACCTGTGGGCGCTGTTGCGGGCGGCCGGGCCGCCGGGTGCGCCGTTCGATCCGCACGTCCGCCGGGCCGCTGGGCGGCTCGACTGGCGGCCCTTCGGGTGGGCAGCGTTGGCCGGCCTGTTCCTGGCGGCCAACGCCTTCACCGAGTGGACCTACGTGGCGTTCCTGGGCATCTTCACCGCGGGCTACCTGCTCTGGCGGCTGCTGGTCGATGGGCGGCGCGCGGGGTGGCGGACCTGGTTGGCGGGCATGGTGCCCTTGCTGGCGGTGGCCCTGGTCTTCGGCGTGCTGGCCGGGCCGCTGCTGGTTCGCACGGCGCAGGCGCAGGTGGGTCAGGATTGGATGAAGCTGCCGCCGCGCGAGACGCTGGTCTATTCGTCGGACCTGGTCGATTCGTTCCTGCCCTCGGCGCTGCACCCTTTTCTCGGTGGCCCGGCTAGGGCGTTGGAACAGCGCTTCCCTGCGCGCAACACGGCGGAGCGCGCGGTCTACCTCGGCTATACGCCGATCCTGCTGGCGCTGCTGGCCCTGTGGCTGATCCGGCGGCGCGGGGTGCTGTTCTGGGCGCTGACCGCGGCGTTCACCTGGTCGCTGTCGCTCGGCCCGATCCTGCACGTGCTGGGGCGGGCGAATTTCACGCCCTACGGCGCCACGGTGCCCTTGCCCTACCTGGTGCTCAGCACGCTCGTGCCCGGCTTCAGCGTGATGCGCGTGCCGAGCCGCTTCGTCGTGCTGACCAGCCTGGCGCTGGCCGTGCTGGTGGGCTATGCGCTGGCCGCCCTGAGCGCGCGCCTGCGCCCGGCGCCGCCGCCGGATGACGCTGCACCCCCCGCCCGGCGGGTCGCCTTCCCGGCGCTGTCCGCGCGCACCCTGGCGATCTACGGCGTGGTGGCCGTGCTGATCGCCCTGGAGTTTATGACCATCCCGTACCCGATGGCGCCGCCTGGCTATCACATCCCGTTCTATGAGCAGGTGGCCCAGGAGCCGGGGCGCTTCGCCATCCTGGAATTGCCGTTGCGGCCCATGTCCGACTACATGGCCTACCAGACGGTCCACGGCAAGCCTATCGTCTACGGCTACCTGTCGCGGCAGCCGCCCGACCCGTTCGTGGAGAACACGCCCGCGGTCCACTATCTGCTGAATAGCACTCCGGTCGATGCGCTGCCGCCCGCCGAGGCGGCGACGGGTGCGGCCACCTTGCGCGCCGCGGGCATCCGCTACGTAGTCGTCCACTGGTGGGCCTTCACCGACCCGGAGCGCAAGGCGATGGAAGCCAAACTGGCGGCGCTCTTCCCCGGCATCACGCCCACGCCCGACCCGGCGCACCAGATGGTGATCTACACACTGGGGCCCTGACATGCGGGTTGGGCGAGGCGGAGCAGCAGACGTATTAGTAGGAGAGGGATCGTATGAGCGATCAGGCGGCACGGGAGCCGGGCGTGCAGGTCGTCCGGCCCCATGAGCGGAGCCGGGCCACCGCGCAAACCACCGGCATGAGCCGCGAGGCGGGTGTGGCCCCCGATACGACCGGCAGCCGCAACCTCTGGGTGGGCCTGACCACCACGCCGCCCGGCACGGTCAGCGACTGGCACCACCACGGCGATTGCGAGACGGCGATCTACATCGTGCAGGGCCGGGCGCGCTTCTCCTGGGGGCCGGGCGGCGGCGAAAGCGCCGCGGTGGGGCCGGGCGATTTCCTCGACGTGGCGCCCGGCGCGATCCATCGCGAGGAGTGCCTGGGCGACGAACCGGTGGTGATGGTCGTGGCCCGCGCGTGCAGCGGCGTGATCGTGGTCAACACGGACGGCCCGGAGTCCGGCGCCTAGCCGCGACTCCCGGTCGCCCGCTCAGCGGGTGGGCTGCACGTCATCCGCCCCCGGCGAGGAACCGGCCCAGCGCGACGGATGCGCCATCCTCGATCAGCCCGGCGACGAGGTTGGGGATGCCCAGGTCGTCGCTGGCGGCAACGCGCAGCCGGTAAAGGGCGTGGGTGGACAGGAAAGCGGCCCCGCCGCCGGTGGCCGCGCCGAGGAGCGCCGGGCCCCCGTGGGCGGCGAAGACGGCGGCCCCGACCAGCGCCCCCGATCCTACGCGCCCCGCCAGCGGGCCGGGATCGATGCGGCTGGGGGTGATGGGCAGCTTGTCCACGACAAACTCGCCCAGCGCGCTCAGGGTCAGCAGCGTGCGCACGCGCGACGACGCCAGCGGCGCGAACGGCGTGCCCCGCAGCGCGCCCGGATGGCGGGCGACCCGGTAGCTGAACGCCGCGGGCGCGGACGCCGAGCGCATCCCGGCGAGCCAACCCAGCCCGGCAGCCAGTTTCCACACTTCCATAGACGACGCAGACATGAATGCAAATTCCTCCAGATAAGGTAGCCGAAGCTCTGCCCCGACGTAGGCGGGGCAGGCACCGCGTTGTAGGGGCCGGTTTGAACCGGCCCGCTGGATCGCACCCACGCCGGGCGTCGCAAGGTTCAGGCCACGCATAAGGGATCTTGCGCCGTAGAGCGGCAATGGGTATAGTAACTAGGGACTTGCGAGAATCAATCATTAGTATGTAGCGGGCAGTAGGCCGTCCTATCGCGCTTGTCACTCTGAGCACAGCGAAGAGTCTCGTCGTTGGTCCCAACGAGACGGAGATTCTTCGCTGCGCTCAGAATGACGGATGACGGGGGCGGGCTGCGCAGCACGGGTAAGGAGCGAATGGGCGTGTCGATCCCAAGGCCGGGGGGCCGGGCGTTGATCTACCTGGCCCTGGTGGCCGCGCTGGGCATCTCGCTGCTGCCGCTGGGCAGCACCACGCACGCTACCCAGCCGATCTACTTCGCCGAGACCAATCACACCGTCACCGGGCGCTTCCTGGCCGCCTGGCAGGGACCGTATTCGTACCAGGAAAGCGTCGCCATCAACGGCTATCCGATCAGCGATGTGCAGGAGGAAGTGAACCCGACCGACGGCAAGACCTACCAGGTGCAGTGGTTCCAGCGGGCGCGCTTCGAGTACCACCCGGAGACCCCCCCGCCGGACGACGTGCAGTTCGGGCTGCTGGGCAATATCGCGGCGGCGGGCCGGCGCGACGAGCCGCCTTTCCGCCCGGTGGCCCGGCCCGCGGCCCTGAGCGCCACGCTAAGCTGGTTCCCGGAGACCGAGCATACCCTGCAGGGGCCGTTCCTCGACTTCTGGACCCGTTACGGCAGTTGGAAGCAATTCGGCTTCCCGATTTCCGAGATGTTTACTGAGCCAAGCAAGATTGACGGCAAGCCCTATGTCGTCCAGTATTTCGAGCGGGCACGCTTCGAGTTGCATCCGGGGCTGGCGCCGGAGTTCGGCGGCGTGGTGCTGGGCCAACTGGGCACCGAGCAGTATCACCCGCCCGCCGCCACCCCGACGCCGGCCCAACCCTAACCGCCAAGGAGACCGCCGATGCATGGTCAGGCTTATCACCGCAAGGTCATCATCCCGCACCTGAACAACGCGCTGGAGGAGTACCTCTGGCTGGCCTCGCAGGTGCCGGTCGCCTTGCTCGATACCACCCCCGCCGGTGCCTCTTTAGAGGCAGGGCCGCCTGTGCGCCGCCAGGTGCTGAACCTGGCCCTGGAACTGGACACGGTGGTCTACCCGGCGCTGATCGCCCTGCTCGACGGGCGGGCCGGGCCCCCGGCGCTGGCCGCCGACGAGATCGCCGCCCGGCGCGCCTCC
Source organism: Chloroflexia bacterium (assembly GCA_035693165.1). Classification (GTDB taxonomy): domain Bacteria; phylum Chloroflexota; class Chloroflexia; order QHBQ01; family JAICKM01; genus JAICKM01. The sequence continues at coordinate 1,513 of DASSGZ010000014.1, read as the reverse complement.
TGGAACGCCGCCGACCTGATGGTCGCCATGAAGCAGATCCGCTATCGCTTCCAGGCCACGGAGGCGCTGCTGCAGGATACGGTGGACATCGACTGGAGTACCCCGGATGGGCCGACGCCGCTGGCCCTGGCGGTGTTCGCGCTCTGGCGGCGGCTGCTGCGAGCCCTCGATACGCTGGGCGGCACCGTGGCGGCGCTGGAACCCGGCGCGCCCGCGGCGTCGTAACGCGCGCTAAAATCCCATAATCGGCATAGTGGGCTGGTGTGCCCGGCGGGCGCCGGCATCAGAATCTCGTGGTGATTCAGTTTCTTAGCTGGTAAAGGAGAGCCTGGCGATGGATGATGTTGCAATCGGCCTGGATGATCTGCCGGAGGACGATAGCCGCGACCTGGGCGACGATCTCGACCTGAGCGGGGCGCCGCACGGCTACCGCGACTGGCGCAACGACCCGCAACTGCCGCGCCGGACCGATATTCCCGGCTACCCGAACGGCTTCTACACGCGCCGCAAGCAGCCGGTGAGCATCCTGACCATCCACCACACGGCCGGCGCCAGCGACGACATTTTCTTCGACAACACCTATCACACGCAGCAGCGCAACTGGAACGACCCCGGCGAGCCCATGTTGCACGCGCCCCATATCGCCTACCACTTCTACATCGACCGTGACGGCCTGCTGACGGGGTGCAACTTTCTCTGGGAGCGCTCGTGGCACGCCACGAACGCGAATGATAAGGCTATCGGCATTGTCTGCCAGGGCGATTTCCAGAGCGGCGACAACCGCCCCACCGACGCCCAGCGCGAGACGTTGCAGTGGATCATCAGCCGCCTGCTGGGCTACTTCAAGCTAGACCGCCAGGCCATCTGGGGCCATGGCGAGCTGCGGCAATACGGCAACTCGACTACTTGCCCCGGCAAAAACTTCCTGCCCGATGTGCAGGGCTTCCGCGGCGGCAAGGATTTCTGGACCGCGCCGACTCCGGCCCCTGGGCCGGCTCCCCAGCCGGACACCACCGACCCGGCGGAGATCCGCTGGCGGGTGATGGACCCCCACGGCGGGCAGTTGGGGCTGTTCAGCCAGAGCGCCACCGCGGCGGCGGGCGCCGAGCAGGTGAGCGGGCTGGGCATCTATCTGGGCAACGGCGAGATCCGCATCGACTTCCGCGGCGCGCAAAACGCCAACCCGAACGCCCCCGCCAAGTGGCGCGTCTGCGACGCGAACAACGTCCACGTGGGCCTCTACAACCAGACGCCCAACGCCATCGACCACGCCGAGCGCATCCAGGGCTACGCGCTCTATATGTACGACAGCGCCGACGGCACGATCCGTCTGGATTTCCGCAACCTGGATAGCTGAGTCGTCCCTCCCGCCCCCCTGTCACTCTGAGCGCAGCGAAGAGTCTCGTCTCATTTGGGTACAAGACGAGATTCTTCGCTGCGCTCAGAATGACGGTTGGGGGGTTGGGCAGGGCGGCGGAGGCTTGCGCGCAGCCCTCAAAGATCGTGGTGGGGC
>DASSGZ010000013.1:0-6057 GCA_035693165.1 Chloroflexia bacterium | reverse complement strand
GAGCGGAGCGAAGAGTCTCGGATCCAGACGCGACGAGATCCTTCGCTGTCCTCAGAATGACCTATACCTGCCGGCAGCCTAAGCAGTGCGGGTTTGCTGTTGGGGGTCAGGGGCTAGCGGTGGTTGTAGAACTCTACCTGCCAGCGCCATTCCGAGCCGTCGGGCGCGTTCCACCAGTCGATCAGCGTGCCCACCTCGCCGCCGGGCAGGATCACCCGGCTGCCCAGGTCCGCGTGCGTGGGCCAGCGGTCCTCGCGGCGGATGGTCGCGCCCTCGCGCGCCAGCCGGGTCATGGGCAGTTGCGGGCCGTCGCGTTCCAGCGGCTCACCGCGCGCCAGCACCGCCTCATCGCCCGCGCGCACAACCACGCTCAGGGCCTCGGGCGCGGCGTGGACCCAGAGCACGGTGGTCGGGTCGATGCGCGCGCGGGCGAACGGCAGCCCGGTCGCCGCGGCGCGCGGGTACCAGAGTTCCCAGGTTTCGAGTGCGCTCATGGATGAGTCCTCCTGATCCGCGACATGGTTACGCCTGATATCAGCAGAATCGGGACCAGCGCCGGTGGTATGATCGCCTGGCCCGCAAGGAGTGGGCTACGGGAACTAAGCCCGCCTGCGCGGCCTCTTGGCGCCGCCCGCGCAGGCGGGCGGCGCAGCGCGAGCCGGAGGCTTGAGCCTCCGGGCGCCCTCCCCAGCCGGGCCGATTATCAGCTATAATAGTGCTGAAGGGGCGCGGCTATGGGAGCCGCGCGGTAGTATCCCCCAAAGGAGCGTAACAATGCTGTTACAGCGGATGTATCAGGACGGCCTGGCCCAGGCCGCCTATCTCGCCGGCTGCCAGGCCACCGGCGAGGCGCTGATCGTCGATCCCAACCGGCACATCGCCCACTATCGCGAGGCCGCCGCGCGCGCCGGGATGCGCATCGTCGCCGTCACCGAGACGCATATTCACGCCGACTTTGTCTCCGGGGCGCGCGAACTGGCGGCGGCCACCGGGGCGCGGCTTTATCTGTCCGGCGCGGGGCCGGACGAGTGGAAGTATGCCTATGCGGCGGGCGACGGCGCCACGCTGCTGCACGACGGCGACTCGTTCATGGTCGGCAATATCCGCGTGGATGTGCGGCACACCCCCGGCCACACCCCCGAGCACCTGGCCTTCATGATCACCGACACGGCGGGCGCCGACGCGCCGATGGGCCTGCTCACCGGCGACTTTGTCTTCGTGGGCGATGTGGGCCGGCCCGACCTGCTCGAAAGCGCCGCCGGCCTCACCGGGACCGCCGCGCCGGGCGCGCGCCGCCTCTACGCCTCGTTGCAGGGCTTCCGCGCGCTGCCCGATTATTTGCAGATCTGGCCGGGGCACGGCGCGGGCAGCGCCTGCGGCAAGGCCCTGGGCGCCGTGCCGCAGAGCACGGTGGGCTACGAGAAGCGGTTCAACTGGGCCTTCCAGGCGGCGGACGAAGCCGAGTTCGTCGCGACTGTGCTGGCCGGGCAGCCTGAGCCGCCGCCGTATTTCGCCCAGATGAAGCGCATCAATAAGGCAGGCCCCGCGCCCGTGCCGACGGCCACCCCGCCGGTGGGCACCGCCGCGTCGCTGGCCGCCGCCCTGGCCGCCGGGATGCCCGTGGTCGACGTGCGCTCTGCCGACATCTACGCGGCGGGCCATGTGCCGGGTACGATCAATATCGCCGCCGGGGGCGACTTCCTCACCTGGGCGGGCTGGCTGTTGCCCTATGATCGCCCGCTCGGCCTCATCGGCGACCCGGCGAGTGTGGCGGCGGCGCGCGCCGAACTGGCGCTGATCGGCCTGGACGCCGTGGCCGAGACCTGGACGCCCGCTGTGGTGGCCGCCGGGCCGGGCGCGACGTTTGCGCGCCGCCGCGCGAGGGAGATCGGCGGGGTGGGCGCGTTGCGCGATCTGGTAGTGCTCGACGTGCGCCGCCCCGACGAGTACGCCGCGGGCCATGTGCCGGGCAGCCTCAATATCCCCCTGGGCCACCTGGCCGCGCGCCTGGACGAAGTCCCCGCCGGGCGCCCTGTGCTGGTGCATTGCGCGGGCGGCGTCCGCTCGCCCATCGCCGCCAGCCTGCTGACCGGGCACGGCTGGGCCTCCGTGGTGGATATGCGCGACGGGTTCGGCGGCTGGCGCGCCGCGGGCTTGCCGGTGGAGCGCTGATCGCTGCAGCGCCCCGGCCCGGCGGGCGGCGCCGTGTTCCGCCCGCCGATGTAGCCGGGTTCCCTCCGCGGACTCCTTGCCGAAGCCGGATAGGCGGTTATAATAGTGCTGTTCCCGCTTGGAACGCGCGCGGGCCGGTTTGAAACCGGGCCCTACACCGATCCGTCTCTGTAGGGGCCGGTTTGAAACCGGCCCGCCGCCCCGGCTCCGTGGGGCGGCGTGATCCTGCTTGCTCGCTATCCGCGCTGCCCTACGGTGGCGCGCAGAAAGGATCCCGGCATGACCCCCGCCGAACGCCGGCAACAGATCGCGCTTTATGGCGACGCCTATCGCCTCTTGACCGGTGCGCTGGACACGTTCCCGCGCGCCATGTGGCAGTTCCGCCCCGCGCCCGACCGCTGGACAATCCACGAGATCGTCGTGCATATCGCTGACAGCGAGGCGAACAGCTATATCCGCTGCCGCAAGTTCATCGCCGAGCCGGGCAGCACTGTGCTGGGCTACGACGAAATGGGCTGGGCCACGGCGCTGCACTACCACGACCAGAGTCCCGACGACGCGCTGGCCCTGTTCCGGCACCTGCGGCACCACACCTACACGCTGATCCAGACGCTGGACGATGCCGCCTGGGCGCAGGGCGGCCACCACACCGAGGCCGGCCCCATGACCCTGGACGACTGGCTGGCGGTGTACGCGAGCCACATCCCCGACCACATCGCACAGATGCAGGCGGTGTACGCGGACTGGCAGGCGCGCCCGGAGGCTCAAGCATCCGGCTAGCGCTACAAAGCCCGCCCGTTGGCGGGCCGGGCGAGGCCGCCACCGCGAATAGGCCCTGTTGACGGGTTGGGCGATACCGTCAAATAATCTTCGCGTCTTCGCGGCCTTCGCGTCTTCGCGGTGAAATGAGGAACCACGATGCTGCTGACGATCACGACCACCCATCGCCCGGCGACCGACCTGGGCTATCTGCTGCACAAGAACCCGGCGCGCGCCCAGTCGTTCGCGCTGGGCTTCGGGCAGGTCCATGTCTTCTATCCCGAGGCGACCGAGGAGCGCTGCACCGCCGCACTACTGCTCGACGTGGACCCGGTGGGCCTGGTGCGCAAGGACCACGGCGCCGGGTTCGCGCTGGACCAGTACGTCAACGACCGGCCCTATGTCGCGTCGTCGTTCCTCAGCGTCGCCATCGCCCAGGTGTTCGGCACGGCGCTGGCCGGGCGCAGCCGCGAGCGGGCCGAGGTGGCCGCCGCCGCGCTGCCCTTCACCGTGACGCTGGCCGCCGTGCCCTGCCACGGTGGGGAGGACATCCTGCGCCGCCTGTTCGAGCCGCTGGGCTACACGGTCACGGCCACGCCGCACCCGCTCGACCCCACGTTCCCCGACTGGGGATGGAGCCCCTACTTCACGGTGACGCTGGCGACCACGGCCCGCCTGCGCGACGTGCTGACCCATCTCTACGTGCTGATCCCGGTGCTCGACAACGAGAAGCACTACTGGGTGGGCGACGAAGAGGTGGAGAAGCTGTTGCGCCACGGCGCGGGCTGGCTGGCCGCCCACCCCGAGCGCGAACTGATCGCCCGGCGCTACCTGAAGAACCGCCGCCCGCTGATGGACGCCGCGCTGGCCCGGCTGGTGGCCGAGGAGGGGCCGGACCCGGACGCCGTGGCCGCCGAGCACGCCCGCGAGGAGGAAGCGGTCGAGGCGCGCATCAGCCTGCACCAGCAGCGGCTGGGCGCCGTGGCCGCCGCGCTCAAGGCCGCGGGCGCGCGCCGCGTGCTCGACCTGGGCTGCGGCGAGGGCCGCCTGCTGGCGATCCTGCTCAAGGACCCGGCCTTCACCGAACTGCTGGGCATGGACGTGTCGCCGCGCGTGCTGGAGATCGCCCGCGACCGGCTGCGCCTGGACCGCCTGCCCACGCACCAGGCGGGCCGCGTGCGCCTGATCCAGGGGTCGCTCAATTACCGCGACGCCCGCCTGGCCGGCTACGATGCCGCCGCCGTGGTCGAGGTGATCGAGCACCTGGACCCGCCGCGCCTGGCCGCCTTCGAGCGCGTGCTGTTCGAGTTCGCCCGCCCCGGCACGGTCGTGCTGACCACGCCCAACGCCGAGTACAACGTGCGCTGGGAGCACCTGCCCGCCGGGCACTTCCGCCACAAGGACCACCGCTTCGAGTGGACCCGTGCCGAGTTCCAGACCTGGGGCCGCGCCGTGGCCGCCCGCTTCGGCTACGCCGTCCACTTCCTGCCCGTCGGCCCTGAAGACGCCGAGGTCGGCGCGCCGTCGCAAATGGGGGTGTTCACCCGTGAACAGGCCGGCAGCTAACCGGCCTATGATTTTGCCCGTCTCCTGCTATTGACTCGATTACAAAACAGTGCTAGAATAGGCCCTGTTGTACCTCTTCTACAAGCTTGTTCGTCAGGAGATTGGTTCATGAATTTACTGTTCCGTGTATTACGTTTCATCCAGACTAACTATTTCGCAATGCCCGTCGCGCGACGGGCTATTTTTCTGTCTGGCGCAGTAATGTTGGTGTTGATTCTGCTGGCGAGTAACAGCATGCAGCCTACTATGGCTGAACCCATCTCATCGTTGCAACCTGTAGTCAACTCTAACGCACCCGCTTTGTTCCAACAAGTCGCCGGACCGCCCGTGCGGATTATTTTCAATACGAATGGCCGGCAAGCGCTATTGGGCGAGGATACCCCCACGCCCAGCCCTACCCCGTCGAGTAGTCCCACGCCTACGCCGGATACCAACAACCCAGACGTTACCCCGACTGATCCTCCCGATCCGACCAACACCCCGTTCCCCCTGCTGATTACGACGGTTAATGGCCGGTTTTTTCCCAACCCGACTAACAGTGGCGCGTTCGAGGTGACAACAGCTACACCGGCAGTGTTTAGTGAGCAATTTCCCGTCGTGGCCTTCAATCCGCCAGATGGAGTCACTTTGGTATGTTCTCATACAGCAAACCAAGAAACCCGACCATTTACCGATGTCATTCCCGGAACGCCGGGCACACCCTGTGCTGAACAACCCGCCCAGTTCCCGTGGCCGGGAACACCGACCGTCAGTGCCGGTGTAGGGGGATCATTGGATGCTTTCCAAGCGGTGTTTACTGGGCAGTTTTATGCCAGTGAGAGTGGAGAAGTCACGTTCAAGTTCTGGTCTGATGACGGCTGGGTGTTGAGTATCGGACCGAAGGTGAGCGGCACCGGTGAACAGCCTTCCTATGTGATCGGTGACTTCGACCCGCCGACGCCGGCAGCGGGTACACCCTGGCCCACGGGTCCTTTTACACAGTACCGGGTCGTTGGACGTTTCAACAAGGTCACGGGAGTGACGACGAGAGCGGTCACCGTGAACTTTCCCGCCGCGGGTTACTATCCGTTTGAATTAGACTACTCCGAATGCTGTGGAGGACAGTTAAGCCTGCTCATGGGCACCACTGCCGGGAACATGATCCCTCCTGGCCCAAGCGCCACGCCGGTGATTAACGAGCTGCGGGCGGTCGCCGTCATTGGGCAGAATGCTACCAGCCTGGTCACTCCGCCCGCGCTACCGACTCCCTACAAAGTGCTGAACTTGTGGGCCGTGGGTACCAGCAGCGGCCAGTCCCTGGTCAGACGCGGCGACACGAGCAATCCCAGCGGTGTGACCTGGACCGATGTGACCGTACCAAACGTCGGCCCGTTGAATGGGGTGACAACCGCTAAACGATCCACGGATCGCTGGGACGCCTGGGCAGCGGGTGATAACGGGATCTTGCATTACGACACCAACCAGATCCATCCTTCCTGGCAAATCGATTCCGGCGCGACCGGCGCGAACGCTATCGTCGCGAAGGCCATAGACGAAGTTTGGGCGGTTGGCATCAACAGC
>DASSGZ010000012.1:0-13268 GCA_035693165.1 Chloroflexia bacterium | reverse complement strand
ACGAGAGCGGCGTGCGCAGCCAGCCGGGGGCGATTTCGGTCAGGAAGAGCGCCGCGCCCAGGCCGATGGTCCCGGCCAGCAGCAGCGCGATGAGCGAGGTGATCAGCGTGCCGTAGATGAACGGCAAGGCCCCGTAGACGGTGTGCACCGGGTCCCAGACCTGACCACCCAGGAAGCTCCACCCGAAGCGGGCGAGGCTCTCGCGCGACTCCCAGGCCATGTTCGCCAGCATGGCGCCCACCACCAGAATCACGGCGGAGGCCAGCCCCAGGGTCAGGCGTTTGAACAGCGGGTCGCCGCTGCCGGCGGCCCGTCCGGGCCGGGTCAGCACGGGACCCCGTGTCGTCACAGCCATAATGGCTCCTTTGTCTCCCTTGTCATGCTGAGCGGAGCGAAGCATCTCCGTCTCGTTGGGGTAGCAGCGCCGAGACTCTTCGCTGCGCTCAGAGTGACAATTCCTGCTAGTCGTGCCGGTGGGGTAGCGCACCCCCGGCCCGCCACCCCACCGGCACCGTTGCCGATTACTTGCTCAGGACCGGCCGGCCGTTGAAAGTGATCGCGCGCAACTCCGTCTCGATCTTCGCCGTCAGGTCCGCCGAGGGTTTGGCGTAGAGCAGGTCTTTCGCCAGCGCCTCGCCGTCGTGCGTGGCCCACCACAGGTAGTCGACCAGCGCCTTGGCTTTCGCCGCGTCCTTGATGTTGTTCAGGTCCTGGTAGACCAGCACATAGGTGAAGCCCGCGATGGGCCACGCCGCCGGGTCCGCCGAGTTGACAATCGACACGCGGAAGTCCGCCGGGATGCTGATGCCGTTGGCCGCGGCGTTAGTCGCGTCGATGGTCGCGCTGACCACCTGCCCGGCCTTGTTCTTCAGCCTGGTGTAGGGGATCTTGTTCTGCTCGGCGTAGGCCAGCTCGACATAACCGATGCTGCCCGCGGTCTGCTTGACCAGCCCGGCCACGCCCGGATTGCCCTTGCCGCCCAGGCCCACCGGCCAGTTCACCGCGGTGCCCGCGCCCACCTTGGTCTGCCAGTCGGCGCTGACCGCGCTCAGGTAGCCGGTGAAGATGTTGGTCGTGCCCGAGCCGTCGGAGCGGTGGACCACGGCGATGTCGGCGTCGGGCAGGGTCACGCCTGCGTTGAGCGCGGCGATCTTGGGATCGTTCCACCTGGTGATGTTGCCCAGGAAGATGCCCGCGACGGTGTCGCCGTCGAGCACGAGGTCGCCGGTGAGGCCCTCGACGTTATAGGCCAGCACGACCGCTCCGGCCACCGTGGGGATGTGCAGCAGGCCGGGCGCCTTGGCAAGCTGGTCGTCGCTGAGCGGCGCGTCGGAGCCGGCGAAATCAACGGTTTTGGCGGTGATGGCGCTGATGCCGCCGCCGGAGCCGATGGGCTGGTAGTTGAAGGCTACGTTCTTGTCGACCGTGGTGCTGTAGGTCTGGAACCACTTGCTGTAGATCGGCACCGGGAAGGTCGCTCCCGCGCCGTTGAGCAGCACGCTCCCGGAACCGACCTGCACGGGCGTATTGGTGGGGGCGGCGGCAGCAGCGGGCGTATTGGTCGCGGCGCCCGCGGCGGCGGCGGGTGTGCTGGTTGGCGCAGCGGAGCCGGCGGCGGGCGCGGCGTTGTCCCCGCAGGCCGAGAGTAACAGGCCGGCGCCCACCAGCCCGGCTAGGGCCGCCTGCCGGCCCCCGCGCAGCGAAGAAAAAATAGACATGCGTGAGAATCTCCTCCATCTCATACCGGCGTCGCGCCGGGGCGGTGCCCCACAAACGCGCGCTCTAGCTCAATAATGCTGTCGAGGATTAGTATGACCGGAGGGTTTTAAGGGGAGATTAGCAAGGCGTTAAAGGTTGCCGGACCGTTGTTAACGGCCTGTTAAGGCGGGCATAAGCCCCGATTGGGCCGGGGGCACACCCGTCGCGGGGCTGGCCGGGGGCAAGAGAAATCCAGGCGGAGAACTTAACCGGGGAAGGAGTCCCGGCCTGGAACGTTACAGGGCCATTATCGGCGATAACCGGCGGCCCGTGGTTAGCGCCATGTTAACATTTGGGCGGCAGCTTGTTAGGGACTTGTTAACAGCGCGCGCCGCTACAACTCCGGCAGGCGGCAGGGCGCGAAGGCCGGTTCCTGGTCGGCCAGGGCGGCCAGCGCGGGGCGGATCGCCAGGGCGGCGCCGAGCCATTGCAGCGCCTCGCCGTAGTCGCCCGCGCGGGCCCAGGCCCAGGCCAGGCGGTAGAGCACGTCGGGGTCGGCGGGCCGATAATCGAGCACCTGCAGGAGCGCGCCGATGCCGGCGGGCGGGTTGCCCATCTCGACATACTCGATGCCGCGCCAGTAGAGTTCCTCGACGGGCGCCGGGGGGACGGACTCTGCCTGGAGATGCGCGGGCCGGTTATACAACGGCCGGTGGGGCCGCGGCGGCGGTGGGGCCGGCACAGCGGCGCCGGCCTCGCGCCGCAGGGTCTCCATCTGTAGCCAATCGACCGCGGCGCGGGACATATCCCCAGATTCCTGGTGGAAGAGCGCGCGGTTGTAGAGCATATCGGGGTCGTGAGGCGCCAGGGCCACGGCGCGGTCGAAGTCGAAGGCGGCGGCATGCACCCGCCCCAGGTCGCGCAGCACCCAGGCGCGCTGCACCAGGGCCGCGGCGTAGTCGGGCCGGTCCGCGAGGCAGGCGTCCAGGTCGCGCAAGGCGCCGAGCAGATCGCCCGCCGCGCGCCGCTGCTGGGCGCGGTCCAGGAGCGGGCCGGGCGTCCCACCGCCCGCCGGGCGTGCCGGATCGAACGGTGCGCGGATGGCGCGCGGCGCACCCGCCCCGGCGGGCCGCCTGCCCTGGTCACTGATCTGCTGCGTGGCGAGTACCATCTGGAACCTCCCCGATATCCCTGGCCGGCGCCTGGGTATGCCCGGCGCCGCCGCCTGCCGTGCCGGTGCTACGGCTCTGTTCGCTATACCGTTATTATCGCACCGAAAGATTAAGCGGGGATTAGAGCAATGTAAACAATTGATATGAGCTGGTCGGGGTCGTTTGCGGGGGGTCGGTGGGGCCGCGCGCCCCGGCGCGTCGCGGTTGGGGCGCGGCGCACACAGGGGGCGCCCCGGATCGGCGCCGGTGGGGTGCCGGTCCAGGGGGTTCGCGAGGGGAGGGGTGCGGCGCTTAGAGCGGCGTGGCTTCGCCGTCGATCGTGATCTTGATGTCGTCGCCGACCATCATGCCGCCCATCTCCATCGCCATATTCCAGTTGAGCCCGAAGTCCTTGCGGTTGATCTGGGTGGTCGCGGAAAAGCCCATTTTCTGCTCGCCCCAGGGAGTCACGTTGCGCCCGCCCAGTTCCACGTCCAGCGGCACCTCCTGGGTCACGCCGCGGATGGTCAGATTGCCCAGGACGCGGACATGCTCGGGGTCGATAACCTCGACACGTGTGCTCGTGAAGGTAATCTGAGGGTGGTTCTCCACGTCCAGGAAATCCGCGCTGCGCAAATGGACATCGCGCTCCTCGGCGTGCGTATCCAGCGTGCGCGCGTCGATGGCCGCCTCCACGCGCGAGCGGGTCAGGTCCTGTTCATCCACCATGATGGTCCCAGCCGGCGAGTGGAAGCCGCCGCGCACGGTGGAGATCATCATGTGCTTCACAGCGAACTGCACGATCGTGTGCATGGGATCGATCCGCCAGGCCTGGTAAACAGGGGCCGCGGCGGCGTTCGCGGTGCTTTGCGTGTTCTGATCGTTCGAGGTTAGAGTCATAGAATTGCCATCTCCTTATGCGCCCATACGAATCCAGGTGCCGCTCCAGAGACAACGCAGGGGGATCAGGCACACGCGGCGCGAAAGAAAGCGGTGGAGATGGCAGGCGGGTGCTGGCAAACTCACAGCGAGGTCCCAATACGATCAGTATAACATAAATTGCAGTACCGTGGTTGCCCGGCAATGCCCGGTTTCTGCAAGAGGCGGGCTAACGCGACGCCGCCTGCCTGCGCGGGCGGGGCGGGGGCGGCAGGCCCGGCCGCCCCAACCTTACCGCGCACCGGCCGTTTACCTTACCAAAACCTGACCTGGTATCTTGCATTGCGCGAGGGATTCTGCTACAATACAAAACATCATAATAGCTGAACCTTCCTCAGCGCCGTTCGCACCTGACGTTCCGGCTACCATTGTCGCTGAGGGTTTGCTATGGGGCGCGCCCGTGGCGGCCACCGAGTTAATCGGCACGGGACAACAGGACCACCGGCGACCACGCAGTTTGGTAAGCTTCCTGGCGCCCCAACCGGGTCCGTGATGGCTCTGCGATCTGTATACCCCATATGTCTGATCCTGTTCCCTGATGCCGGCCCCGCTGCCGTGGCCTCCATCCGACTCTCCACCAGGAGGTTCGTTATGGTCTGCAAAAACTGTGGCAAGGAACTCCCGTTGGCAGCGAGTTTTTGCTGGCAGTGCGGCACGTCGCTGCGTGCCGCCGAGGGGCCGGCGCGCGAAGAACCGGTCGCGGCCTGGGAGACCTGCGAAGTGATGTGGGAGGTCGTCCAGGAAGGCAAGCCCGCCCTGGTCGGTTCCCCCACGCATGTCCTGCGCTTCTGGGCGCGTGCCTCGGGCGCCAGGGGCACCTACATGGCGGGGGAGACGGAACCGTTCAGCGTGAAAAAGGCGGGGTCGATTGCCTACCCCATCCCCGAGCGCGAGGCCGTCACGGCCCACGGCACCTTCATCCAGCAATTAATTGACGAGGGCTGGGAACCGGTTCGCGAAGAGGCGGAAACCTGGTTCCACACGCACCTGCGCCGCCGGGTGAAAGCGCCGCGGCGCTAGGCGCACCCTGTTACCCCGGCACCACCGCGCGGCTCGCCGCGACCACCGGCAGGGTGAAGGCGAAGGTGGCGCCCGCGCCGGGGCGGCTGGTGACGCCGATCTCGCCGCCGTGGGCCTGCACCAGGTGCTTGGCGATGGCGAGGCCCAACCCCGTACCTCCCGCGCTCATGGCCCCGGCGGCGCGCGCCTTGTCCACTTTGTAGAACCGCTCGAACAGCCGCGGCTGCTCAGCCGGCGCGATGCCGATGCCGGTGTCGCGCACGTAGAGCCGCACGCCCGCCGGGTCCGGCGCGGCGCCGAGCGTGACCTCCCCGCCCGGCGGCGTAAACTTGATCGCGTTATGGACCAGGTTGACCAGCACCTGCTCGATGCGCGCGGCGTCCACGTCGGCGGGGGGCAAGGCCGGGGCGAGGCGCACGGTCAGGGTGAGGCCGGCGCGCTCGGCCTGGGCGCGCAGCCGCCCGGCGGCCCGCTCCAGCAGCGTGTCTACCGGCACCGGGCGGCGGTCCAGTTGCACCTGCCCGGACTCGATGCGCGACAGTTCGAGCAGTTCGCGCACCAGTTGGGTCAGCCCATCCAGTTCCACGTCGATGCGCCGCAGGAAGTCGGTCGCCGCCTCCGGGTCATCGTGGATGGCCGTGTGCAGCGTTTCCACCAGCAGCTTGATCGAGGCCAGCGGCGTGCGTAGCTCGTGGCCGATATTGGCCACGAAGTCGCGGCGCACGCGCTCCAGGCGGCGCACCTCGGTGGCGTCTTGCAGCACGGCCAGGCCGGTGGGCGGGGCGCCCGCGGGGCCGGGGATGCCGGTGACGACGCAGGCCACCTGGTAGGGGCCGAGGGTCAACTCCAGGTATTGCCGCTCGCCGGGCGCGGCCAGGGCGGCGCGTCCCGCCTGGTACATCTCGTGGCTCTGGGTCAGCGCGACCAGCGAGCGGCCCATGGCATACTCCGGCGTGGTGCCCAGCAGGCGGCAGGCGGTGGGGTTGATGCCGTCGATGGCGCCGTGGGCGTCGGTGAGCACGATGCCGTCGTGCATGTGGGCCAGCACGGCGGCCATCTGGTTGCGCTCGGTGGTGCGCCGGCGGATGGTGTCGCTCAGCCGGTTCGCCATGGCGTTGAACGCGCCGCTCAGCGCCCCGATCTCGCCGCCGGTCCGGCTGTCGGCGCGCGCCGTGAGGTCGCCCTGGCCGAAGCGGGCGGCCACGCCGCGCAGAGCCGACAGCGGCCCGGCGATGGATCGCGCCAGCAGGGTGCCGAGCAACGCCGTGGGCAGGCTGACCAGCAGCACCGTCAGCGCCAGGTTGCGCCAGAGCGTGGCGCGCGCCTGCTCCACCGAGGTCAGCGGGTAGGCCACGCGGGCAACGCCGGCCACGGGGCCGGGGGCCGCGGGTGCCTCTTGAGCGGCGGGTACGGTCACGGCCACGTAGAGCAACTGGCGGTGGACGGTGGCGCTCAGGCGGGTGTCGCTGCCGGGCGCGCCGGGGTGGGCCAGCGCCTGCACCACTTCCGGGCGCTGCCCATGGTTTGCCATCAGCGCCGGGTCTTCCTCCGAGTCGCCCACCACCTGGCCGTCGGGGCGGATCAGGGTCACGCGGGTGCCGAAGAGGCCGGCCATGCGGTGGGCCAGGGTGTTCGTGACGGAGATGGGGGTGGCCGGGGCCAGCAACGGGGCGGCGGCGAAGGCGACGGCGCGGGCCTGGTCGCTCAGGCGGGCGCGCAGGGCCTCGGCTTCGCGCGTGGCGAACTCGTCGCCGAGCAACACGGCCAGGATGCCCACGGTGGTCAGCACCAGGGCGATATAGCTCAGCGCGATGCGAACCCAGGTGCGCGAGAGCATGGCGTGGCGCTCCGCCGCCTAGCCCGGCGCCTGCTCGACCCGCACGGCGGGGCCGAACTTGTAGCCGACGCCGTAGACCGTCTCCAGCACGGTGGGGTTGGCCGGGTCGGCTTCGACCTTGGTGCGCAGCCAGCGGATATGCACGTCGACCGTGCGCGTGCCGCCGACGAAATCGTAGCCCCAGACGCGGTCGAGCAGCACCTCGCGCGAGAAGACCTGCTGCGCGTGGCCGGCCAGGAAGGCCAGCAGGTCGAACTCCTTGGGCTTGAGCGCCAGCGGCTGCCCGGCCCGCGTCACGGTGCGGCGGGCCACGTCGATCGCCAGGTCGCCGCTGACGAGCCGGGGGCCGGGGCTGGGCGCCGCGGCCTCTTGCGCCGCCGCCGCCCCGCGCAGCATCTCGGTGCGCCGGATCAGCGCGTGGACGCGGGCCAGCAACTCGCGCAGGCCGAACGGCTTGGTCAGGTAGTCGTCGGCGCCGAGTTCCAGGCCCAGTACCTTGTCGATCTCCTCTTCCCGCGCCGACAGCATCAGGATGGGCACGGTCAACTCGCGCCGGATGGCCCGGCACACGTCGAAGCCGCTCACGCCGGGCAGCATCACGTCGAGGATCACCAGGTCGGGCCGCTCGGCATAGGCGAGCGGGATGGCCGCGGCGCCGTCGGCGGCGGTCAGCACGCGGTAGCCCTCGCGGCGCAGGTTGTAGGCCAGCATGTCGCGCAGGGTCTGTTCGTCGTCGACCACCAGCACGGTGGGTTGCGGGGCGCTTGCGGGCTCCGGGCGGGTTTGCATCAGGGTGCGCTCACTCACACTGATCATCACGGTCGGGTCCACTCATTTCCGATCATTCTTAGTCTACACGGGCGGGGCGGCTTGCGCAACTCCTGGCCGGGCGAACGTGGGGGCTGCCGGCGGGCGGGGCGGGCATGGTTTCATTCAGGCAATGCATGGTCACGGCATAGTATACCCAATCCGTGTTAACAGCCTTTTAAGGCGGTGTTAGCGGCTGTTAATAAGCGGCCACTGGTCGGCGGCCCGCAGGCGGACCACCACCCCGGTCACTCCGGACGCTCGGTGGCCCGCAGGCAGACCACCCCTGTCACTCCGGACGCTCGGCGGCGCGCAGGCGGACCACCACCGCTGTCACTCTGAGCGCAGCGAAGAGTCTCGTCTTGGTCGGACAGGCGACGAGATTCTTCGCTGCGCTCAGAATGACAGCAGGGCCGGGCCGGTGACGAGATTCTTCGCTGCGCTCAGAGTGACAAGCTGGCATTGTCATGCTCAACGGGTGCCGCGGGCCGGACATTTGCCCCGGATGTCCCAGGGACAAACGGTACTTTCTGGCTAATTCCGCAGCCGTATCTTGTGCCGGGGCGTTTGCTTTGCTATAATAGAGGTTATCAACTTACCAGGGTGGTAAAGTGCGCGATAGATTCCCTGGTGGGCATTGCGGACGTACATCGCAGCTTGCCTGACGAGAGGGGGAGGGACCGATGACACTTGCACAACAGAGCCAGATCGCGGCGTCCCTGCTGTGGCTGGCGTTGATTCTGGGGCCGCCCCTGGCCCTGGCGCTGGGCGCGGGCATGATCTACATGGACGGCGCCACCCGTGGCTTGAATACTGTGCCGGTGCGGACCGACAACCGGGCCATCTTGCTGCTGCTCATGGTTGCGCTGGCCGTCTGGGTGCTGCTGCTCAAGTTCCTGTATCTGCCGATCATCGGCTTCGATGCCCAGTTCCTGAGCTTGAACTACCTCACCACGTACAATTATGCTGATATCCGCAGCGTGCAGACGCTCTGGCACCTGACGCGCGACTGGGTCGCCACGCGCCCGTTTGAGGCCGTGACGCTGCTCAGCTTCGTGCCGCTGATCTCGGCCTCGGTGCTGATCTTCGCGCGCGCGCTGGGCCGGTCCGCCGCGCTCCCCGGTCCGCCGCAGCGCTATTGGCGGTAACGGCGCCCGCGATGCCCCGCCCGCGATCTCGCCTGCCGGCGATCGCGGGCGGTTTGCTTTGTCTGCTGCTCGTGGCCTGCACCGCCGACGGCAGCGACCCCGACCCGCGCCCCAAGGCGATCAACGTGCAGTCGGGCACGGCGCCCACGCCCATCGTGGTCTACCGCAGCCTGGACGCCGCCCGCCCCGCCGTGGCCTTCGCGCTGCTGGCGCCCACCTGGCTGCCCGCGGGCGTCTGGCCCGAACCCTATGTGCTGGTGGACCCCGCCGGCATTTCGCCGGGCCGCAACGGCACCCCCGGCGTCGAACTGGCCTACTATGTCACCTCCGGCAACCAGGCGCTGAGCATCGAGGAGTACAGCCCGCAGCCGCCACCATCGTGGCAGGACCGCGCGATGCCGGGCAGCGCCACCGGCCTGCCGGGCCAGGAGGAAGCGGTCAGCCTGCCGCAGGGCCCCGGCTGGCTGCTGCCTATCGCCCTCGACCCCGAGCAGCCGCTCAGTATCACCAACCAGACCATCCGCGTGCGCTTCCGCCAGGGCGCGGTCGCCGTCATCCTCAGCGGCACCCGCCTGACCCGCGACGACGTGTTGCACGTGGCGGGCAGCTTGAAGTAGCGACTCTCCGCCCCGCGCTTCGGGAGCATCCCGGTGCGGCGGTAGGCGCGATAAATCGCGCCCCTACGCATGCAGCCGCCCCATCCTCTAGCCCAAGCAGCCGAATTGTCGTCCACATCCGTAGCGGCGCGATTTAGCGCGCCCGCCGCCCCAGGAGCAAGCCCCAGCACAGGCCGAGGCGCCACCCGCGTCAGTAGCGGCGCGATTTATCACGCCTGCCGCCCCAGAAGCAAGCATCCAGGAAAGCGAACGAGGCCCGGCAAAGGTGCCGGGCCTCGCGTGTGGAGCTGGAGGATTAATAGAGCGGAACGCTGGGGTCCACGTCCTGCGACCAGGCGTTGATGCCGCCCTTGAGGTTCTTCAGCTTGCGGAAGCCCAGGCCGCGTAGCTCCTGCACGGCGCGGGCGCTGCGCGTGCCGCCCTTGCAATAGACCACGATGTCGTCGGCGGTGTTCAGTTCGCCCGCGCGGGCCTGCACCTGGCCGACCGGGATCAGCTTGGCGCCTTCCAGGTGGGCGATGTCCCACTCGTGCGGCTCGCGCACGTCGAGCAGCACCAGGTCCTCCCCGGCGTCGAGCCGCTGCTTGAGCTGGGTCGCCGTGATGTCCCAGGCATCGTCCTCGGCGGTGTGCGGGCGGATGCCGCAGAACGCCTCGTAGTCGATCAGCTCGGTGACGCTGGGATGCGCGCCGCAGATGGGGCAATCGGGGTCCTTCTGCAACTTCATCTCGCGGAACTTCATCTTGAGCGCATCGTAGAGCAGCAGGCGGCCCACCAGGGTATCGCCGATGCCCAGCAGCAGCTTGATCGTCTCGGTGGCCTGGATGATGCCGATCATGCCGGGCAGCACGCCCAGCACGCCGCCTTCGGCGCACGAGGGCACCAGGCCGGGGGGCGGCGGCTCCGGGTAGAGGCAGCGGTAGCAGGGGCCTTCCTGCGCCCAGAACACCGACGCCTGGCCGTCGAAGCGGAAGATGCTGCCGTAGACGTTCGGCTTGCCCAGCAGCACGCAGGCGTCGTTCACCAGGTAGCGCGTCGGGAAGTTGTCCGTGCCGTCCACGATCACGTCGTAGGGCTTGAAGATCTCCAGCGCGTTCTCCGACGACAGCGCCGTATCGTAGAGATCCACCTGCACGCCCGGATTGACCTCCAGGATGCGGTCGCGGGCCGACTCCAGCTTGGGCTGGCCCACGCTGCTGGTGTTGTGGATGATCTGGCGCTGCAGGTTGCTGTAATCGACCACGTCGAAGTCGACGATGCCGATGCGGCCCACGCCCGCCGCGGCCAGGTAGAGCGCCAGCGGCGACCCCAGCCCGCCCGCGCCGATCATCAGCACGCTGGCGGCCTTGAGCTTTTTCTGCCCGTCGAGGCCGATTTCGGGCACGAGCAGGTGGCGGCTGTAGCGCTGGATCTCGCCGGCGTCCAGGCTGGTGTGGCCGTTCTCGACCAGCGGGCGGCGCGCGGTCTGCGCCGGGGCGCCCCCGGCGATGGCCGGGATGATCGAGAGGCTGTCGTCCGCGGCCAGCTTAGTCTTGCCGCGCTCCAGGTAGCGCACGTCTTCGTCGTTCAGATAGATGTTGACGAAGTTGCGCAGGGCGCCGCTTTCACTATATAGATGCTTCTTGAGGCCGGGATAGCGCCCGGTGAGATCGGCCAGCGCCTCATCGACGGTGCCGGCGTCCAGTTCAACCTCTTCTTGCCCCTCGGCATATTGCTTGAGGGCCGTGGGTATCAGAATCTTTGCCACGGTGGCTATACTCCTTTTGCTAGCGAATCCGCGACCGTCAGATCCTCCTCGTCGAAGGCCGAGCGGTCGTCGCGCAGGGTCCAGGACCGCATCTCATGGGGCTGCCCGTCCTGGACCGACACTATAATATACGAATACCAGGGCCAGGCGTGATCTCTGTCATAAGCCGACGCCACCGCCGGGGCGTTGGGGTGCGAGTGATAAAAGCCGACTACGCTCAAGCCCTGGGCGCGCGCCGTCTTTTCGGCGCGCAACATATCCCGCGGCGTAATCAGGAAGCGATGATACTGCTCCTCGGACTCGAACTGGTTCTCGATGGGCAACAGGCCGGCCACGGTCTTGTGGCCGCCGGCCTCGCGACCCAGCAACACGCCGCAGATCTCATTCGGATAGCCCGCCGCGCCGTGCCGGCGAATGGCCTCATCCTGCGCGGCGGTGATTTCGACACTCATATCGGTCCTCTATATGTGTATACGGATGCCGGTTTGCTGTCCCGCCCAACCTCGCCCCCGGCCCCGCCCCGCGGCGGGGAGGGGAGACGGTTGTCACTCTGAGCGCAGCGAAGAGTCTCGTCGTGGCTCCCAACGAGACGGAGATTCTTCGCTCCGTTCAGAATGACAGGGTCGCTGTCATCAACTACTCAGCACTCAGCACTCGCCAGCGCCTGGTCCAGATCGGCGATGATATCCGCCGGGTCTTCGATGCCGACGGAGAGGCGCAGCAGACCCTCGGTGATGCCGGCGCGGCGGCGCAGGGCCGGGGACCAGTCGCGATGGCTTGACATAACCGGGTACGAGACCTCGCTGTAGACATCGCCCAGCGTGGTGGCGGCGATGAGCAGGCGCAGGTGGTCGATGAACCGGTAGACGGCGGGCTGGCCGGCGCCGGCGATCTCGAAGGCGAGCATGCCGCCGAAGGCGCCGGGCCGGAACAGCCGCGCGGCGACTGCATGGCCCGCGTGGCTGGGCAGGCCGGGGTAGTGGACCGCGGCCACCCGCGGGTGTGTGCTCAGCCACTCGGCCACGGTCTGGGCGTTGGCGCAGTGGCGCTCCATGCGCAGGGCCAGCGTCTTGGTGCCGCGATGGATCAGGTGGGCCTCGAACGGGCTGAGCACCGCGCCCAGCAGCTTCGCCAGCGTGCGCAACGTGCCTTCCCGGTCGGGGTCGCGCACGGTGACGCTGCCGCCGAAAGCGTCGCCGTGGCCGCCGAAATACTTGGTCGTGCTATGCACGACGATGTCGGCGTCGTAGGCCAGCGGGCGCAGCAGGTAGGGCGTGGCGAAGGTGTTGTCCACGATCACCAGCGCGCCCGCCGCGTGGGCCTGGCGCACTACCGCCTCGACATCGAGCACGCGGATCAGCGGGTTGGACACCGGCTCGATGACCACGGCGCGGGGCCGCGGTTCCTCCTGCAGCGCCGCCGCGAACGCCTCGGCGTCGTTGCAGTCGGCGAAGCGCGGGGTGACGCCGAGCGGGGCGAACAGGGTGTGCAGCAGCGTGTGCGTCGCGCCGTAGAGGTCGCGGGCGGCCAGCACCACATCGCCGGGCGCGAACTCGACCACCTGCAAGGCGGCGTGCAGCGCGGCCATGCCCGACCCGAAGGCCACCGTCGCGGCGCCGCCCTCCAGCCGGTTGATCGCCTCCTCCAGCGCGGTCACGGTGGGGTTGGCGTAGCGCGCATAGACGTAGCCCTTGCGCGTGCCGCCGAAGATGGCGTCCAGCGCCGCCGCGTTCTCGCTGAGGAAGGTGCTGGTGGCGTAGATCGGGGTGGCCGTGGGGATGGCCTGCTCCAGCGGCAGCCGGTCCCCGGCATGCACGGCGACCGTGTCAAACCGCAGATCGGCGGGCGCCTCCGCGTCGGGCGCCCCGCCGTTGCGCGCCCCCGGCGCCGCCTCTGTGTCCAGTGTGCTCATGCGCGTTCCTTTCCCAGTGCTGAGTGCTGAGTGCCGAGTGCTGGCGAGTGTTAAGCGCCACGAAGCACCTCGGCCTGCGGGCAACGAGACTCTTCGCTGCGCTCAGAGTGACAAGCCTTTACACTCGTCACGCATTCCTGACTCAGCACCCAGCACTCAGCACTCGTCAGCGCTCGATGGGCGCGCCGACCAGGTTGCCCCACTCGGTCCACGAGCCGTCGTAGTTGCGCACCTTGTCGTAGCCCAGCAGGTACTTCAGCACAAACCACGTGTGGCTGCTGCGCTCCCCGATCCGGCAGTACGTCACCACATCCTTGTCTTTCGTGACCCCCTTGCCCTCGTAGAGGGCGCGCAACTGCTCCACGGGCTTGAAGGTGCCGTCCTCCTGCGCC
>DASSGZ010000011.1:0-13715 GCA_035693165.1 Chloroflexia bacterium | reverse complement strand
CCCTGGTTGCTCGTGGTGGGTTGGGGGGTGGCTTTCAGCGCGGGCTACACCGTCTTGCGGCTGCCGTTTTACATCTGGTATACGGTGCCGCTCGGCGTCGGGGCCGGCATTCTCCTGGCCTGGGGCATCGCCGGGATCGCGCGGCTCTGCGCGTTCCTGCTGGCCCGCGCCGTGGCCCGGCCCGCGGGCGCGCCGATGGAACCGGCAAACGGGCGGGCAGGGTGGCCCCGGCGGGCTGCCGTGGTGGGCCTGGGGGTCGCCCTGCTGCTGGCTGCGCCCATCGCCGCGCAGGTGCGCGCTTACGACACCCTCTGGTATACCATTCCCCGCGGGCCGGATCTCTATGAGCAATTAGGCGACTGGTTTGCCCAGCACGGCGGGCCGCAGACCTCGGTCGCTTTCCTGGAAGTGGGCAAGCTGGGCTATTACAGCCACGCGCGCATCATCGACCTGCTGGGACTGGTGACGCCGGGGGCCTCGGCCCATGTCCTCGCCAATGACTGGGACTGGGCGATCCAGCACTACCAGCCGGACTATTACATTGCGCACGGCTGCTTTGAGCCGCAGTGGCACAATGTGTCGCAGGAGGCGTGGTTCCAGGCGGCCTATACGCCCGCGCTCAAGATGGACGAGCCGAGCCGCTGCGCGCCCAGAACCTATCCGCTGGTGGTCTACCAGCGCAAGCCCGGCGCGGTGTTCCCCACCCCGTTGCGCCCGCTGTTTGCCCAGACCAATACCCAGCAGAAGATCCCGGTCGTGCCCAGCGACTCCCCCGAGCATTGGGCCGGGCAGACGTTCTCCGTCGCCCAGCCGCAATTGAGCGCGCTGGCGCTGCTGGTGACGAAGCCCAACCGGGTGGACACAGGCAACCTGGTGCTGCATCTCAAGCGCAGCCCCCAGGACCCGACCGATCTGCGCCGCGTGGTCTTGCCCCTGGCGGAGGTGCCGGCCAGCGAGACCTGGCTCACCTTCCGGTTTGCGCCGCTGGCCGACTCGGCGGGCCAGTCCTATTTCCTGAGCCTGGAACTGGCCGATTTGCCGCGCGGCCCGGCGCCGCTGACGGTCTGGTGCGCCACCGACGACCTGTATGCCGGGGGTAGCCGTTACACCGGCCCGACCCCCGCGCCCGGCGATCTCGCTTTCCGCGCGCTGGTGCCCGACGAGTAGCCGCCCGGCCCGCGAGTCACAAATGTATCACAGAGACGCCCGAACTCAGAGGCCGGTGTGGTCTCCGATCTGCAGGCGTGGTATACTTTCACAAAGGTGTGCCTTGCTGAAGCGCTATCGCTTGCGGTCCGGCCGGCACTGCTTCATGGCAGGATGCCTGCGGTGGCATGATCGCCGCTGTCACGTATCTGCGCATGCCGGCGAGCCGGCGACATTATTGGACTTCTGCTACCCACCACTTTTGTCGTTTCGCCGCACAGAAATCCGTGTATGACAAGGGAAAAGGAGATCTTCCGTGATAAGGACCGTGCCGAACCGCGCTGTACTATCCACCCGTTGGCCGTTGCGGCTGCTGCTGATCGCTGTGATGGGCGTGCTCGCCGTCGTGGCGGGCCGCGGCCCGGCGCCGGTCGGGGCCGCGCCCGATGCCGGGATCACCGTCTCGGTGACCAGCAACCCCGTCGCCGAGTCCGACGACTACGCGACGCAGATCCTGGGCGATCCCTGGGACATGAACAACCCCGACGACGCCGACTGGCTGAACCACATGACCCGCCCCACTTACACCAACGGGATCTTCAGCGCCAACAGCACAGCGCAAGACAGCTCGATTTTCCTGCAATATCAGGGGTGGGACACGGCCGCCGATTATCTGGGCGAGCGCAGCGGCCCGAACTACCCGATCCCGCAGGGCCGCTACAGCCATCTGCGCTTCCGCATGTACAGCAGTGTGGCCGACCAGATGGTTGTCTTCTGGTTCAAGACTCACAACTGGACCGGCCAGCCTAACGGGCAGAGCGACATTGTTCCCACTCAAGCCGGCTGGCATATCTACGATATCGATCTCAATGCTAGGGCCAATGTTGGAACCGGCAACTTCGGCGCGGACTCCTGGAACGGCCTGGTGCTCAATCCCACCTGGTACCAGGGCCATAGCAACGTCAATATTCAGCTTGACTGGGTGCGCTTGACCCCGGCGAGCGGTCCCAACGCCACCATCAACTGGAGCGGCTCCAGCAGCCCGGTCAGCCTCTATGTCACGCTCGGCGGCGGCGACGAGTTCCGGATCGCCGCGAATCTGCCCGGTTCGGGCAGCTATACCTGGGCCGCGGGCGCGGCACTGGCGCCCGGCACCTACACGATCCATGCCGTATCCAGCTCCGGCTCGGGCACGAGCAACCCGTTGACCATCAACAATGCGCCGGTGCTCAATATCACCGCGCCCAGCCCCAGCAGCGGCGAAGACTACGCGACCACGAACCTGGGCTACTCGTGGAACCTGACCACGATGACCAGCCTGCAGCCGGTGATCCAGCTTGCCGGCGGCCTGTTCAGCTACTCGTTCCAGCCGGGCTTCCTGCTGGCCACCGCCGGCGGCGATCCCAACCTCAACTTCCTGTACAATGACGGCGTTCATAGCATCGACACCCATCGCTACCACTATTTCAGCTACAACCTGTATCTGGGGGCGCCCAACCCGGACCAGGCGCCGGGCGGGCAGTATAGCCAGTGGAACGCCGGGCCGCGCCTGTTATGGGCACTGGACCCCAGGGTGCCGAGCAGCTACAAGGCCACCGAGACCCAGATCCAGTGGTATAACCGCTGGCAACAGGTGGCGCTGGACCTGAATACCTATCCGACCGATCCCAACTATAGCGGGCCGTCGTGGGCCGCGGCGGGCCACGTGAGCGTGTTCCGCTTCGACCCGCAGGAGGAAGATCGCGCGGCTGGATCCCAAATCTACCCGGCCTTCTTCCAGCTCAACGGCGTGCGCCTGACGGCGGACCCGCGCGTGTCGCCGGGCGGCAAGACGACCATTAGCTGGACGCCGGGCAAGACGGCGGGCAACGTCACCATTCAGTATAACAACGGCCAGGGCACCTCCGGCACCGCCGGCACGGCGACGCTCGCCAGCGGCGGGTTCGTCTGGCAGGTGCCGGCTAATCTGCCGCAGAGCCGCTACACGATCTCGGTGGTCGCCAACGACGGGCTCAATACCTTCAGCCAGGTCGCGCGGGCGCCGCTGCTGATCAACTGCGCCACGGGCTGCGGCCAGCAATACACCGACACGCCGCCGGCCAACCCGTTCTACACGTTTATCAGCAACCTGACGGCGCGCGGCGTGGTCGAGGGCTTCGGCGACAACACGTTCCAGCCCTACACCAACGCCACGCGCGCGCTGCTGGCGAAGTGGGTCGTGCTGGCGCGCGGGCTGCCGATCAACGCGGCGGGCGGCCCTCACTTTGTCGATGTGCCGACGACCGACCCGTTCTACCCGTATATCGAGACGGCGGCGAACGCCGGGTTCATCAGCGGCTACAGCGATCACACCTTCCGGCCCTATAACACGGTGACGCGCGGCCAGATGGCGAAGATCGTCGTGCAGGGCCTGGGGCTACCGATCAACACGGCGGGCGGACCGCACTTCCGCGATGTCGACCGCGCGAACCCCTTCTACGCCGAGATCGAAACGATCTACAACCGCGGCCTGGTCTCGGGCTACGCCGACGGCACGTTCCGCTGGGGCAACAACAACAGTCGCGGGCAGTTGACCAAGGTGCTGTCCAACGCCATCTCGCGCTAAAGCGCGCCGTTCCCCGTCGGGTACGCGACCGGCCTCCACGGGGGCCGGTCGCTTTACGTGGTGGCGGGTGCCCGTCAGGCTTTAGCGCCCACCGGGCGGCATCCGGGCGCCCGGCCAACCTAACCCCCCGCCCCCCTTCCCGTCGCGGGAAGGGGGAGACTCACGGCACGGCAATCTCCCCTCCCCGCCGCGGGGAGGGGCCGGGGGAGAGGTTGGCTCGCCCACCCGGATGCAAAATCATGACGCGCACCCCGTGGTAGCGGCGCGGTTGCACAAAGCGCGCCGGCTCGGCTATACTGGGCGGGACCGCGGGTTTCGCGGCTTGTACCAGGCGCAGATGGGGCGGTTTGCCGCCGGGCGCCGAAAGATGGTATACTGGCCTGCCTGCCGGCGCGGCGGGTAATTGCAGGGGCCGGGCATCGCCGCCCGGCCCGGAGTATGATGAGGTCAAACGAACTGATGCGCCCCCAGCCGGCGCCCGCCGGCGCCCCCACGGCTGCTGTCGATCCGCCGTTTGTAACCGTGGTGATCCCGGCCTATAACGAAGCCCGCCGGCTCCCCGACAGCATCCGGCGCGTGCAGGACTATCTTCGGCAGCAGCCCTACAAGTCCGAGTTGATCGTTGTGGACGATGGCAGCAGCGACAATACCGCGGCGCTGGCCGACGAGGCCGCCGCCGCCGACCCCAGCATCCGCGTCATCCATAACCCGCACATGGGCAAGGGCGTGGCCGTGCGCACCGGCATGCTGGCCGGCACCGGGCGCTATATCCTCTATTCCGACGCCGACCTGTCCACGCCCATCGCCGAACTGGCGAAACTCCTCAGTTGGCTGGAACGCGGCTACGATGTGGCGATTGGCTCGCGCGAGGGCCAGGGCGCGGTGCGCTACAACGAGCCGGGCTACCGGCACCTTATGGGCCGCGTGTTCAACAAGTTGGTCCAGTTTATCGCCCTGCGCCAGTTCAACGACACCCAGTGCGGCTTCAAAGCCTTCACCCAGGAGGCGACGCAAGACCTCTTCCGCCGCGTGCAGATCTACGGCGACAATGCCGGCGTGGTCAAGGGCGCGATGGTTACGGGCTTCGATGTCGAAGTGCTCTACCTGGCCCTCAAGCGGCGCTACCGGGTGAAGGAAGTGCCGGTCGAGTGGTATTACGCCAGCGGCAGCAAAGTCAACCCCCTGCGCGACCCGCTGCGCCTGCTCACCGATGTGCTGCGCGTGCGCTGGAACGATATCCGCGGGCGCTATGGCCGCCGCCTGCCCCGCCGCCCGGCGGCGTGATGCCGACCACGGCGCACATGAATTTGGCCTCAAAATCAGTCCCGATCCTATTGCTGTAGCACTTATGTTCTGGTATAATATCCAGGGGAGATTGGCCTCCCCGGCGCTACTCACCCTGTAGTTCTCGTTCCGAAACGGACACCCGAATATGATCTGGTCAGATGGCCGGGCCCGCCGCGGGTCGAATCTGTCTGCGTTACTTTATAGCCCAACGTACCGCGCGGTGCTGGCCGGCCTCTGTGCCTTCTGCCTCGTGGTAGGCGCGGCTGCCTGGCTGCTGCGCGACACCAGCCCCGTCCACCGCGGGCGCTACGCCATCCCGCCCGGCCAGACGTATCATGTGCGCGCCTCGGGGGAAGTGGTGCCGGTCGGCGGGGCCGAGCAGGCGCCCGCCGCGCCCGCCCCGCCGGTCGCCCCGCATGCCAATCTGCTGGACCACCAGTACCATATCACCGCCGAGTTCGGCCACTATCCCAGCGGCGGCGCCCATTACGGCATCGACCTCGACGCCTGGACCGGCACCATCGTCCATGCGCCGGTGGGCGGCACCGTGACCGAGGTGTTGCGCGGCTGCGTCGCCGGGGACCAGAGTTGCGGCAAGGGCTGGGGCAACCACGTCTGGTTCCAATCCGCCGAAACGGGGCACTATATCCTGCTGGCCCATTTCTCCAAGCTGAACGACTGGGTGCAGGAGGGTGCGACCTTCGACGCCGGGGCGCCCGTCGGCGAGAGCGGCAGCACCGGCTTTTCGAGCGGGCCGCATGTCCACATCCAGGTCAACCCCGACGAGATGAACAACGCCGGGTCCACCAACCCGGCCTGGGAGTTCCCCTGGCTCCATTGCGCCGAGCCGGTGCTGGGCGCCGCCTTCGGCGCCGCCTGCCCCTGACCGTCGCCGGCCATGCGCCCGTCCGATCCGCCGGATCGGACGGGCGCCGCTTTCCCCCGCGCTGCCGGCGGGAACTTTCCCCCAGCTTCCCCTGTTGTCTATAATAGAGAAAGCGCCGGGGAAGCATCCGGCGCGCTTCTCGCTCATGCTGATCCAGGCGTGCCGCGCGGCACAGGGAGTTGAGGGAACGCCGGCCTATGCGGATGTGGCGCGATGACCGCGAAAAGCAAGCGCTGTTTGAAGAGGTCGCGCTGGCGCATCTCTCCGGGCTGTACTATGCCGCCCTGCGGCTGACCGGCCGCCCCGCCGACGCCGAGGATCTGGTGCAGGAAACCTATACCCGCGGCTATGCCGCCTTCGATCGCTTTACCCTGGGCACCAACGCGCGCGCCTGGCTCTACCGCATTATGAACAACCTCTTTCTCAATCAAGTCAGCCGCGCCGAGGCCCGCCGCACGCGCTCGTTCAGCGCCACCGCGCCCGCCGACATCGCCGCCTGGGAGGCACCCGCCGCCGACCCCGCCGAGATCCTGCTGGATCGCACGCTCGATGCCCGGCTCAGTGCGGCCTTGCGCGAACTCCCGCCCGACTTTCGCAGCGCTCTCGTGGCGGTAGATGTGGGCGGCTTTTCCTATGAAGAAGCAGCGGGGATGCTCGGCTGCCCCGTCGGGACGGTGCGCTCACGGCTCTACCGGGCCCGTAGCCTCTTGCGCGCCCGGCTGACCGAGGGCATGCCCGAACTGCCCGCGAACGACCTGAGCGGAGGCGCGCCATGACGCCTTGCCCCGAGCCGCGCGATCTCCTGAGCGCCTACCTGGATGGCGAACTCGACCCGGCCACCCGGCAGACCATCGCGCGGCACCTCGAAGAATGCGCCCGCTGCCGGGCCGACGTGGAAGGCCAGCGCCAGGTCAAGCGGTTTCTGGCCCCCGGCGCCGCCCTCGCGCCGCCGGTCCCCGCCGATCTCGCCGGGCGCGTGCGGGCGCGCGCCTATGCCGGCGGCGCGGCCACTCCGGCGCGCCGCTTCGGGTTGCCGCGCTGGCGGCCCTCGCGACGCTGGGCCATGGCCGGCGCCCTGGCGGTGGTGGTGCTGGTTCTGGCGCTGGGCCTGGGCACGGTGGCGCTCACCCTGTTCGACCGTTCGCAGGCGGCCACGGTCGCCATGATGTCGATGCAAGACCACGAGATGGCCGAGCAGATGGGCACTGTGCCGCACAGCTTGCCGGGCGATATGGCGGCGGTGCGCGCGCAACTCGCCGGCACCATGGGCATGAGCGTCTCTGCGCCGGCTGTGATGCCGCCCGGCTACCACTTTGCCGGCGGGCGCGCGCTGATGTTGGGCGAGACGCACGGCGCGCACCTGGCCTGGATGGCGGGGGATTCCATGCTCTCGCTCTACCAGGCGCAAGATCCGGGCGGGAGTCCGCCGGGGTCGTGGCACACGGTGCAACAGGGCGATCGCACTTACTGGATGGACACCGGCGGCAGCGACCACGCCGTGTTCTGGCGCAACGGCGGGATGGTGTACGTGCTGGTGGGCCGGTTGCCGGATGCGGGGCTGCTCGACGTGGCCCACTCCGTCGATCCCACGTAAACAGGGATCGGTCGCCTCACGCGGGGCGGCGCCACGGCGCCGCCCCCGTCTTTGTCGCGGGCGCGCTCACTTGCGCAGCACGGCGTCCGCCAGCAGATCGACCTGCGCGATCTCGGCAATCGTGGGATCGAAGATTAGCTCGTCAATGTCGAGATCCTCGAACTCTTTGACCACGCCTTGCAGCGCTTCCGCCGTGCGGGGAACGCCGGCCGCTAACTGCTCAGGCCAGGGCGTGAAGCTATAGTAGTCTTTGATATAGGCCGGGATGCCCGTATCGGCGTTGGGACCGAGGCCAAAGTAGATGAGCCCGGCGATGCGTGGCTTGCCCGGCTTGCCCGCTTCCTGCCACGCCTGGCGGATGCGCGCGAGGAAAGGCGCCGCCTGCGCCGCACTCCCGGCCATCGTCCAGCCGGCGCCCCAGCGCAGTGTCCGCTCGATGGCCGCGTCCGCCGAGCCGCCGATGAGGATCGGTACCCGCCCGTCGTGTACCGGGGTGGGCGTCACCGGCTTGGGGCTACCGGCCACCGGCTCCCCTTTCCAGGCCCGGTGCAGCAGTTCCAGGTCTGCGTCGAAGCGCCGCCCGCGCGTCTTGAAGTCGAGTCCCGTCGCGATGTAGTCGTCTTCGCGTCCACCCACGCCCAGGCCCAGCGTCAGCCGCCCGCCGGAGATCTGGTCCACGCTGGCCGCGGCTTTCGCCAGCACGACGGGGTTGCGTGTGGGTGCGAGCAGCACGTTGGTGAGCAATCCGATGCGTTCGGTGACGGCGGCGGCCGCCGCCAGGCTGATCAGCGAGTCATAGTTGGGATAGGCGATGCGGTCGATGGTCGCCAGGGTCGAAAAGCCGCGCGCCTCGGCGCGCCGCGCCCACTCGACCAGGGTGCGGCCCTGGGTGCCGGGGATAGGGTTGGGGAGTCCGATTCCGATTTGCATAGCTCAATCCTCCACTTGGGTGTGGCCGGGGCAGGGGTGGGCATGCGGGTTGCCTGCGTGCGGTCACTATCTGGAGGAAGTCTAGCGCATGGCCCCGGCGGTGTCGGTAGTGCGGCTTACCGCGGGGCACGGAAAAGGGTGGGCGCACACTGCGCGCCCACCCTGGCGCCGGCTATTGGATTAGTGCGCGAGCCGCAGCAGGGCGGGCGCCGTGGGCACCGGGGCAGGGAGGCCGCTCGGGTAGCGCCACTGCACGTAGTGCTGGCCGATGTTGCCCATCTGCACGCGCCAGGCCGGGTCAAAGTCGGGGATGTAGGTGAGCACGCGGCGCTCAAAAAGCTGGATCAGCACATCATGCTGCGTGTTGGCGATTTTGGCGCGCGCCCAGTACGCCTCGCTGATCGGCAGCCCGCTGGTGAAGAACCAGGGATCGCTGAGCATCGCGGTAACGGTCGCGCCGTTTTCGCGCACCGGGCCGCGGGCGTTGAGGAAGTCCCAGAAGACCCCGGCCACATTGTGGCCTGTCAACGGCTCAAAGTGGGCGTAGCGCACGCCGTAGGCGGCCTTATCGGGGGCGGGCGCCACCTGGCCCGCGCGGTTTACCGTCTCCTGCACAACCTGGCCGCTGCGGTCGGGCGCTTTGTGGTCGCCCAGGATCGTGTTGGCGAGGTTGGTGAAGCTGGCATAGGTCGGCGCGTTGGCGTCGTCGGCGTCGGCGGCCACGGGGATCGGCGCGGGGCCACCCGTCTTGGGCACCCAGCGCGTGTTGCCGAACTGCACCCGGCCCGACACGAGTTCGACGGTGAGCAGGCCGTTGGTCACGAACCACTTGGAGTTGCGGTCCGCCGTCACGTCGTTGATCTCCATGCGGCTCTTGTCGAAGTATTGCACCAGGTGGAGCCGGCCCGAGCCTTCGTCGTAGGGTTCGTAGACGCTGCGGCCCGCGGCGGGGCCCCAGTACCAGGAGCGCGCCGCCTGTCCCTGGGCGACCAGGTAATCGGTGCGTCCCCACACCTGTTCAAAGGCCGGGTCGGCAAAGGGGTCGGCGGTGGGCGCCGGGCGGGGGGCAGCGCCCGCCTGCCCCAGCAGGGTCATCCCGGCCAGGCCGGTCACGAGCAGCCCGCCCGCTACCACGCCGATCGCGCGGCGGGCTTTCGTCATCTGTGGCATATGCGTCGTCCTGTCAATCGCGTGGGCCGGGCCGGGGCCGGGCGTGCGTGCGCCGCCCCAGCCGGAGCTTGAACAAAAAGAGCAGGTTCTCCACGCCGTTCTGGAACGGGAAGAGCTTGCTCTCGCCGATACGTTCCTCGTAGCGGATCGGGTACTCGGCGAACCGGTAGCGCCGGTTCGTCATCGCCTCGATCTTGATCTCCTCGGAGAAGGGCATGCCCAGGCTGGTCAGCCGCAAGTGGCGCAGCATCTCGCGGCGGAAGACCCACATGCCCGACTGCGAGTCGTGCATCCAGGTGAGCCAGAGCAGCCGCGTGGTCCAGGTGAGGATCATGTTGCCCAGCCAGTTGCGGTGGCGCATGGCCTCGCGCTTCTGCAAGGGGAAGCGGCTGGCCGAGACGAAATCGACCTTGCGCGCCAGCATCCAGTCGATGATCGGCGCGATCTCGGTCGCCGGATAGGTGCCGTCGCCGTCCAGGGTGGCGATGATGTCGCCGCGCGCCTGGGGCAGCCCCGCCTGGTAGGCGCTGCCGTAGCCCTT
The DNA here is from genome assembly GCA_035693165.1 of Chloroflexia bacterium. Lineage (GTDB taxonomy): Bacteria > Chloroflexota > Chloroflexia > QHBQ01 > JAICKM01 > JAICKM01. The sequence continues at coordinate 3,556 of DASSGZ010000011.1, read as the reverse complement.
GCGCTTTTCATGCACCACCCGCGCGCCGTGTGCCTCGGCGATGCGCGCCGTGCCGTCTGCCGAATTGTTGTCCACGACGATGACCTCGTCGACGTAGTCCGGCATGCGCTGGAGCACTGTGCCGATGCCCTTTTCTTCGTTGAAACAGGGGATGACTACCGAAATGGAAAGCCCTTTGTACACGCCACCCTTCTTCTGCGCGGCCTGTGGCCGGTCGCGGTGAATGTCCGATTATAACACGATTGCCGGGCCCCCATCGCTAGCACGGATCTTGCCGCGTGCTGCCCGATGTACAGTATACCAGAAAGCGGTGATTCGCTTCCGCTGTTGCCGGGTGCCGGCGCACGGCGTACATTGCCGGGCTGGGCACCGCAGAGGCGCAGAGAACGCAGAGATTTTAATGATGGTAGTGAATCGGTGATCATCGATTCAGGCTGGGAGGCTAGATATGCTGGTATTGGTGACGGGCGGCGCGGGGTATATCGGCTCGCATACCGTGCGGGTCTTGCGCGAGCGCGGCTACGACGTGCTGGTGCTTGACAGCATGGAGTTCGGCCACCAGGAGGCGATCGGCGATACGCCCCTGGTGCGCGGCAACATCGCCGACGGCGCGCTGCTCGACCGGCTGTTCGCCGAGCACCCCATCGAGGCGGTGATCCACTTCGCGGCGTATAAAGCGGCGGGCGAGTCGATGGAGCAGCCGGGCCGCTATTTCGAGAATAACGTCTGCGGCACGCTCGTGCTGCTGGAGGCGATGACGCGCGCGGGGGTGCGGCGCTTCATTTTCTCCTCGTCCTGCTCGGTCTACGGCACGCCCGATGTGCTGCCGGTGAGCGAGGCCAACCCGCTGCACCCGGAAAGCCCCTACGCCGAGACCAAGCGCATGGTCGAGCAGATGCTGCACTGGTTCGATGTGGTGCACGGGTTACGCTTCGTCAGCCTGCGCTATTTCAACGCGGCCGGCGCCGCGCTCGACGGCAGCATCGGCGAGGACCCGACCTTCACGCTCAACCTGATCCCGCTGGTGATGAAGGCGGCCCTGGGCAAGATCCCCGCCGTGCAGGTCTTCGGCACCGATTATCCCACGCCCGACGGCACCGCGATCCGCGACTATATCCATGTGCTCGATCTGGCCGGCGCCCATGTGAGGGCGCTGGAGTACCTGATGACGCATGACCAGTCCGAGTTTGTCAACCTGGGGACCGGGCGCGGCGCCTCGGTGCAAGAGATCATCGACCTGGCGCGCAAAGTCAGCGGAGTGGACATCCCGGTGAAGTACACGAGCCGCCGCCCCGGCGACCCGGTGGCGATCTGGGCCGACAACAGCAAGGCGCGGACTGTGCTGGGCTGGCAGCCGCAGTACGATCTCGAAGCGATCCTGCGCTCGGCCTGGCGGTGGCATTCCACGCATCCGAACGGATTTGGCCCGGCGGGATAATGCCGGCGCACCGTGTTACAGGGTTTTCACAGATTCGACTGTGTAAATGTTGACAAAGGCGCGCCAAAAGCCTATAATGTAGATGTATCAATATGCGTTTACTCCTGGGACAAGATCGGTATGGGCCGGTAGGAGTGCTTGTCCCGGCGGTAGAGGTGAAGGAGCAGCCATGACAACCGAACTGGCCGGTACAGAGACCCAGCCCCAGGGCCTTGATAATTACAAGTACGGGTTCCACGTACCGGAGAATTACGTATTCAAGGCCAAGAGGGGCCTCAGCCGCGACGTGGTCGCCGAGATTTCGGAGATGAAGGGCGAGCCGCAGTGGATGCGCGACTTCCGCCTGCGCGCGCTCGAAATGTTCTTGCGCAAGCCGATGCCCACCTGGGGCGGCGACCTCTCCGGCATCAATTTCGACGAGATCTACTACTATATCAAGCCGACGCAGACCCAGGGCAAGACCTGGGACGAGGTGCCGGCGGAGATCAAGGATACGTTCGAGCGCCTGGGTATCCCCGAGGCCGAGCGCAAGTATCTGGCCGGGGTCGGCGCGCAGTACGAGTCCGAGGTTATCTACCACAGCATCCGCGAGGACTTGCAGGCGCAGGGCGTGATCTTCACCGATACCGACACGGCGTTGCGCGAGTACCCGGACCTGTTCCGCAAGTACTGGGCGACGGTGATCCCGCCCGGCGACAACAAGTTTGCCGCGCTGAACAGCGCCGTCTGGAGCGGTGGGTCGTTCGTGTATGTGCCCGCCGGGGTGAAGGTCGAGATCCCGCTGCAGGCGTACTTCCGCATCAATGCCCAGAGCATGGGCCAGTTCGAGCGCACGCTGATCATCGCCGAGCCGGGCAGCTATGTCCACTACGTGGAAGGCTGCACCGCGCCGACCTATCGCGAGGACAGCCTGCATAGCGCGGTGGTCGAGATCATCGTGCATGAGGGTGCGCGGGTGCGCTACACCACCATCCAGAATTGGTCGGGCAACGTCTACAACCTGGTGACGAAGCGGGCCAAGGCGTTCCGCAATGCCACCATGGAGTGGGTGGACGGCAACCTGGGCAGCAAACTGACCATGAAGTACCCGGCCGTCTGGTGCATGGAGCCGGGGGCGCGCGGCGACGTGCTGTCGATTGCCTTCGCCGGTAACGGCCAGCACCAGGACGCGGGCGCCAAGATCATCCATGCCGCGCCGAACACGTCCTCGACCATCGTCTCGAAGTCGATCTCGAAGGGCACCGGCCGGGCGACCTATCGCGGTCTGCTCGAAGTGCAGGAAGGCTGCTACGGCGTCAAGTCGAACGTGCGCTGCGACGCGCTGCTGCTGGACGAAGCGGCGCGCACCGACACCTATCCGAGCATCCAGATCAAGGAAGACCACGTCCAGATCAGCCACGAGGCCACCGTCTCGAAGGTCGGCGAGGAGCAGCTCTTCTACCTGATGAGCCGCGGCCTCAGCGAAGCCGAGGCGTTCTCGATGATCATCAACGGCTTCATCGAGCCGATCACCAAGGAGATCCCGCTGGAGTACGCGGTCGAACTGAACCGCCTGATCCAACTCCAGATGGAAGGCTCCATCGGCTAAGCGCTGCCAATCACGCAACCCCCAGGAGGGGCGGGCACCCACCCGCCCCTCCTTTTTTGTGCCCACCACGCCGGTCATCTCGCGTCCGGCCTCTCTCTTGTCATTCTGAGCCAATCATATGCCTGCGGCACTTCCTGGGCGACGAATAAGGCGGGGATGCCGGTGTAGGGGCGGGTTTCAAACCCGCCTTGCCACCTCGCGCGTTCGGCCTGTTTTCAGCGAGGGCCGCGCAGAATCGCTGGCGCGGCGGGGCACGAGACTCTTCGCTGCGCTCAGAGTGACAAGGGAAGTAGCGCGCCCCCGCCCTTACTGTCATTCTGAGCGCAGCGAAGAATCTCGTCTCGGCTAGTCATACGATGAGACTCGTCGCTGCGCTCAGAGTGACAAAGGAATCGGTGGGGTACAAGACGAGACTCGTCGCTGCGCTCAGAGTGACAAGGGGAGAGAGGCCGCGCCCGCGGCCTTGATAATGGTAGCCGGCGGCTTGAGCCGCCGGGCGCCGCCTGGTGGCACATTTGTCCGGGCCATCC
>DASSGZ010000010.1:0-6521 GCA_035693165.1 Chloroflexia bacterium | reverse complement strand
ATATTAATCTCGTTCTTCGCGGCCGTCGCGCCTTCGCGGTGCAATATGCGTGCCCCGCCGGGGCCGCCCGCGTTCACCTTGGCGCGATTTGCCATTCTTGCAACATTGAAAGGTCGCGCCGGCTGCATCCCCTCTTGACGCAGCCCGATCCGAGTGCTACGATGATTATGCAGTCCACCTGTCCACGACTCACCCTGCACTGCGTACCCCGGATCACAAGAGCCGGCGCCGCCCGGCCCTCATACGCGCACGCTTCGTCGGTAGGGAAGGAGTGGTCGCATGTCTGCTCATCGCTGGGGGGGCCTGGGCGCCCTGTTGCTGTTGCTCGTGCTGGCCCTGGGCGCGGGCGGTCCCGCGCAGGCGGCCCAATCCCTGGGGGCGGCCGCCCCGGCGGCCCCGCTCGATTTCATCGATCTCCAGCGCAGCCCCGCGCCCCCAGCCTGCGTCAATCCGGGCGGGGTCGAGAGCTTCAACTGGTCCATCACTTTCACGAGCGTGCCCGACCATTACACCTACTGGATCACCAACCCAAGCACCACCGTCGTCTATGGGCCATTTACCGTCAACATCCAGGGCCAGGCCAGCCCCGTGACCGGTAACGACAGCTGGCCCGTGCCGGCCAACGCAGCGAGCGGCAACTACCAGATCCACCTGGAGTATTACTCTAACCTGGGGCTGGAGGCGACCGCCACGGTGACCTTCATCGTCTGCGTGCGCCCGACGCTCACGCCGACCAGAACCCAGGTGCCGCCGACCAACACGCCGACGCCCATCCCGCCGAGCAATACGCGCACCCAGGTGCCGCCGACCAACACGACCACACCCATTCCGCCGAGTAACACGCGCACCCCCCCGCCGCCGACCAACACGGCCACGGCTATCCCACCGAGCCTGACGCGGACATCCGTCCCGCCGACCACCACGCCGACGCCCATCCGACCGAGCGACACCGCCACCAGCACGCCCCGCCCGCCGACCAACACGGCCACCCGGACGCGGGTGCCGCCGACTGCCACGCGCACGCCCGAGCCGTGCAGCGTCTGCAACGTCTACATCGCCGACCTGAACATCGCCTGTAACCTCGACGGCAGCGTCCACTGGGATGCCGTGGTGCGCAACAACGGCGCTTGCACCGTGACCTCGCCCTGGCAGGCCGACTTGCAGCAGCAGATCAACTACAGCGACGACTTTACCACCGTCCTCACGCAGACCGGCACGAGCAGCTTCCCGCCCGGCGACACGCACGTGACCGGCGATTTCCCGCCCTACATCTTCCCGCCCGACACGACCTTTATCCGCGTGCAGTTCCAATTGACCAGCAGCGAGACGGCGTGTAACCCCGACCCCTACTCGCCGATGATCGAGCCGTGCCTGGTGGCCGGGCCGACGGCTACCCCCACGCGGCGCCCGCGCACGGCCACCGCCACGCGCACGTCCACGCGCACGCCCGCGCCGCGCACGGCGACCGCCACGCGCACCCCCACGCGCACGCGCACCGCCACCGTGACGCGCACCGCCACGCGTACGGCCACGCCCACCCCGCTGCCCTGCGTGTTCGTGCCGCCGCCCGTGGTGACGCCCGCCTTCACGCCCGGCCCCGGCTGCTCGGCCACCCCGGCGCCCGGCGTGGTGACGGCGGCCATCACCACCAACAGCGCCACCACCAGCGCGGTGTTCACCAACCTCTCGACCACCTGCAGCTACCCGATCGGGCTGGCGATCTACCGCGACCCCGACGGCAATATTGACCACCAGCAGTTGTACGACTATGCGCTGGCCGTCATCCCGCCCAACAGCACGCTGACGCTGACGGTGAACAACCCCTCGTGCGCGTTCCAGTCCGACGCCTTCTACGGCGACCTGATCACGTCGTTCGCGGGTGGGGTGCGCTACGATGCGCGGCGGCTCGACGACGACTTCGGCAACGTGGGCGTGCCCTGCCCGCCGTGCCTCACGCCCACCGTCACCCGCACGGCCAGCCCCACCAACACGCCGACGAATACCGCCGTTGTGCCGACCAACACGCCGACCAACACGCCGACCAACACCGCTGTCGTGCCGACCAACACGCCGACGAACACGCCGACCAATACGCCGTCGCCGACCTGCGTGGTGGTCACGCCCGTCGTCGTCGTCACCCCGGCCTTCACGCCCGGCCCGAGCTGCGGCACTACCCCGGCGCCCGGCGTGCTCGAAGCGTCCATCACCGACAACGGGACGACCACCAGCGCCCAGTTCACCAACCACTCGACGACCTGCGCCTATCCCATCGGGCTGGCGCAATACCAGCGCACCAGCGCGAACCGCACCGGCGATGTGCTCTACGACTACGCCCTGGCCGTCATCCCGCCCAACAGCACGCTGACGCTGACGGTGAACGACCCACCCTGCGCCTATGAGGCGTTCGCCTTCTACGGCGCGCTGATCGTCACCTTCCCCGACAGCACCGGCTATGGCGGGCGCGAGCTAGCCTCGACCCACGGCCACGACGACCAGTTCTGCAACATCTGCGTCGTCGCCACGCTGACCAGCACGCCGACCAATACGCCGACCAACACCGCCGTCGTGCCGACGAACACGCCGACCAATACGCCCACCAACACGGCGATCGTCCCGACCAATACGCCAACCAATACGCCGACCAACACCGCCGTCGTGCCGACCAACACGCCGACGAATACGCCGACGAATACGGCTGTAGTGCCGACTAATACACCGACCAATACGCCGACCAACACGGCGGTTGTCCCGACCCGCACACCAACCAATACGCCCACGAATACGGCCGTTGTGCCGACGAATACGCCGACGAATACACCCACGAATACGGCTGTAGTGCCGACGAATACGCCGACGAATACGCCGACGAATACGGCCGTCGTGCCGACGAACACGGCGACGAATACGCCGACGAATACGGCCGTCGTGCCGACGAACACGGCGACCAACACCCCGACCAACACGGCGGTGCCGCCGACCAGCACCGCGACCGCCACCGCGACCGCCACGCCCACCGCGGGCTGCCTGCTGCTCAGCGGCTCGATCACGACGACCGACCCGACGTTCCAGCGGCCCAACACCTTCACCCAGGGCGGGTCCTGCTCGACCAGCAGCACCGGGGCCGGCGTCCACTACGATGTCTACGAACTGACCAGCGCCACCGCCACCACGATCCAGGCGAGCCTGTGCGCAGCGGGCGGTGGGTCGGCCAACTACGACTCGTTCGTGGCGATCTACCAGGCGCCGGGCGGGGCCCAGCAACCCGGCTTCGTGCCCAACGGCTGCACGGTGGCCCAGGCCGCCAACGACGACTTCTGCGGTTCAGCCTCCCAGGTCCAGGCCAGCGTGGTCGCCGGCTACTTCTATATCGTGGTGACACAGTACAGCACCGACACCGCTCTCTGCACCGGCGGGCTGTGCTACGGCGACTACAGCCTGTCGGTGCAGGGGCTGGCGGGCTGCCCGCTGCCGACCGCCACCCCGACACGTACCGCCACGGCGACCCGCACGGCCACGACCACGCCCCTCGTGACCAGCACCCCGACGCGCACCGCGACCGTCACCCCGACGGCCACCGCCACGCCGTGCCCGTTCCAGCCGCTGACCAGCTTCACCGGCTCGATCACGACGACCGACCCGACGTTCCAGCGGCCCAACGCCTTCACCCAGGGCGGCTCCTGCTCCACCAGCACCACCGGGGCCGGCGTCCATTACGATGTCTACGAAATGACGAGCGCCACCGCGGCCACGATCCAGGCGAGCCTATGCGCAGCAGGCGGGGGGTCGGCCAATTACGACTCGTTCGTGGCGATCTACCAGGCGGCGGGCGGCGCGCAGCAACCCGGCTTCGTGCCCAACGGCTGCACGATCGCCATCGCCGCCAACGACGACTTCTGCGGCTCGGCCTCCCAGGTCGGGGCCAACGTCGTCGCCGGCTACTACTACGTGGTCGTCACGCAGTACAGCACCAGCACCAGCTTGTGCACCGGCGGACTGTGCTACGGCGACTACACGCTGGCCCTGCGCCAGAGCAGTTGCACGCCGCTGCCGACCGCCACGCCCAGGGTGACGGTTACGCCCACGGTGACGACCACGCCCACGCCCGTCTGCATCCCGAACCAGACCTTTACCGGCTCGATCACGGCTACCGATCCGTCGCACGTGAACTTCGTCAACTTCGCGGGGGGCGGCCCCAGCGTCTGCGGCGTGGCCCCGATGTGCCCCGGCGTCATCACCGACTCGAGCAGCTACCACTACGATACCTACTCGTTCGTGAACACGACGGGCACGGCGCAATGCGTTGCGGTGACGGTGAACGCGGCGAACTGCGGCACCGGGTCGTTCGGGCTGGCGTCCTACGCCTACGTGGGCGGCTTCAACCCGGCCAGCCTCTGCACCAACTATGCGGGCGGCTTCAACAGCAACATCCCTCCCGGCAGCCCCGGCACGTACCACGTCACGGTGCCCGCCGGCCAGACCCTGGTGGTCGAGGTGGAGGAATACGTGTCCGGTGCATCCTGCTCCAGTTACAGTGTGACGGTGGGCAGTTGCCAGTGACGCGTAGAGATCCGTAGTAGCGCGCCCCCGGTCCCGCATGGGCCGGGGTCGCTGTTTTGTGAGGGGGGATTGGCGCATACGGGGGAATCGCTCGACCCGGTGCCGGATCGGGGGCGCGGGCGGAGGGCGGAGCGCGCGGCGGCATCCGGGTGGGCGGCCCAACCTAACCCCCCGACCCCCCTTCCCGCGGCGGGAAGGGGGGCGACGGCGCGGGGTGCGGCAAGGAGCGGCATCCAGGTGCGGCGGCCGGCGCGATTTATCGCGCCGCTACGAATCCCCTGCGGGGGAAGGGGGCAACGGCGCGCGCCGTAACTCCCCTCCCCGCGGCGGGGAGGGGCGGGGGGAGAGGGTGGGCGGGTGCCCCGGTGTCACTCCGGCGCGGGCACCCCCAGGTCCGCCGCAACCGCCCGCAGCGCGCCGTTCGTCGGGTTGGCGGCCAGGGCCGCGTCCACCAGATCGCGCACGTGGCCGCGGGCTTCGGCCCACTGGATCAGCTCGAAGACGGCCTGCGTGGTCGCGGTGGCCCCGGTGATGGTGTTAAGATTCTCCCCTAACTCCAGGTCCGCCATCTGCGCCAGCGCCGCATAGCTGGGAAAGGCCTCGACCAGCGCCTGGTGCAGGGCCTTGCGCGTGGTGCGCGTCAGGGCGACGGCGAGCGCTGGCGCGGGCGCGGGTGGGGCGGGCGCCTCTCGCGCGCGGCGGGCGCGCAGCGTGCCGATGGCGGCTTCGAGCGCGGCGCCCTGCCCGCTGCGGATGGCCCACAGCACCAGGTATTCCGCCTTCGCGAGGAAGCTGGCCCCCTGTAGTTCCGTGTGCGGGTTGATGCCCAGGGTGAAGGCCAGGGCGTTCACGTCGCGCAGATCACTGAAGTGCTTGCGGATGAGGTCTAAATAATACCAGGGGTCCGGGGCGGGCGGCGGCGCGGGCGGCGCGTCCGGGGCCGGCGCGGGGGCGGGGTCCGGGGCCGGCGGGGTGGTGGTGTCGTCGCGCAGCAGTAGCGGGCCCTGCTGCACCCCGCCGCGCACCGGAGCGGGCAGGCGCTCGCGTTGCAGCCCCTCGGCCACATGGCTCGCCAGGCTCCACTCGTCGCCCTTGGGGCTGGTGCGCCACCAGTCGAGGATGTAATAGGTGAACGCGCCGTGGCCCAGGCGGCCCAGTTCGCGCGCCGGCTCGTCGCCCGCGCAGGCGGTCAGCACGATGCGCCCGGCGGTCTGCCCGAAGCTGGTCTGCGCCAGCCGCCCGAACTCGCGCCCCGCCGCCACCGCCCCGCCGCGCAGCCCCACCGCGTAGCCGCTGTGGCAGCAGTCGAGCAACACCAGCGCCCTGGGCGTGCTGCCCAGGCGGCGGATGGCCAGGTCGTCCAGGGGGATGCCGCGGTCGGCGGGGTCGTGCGGGTCGGCGTCCACCGGCAGCAAATAGGCCGTGCCGGCGTCGTCGGGGTCGACCTCGCCGTGCCCCGCGAAGTAGACCAGCAACAGGCCGGCGGACCCGGCGGCGCGCGCCTGGCGGCGCAACAGGTCGAGAATGGCGGGCCGGGTGGCCGCCGCCCCCAGCAGCGTCTCCACCGCATAGCCCGCCCCCTGCAACACCTCGGCCAGCGCCGTCGCGTCGGCCTCGGCATAGCGCAAGGCGGCCAGCCCGGCGCGGTTCTGCGCCGCGGCGGCCACGGTGGCGGGGAAGGCGGTATAGTTGATGCCGATGACGGCGGCCACGCGGTCGGCCATGGGCGATCCTCCGGCGCGGGTGGGTTGTGCGGCTATTATAGCACAGCCGGGCCGATCCCCCGCGCGCCGACTACCTCTCCTGCATCCTGGCATGGAACTTGAATAGCAGGCAGGCAAGCAGATAGCGGCGCCCGGCGCGGGCGGCGGGCGCCAGGAGGCAGACACGGCGTTATGGCAGTGCACATTATGGTCATCAACGACACGCAGGAGATCCTGGAACTGTTTCGGGATCTGCTCACC
>DASSGZ010000009.1:0-3116 GCA_035693165.1 Chloroflexia bacterium | reverse complement strand
CCCCGCGCCGCACTCCGGCTCAACGGACGCCTGGTCACCACCCTGGATCTGGCTTCGGCTCTCGACACCACCGGGGCCGTAGACGAAGTCACACAGCTTGGGCCGCCCACCCTGGATCGCGAGGGCGACCGCGTCCGCATCACCTGGACCGGGCAGAGCACCTGCTGGACCCGCAAACAGGTCGAGATCATCGCCTGGGACGGCGGCTTTACCTACGGCTACACGGTGGAGGGGCAGGCCGCGCTCGACCGGGCGCACCTGTTCCGCACCCGCGCCGTGGCCGCGCCCGCGCACCACGTGCGCCTGTTCGACCCCGAGCCGAACAGCGGCGCCGTGCGCTATACCGGTGACCGCTGCTCGCCGGGCAAGCACTGCCCCATGTGCATCCCCGACCCGTACACCGGCATCCTCGCCTACACCGGCCCCGCCGACTACATGACGATCAGCGTGGGCCGCGACAAGGCGTTCCACGAGGGCAACTGGTTCTTCACCCCCGCGCCCTTCTGCTACGCGGTCGAGGGCGACGGCAACTGGCTGTCGCTGGGGCTGGCCGCCGCGCCCGGCGCCTGGTCGTTCACCGAGATGGAATATCCCGGCAACGGCTTCGGCTTCAGCCTGTACTATGAGGGCCACACATCCGTGGCGGGCCGCTGGGACAGCCCGCGCCTGGTCTGCCTGACCGCGCCCGACGAGTACGCCGCGGTCGAAAGCTACTGCGACTGGCTGCGCGCCGCGGGCCTCGCGCCCGACCATGGCCGCGGCCCCGTCCAGGACTGGTGGCGCGAGCCGATGTTCTGCGGCTGGGGCGAGCAGGTCTCGCAGGAGGTCCACCACGGCAGCCCCAAGGCGCCCGACTGGTCGGCCCAGCCTAACTACGAGCGCTGGCTGGCGACGCTGGCGGCGCACGGCATCCACCCCGGCACCGTGGTCATCGACGACAAGTGGCAGCGCAGCTACGGCCTGAACGACGTGGACCCGGCCAAGTGGCCCGATCTGCGCGGCTTCATCGCCGCGCAGCATGCCCAGGGCCGCCACGTGCTGCTCTGGCTCAAAGCCTGGGACCCCGAAGGGCTGCCCCCGGCGGAGTGCATCCTGAACGACGGCGGCCTGCCGGTGACGGTCGATCCGGGCAACCCGGCCTACCGGGCGCGGCTGGCCGAGCAAGTGCGCGCCATGTTGCAGGACCTCGACGCCGACGGCTTCAAGATCGACTTCACCCACCTGGTGCCGCGCGGGCCGCGCACGGCGCAGCAGCCCACGCCCAGCAGCGACGAACCGGCCAAGGCCGCCGTCGCCGCCCAGGAAGTGCTGGCCGTGCAAGGCCACATCCTCTGGACACGCACGCCGCTGGGCGCGGCGGCTAACGGCCATTGGGGCCTGGAACTGATGCGCGACTGGCTGAGCATCGTCTCCGACGCGGCGCGCGCCGCCAAGCCCGACGCCCTGATCATCACCCACACGGCCAACCCCTACCTGGCCCGTCTGGTCGATATGTTGCGCCTCAACGACATCGCCGGGCTGGACGACATCGAGGGCAGCATCGTGCCCGACATGCGCCACCGCACGCGCATCGCCCGCGCCGCCTCGCCCGCCTGGCTGATCGACTCCGACAACTGGCCTTGCCTGACCCGCACCCAGTGGCGCGACTACGTGCTGGCCCAGAGCAGCGGCGAGTTCGGCGTGCCCTCGCTCTATTTCGCCGAGCGCCTCGGTTGGGGCCCCACCGACGAACCCCTGGACGAGGACGATTACGCGGCGGTGCGCGCGGCCTGGGCCGCCTACCGCGCCCGCATTCCTGCAACCGCCGGGCTGCCACCACAGACCCCGGCTTAGCCGGCACGCCCACGGGCGCGCCTCAGCACGTTTGGAAGGAACGTATGACTATCAGAACACCCGTCGGTGCGCTCGCCGGTCGCCGCGAGCCGGGCCGCCCGATGGACGAAGCCGAAGCCCCGCGCTGGCCGTTCTCCGCGGACACCATGACCCAGCTCGACCGGCTGACGCTGCGCCAGAAAGTCGGCCAGCTCATTACGGTGGAGATCCCCGACGCCCGGCTGACCCCCACAATCGCGCACTTTATCCGCCACTGCCACCCCGGCGGGATCGCCATCTTCGGCCGCAACCTGGCCGGCCCCTGGGCCACCGCTCAGCTCATCTCCGATTTGCAGAGTGTGGCCGCCGCCGCCGGGGCTGCCCCGCTGCTCATCGGCATCGACCAGGAGGGCGGGCAGGTCTCCCGGCTGCGCTACCCGGCGGCCGAATTGCCGAGCAACATGGCCTGCAACGCCGCCGGCGGTCCGGCAGCCGCGGGCGAGGCCGCGGCGATCCTGGGCACCGAGATGGCCGCCCTGGGCATCAACCTGGCCTATGCGCCCGTCGCCGACATCAACACCGCCGCCACCAACCCGGTCATCGGCACGCGCGCCTACTCCGATGATCCGCAGCACGTGGCCGCCTGCGTGCGGGAGTCGATTGCCGGCCTGCGCCGGGGAGGCGTGTTCAGCATGGCGAAACACTTCCCCGGCCACGGCGACACCCTGGCCGATTCGCACCTCAAGCTGCCCAGCGTCTCCGCCGGGTGGGACCGCATGGAATCGCTCGAACTGGTGCCGTTCCGCGCCGCCATCGCCGCGGGGGTCGATACGATCTGCTCCGCGCACGTGCGCTTCCCCGGCATCGATCCCTCGCGCCTGCCCGCCACGCTCTCGCACCGGCTGATGACCGACCTACTGCGCAAGGAACTGGGCTTCACCGGGGTGCTCTTCGCCGACGCCCTGGTCATGGACGCCATCGCTGGGCGCAAGGGCGGCAATATCCCGCCCGCCGCCGTGGCCGCGATCAACGCCGGGGTGGACTGTGTGATGATCCTGGGCAGCCTGCGCCTGCAGGCCCAGGTCTACGACACCCTGCTCGGCGCCGTGCAGGCGGGCGTCATCTCCGAGCAACGGCTGGACGAGGCCGTGGCGCGGGTCTATGCCTTGCGCTGCCGGGTCACGGAGCCGCCGGCCATGCCCGCGTGGCCGGTGGAAGCCCACCGCCGCGCCGCCGACCGCCTGGCCCACGCCGCGGTCACGCTCGTCCGCGACCGCGCCCACCTGCTGCCGCTGACCAGCGGG
>DASSGZ010000008.1:0-3488 GCA_035693165.1 Chloroflexia bacterium | reverse complement strand
GGACCACCGCCGGGCAGGCCCGGTCGCCGTAGCGGTCGGCCACCAGCCGCGGCCCGTCGCCGTCCAGCACGGCCACCCGCGCGTAGCAGGTGCCGATGTCGATGCCGACGGCAGGGGGCACCACGCCCCGCCCCGCCGGTGTCGTCGCTCGTGGCATCGCTCGTTCTCCTTACTGTGATAGGTACACTAACTATTGGCCCTAAAAATCGGCTGCCGCCGTGGCAGCCTTATGCAATGTGCGTAAATTCAGCGTTATTCCGGCCAGTCTCCGTCTAGATAGCGTTTGACGAGTCCGGCATGTGACAGCGGGCTGGACAAGTCCGCGGGATCGGTATTGGTCTCGTAGTCCAGTAGGACTACCGGCTCAGCGGCCCCGTGGCGGCGTAGCTGCTCCAGCAGGTCGCCCAGGCGGTGCTCCAGCACCCAGCGATAGGTGGACAGGTAAATGAGCCGGCGCGCCTCGGCGTAGGTCAGCAGGGCGGTGCCCTCTAACCCGGCGCGGTGGCCCAACACGCGGCCATACGTCCGGCTGCTGCGTTTGAGACCCTTCATCGTCGTCACATCCAGCCGGGACGGATCGACCCCCGCACTCTCGAACACCTTTAACCCCTGCCAGATACCTTCAACGCTGGCGCCCGTTTGGCCCGGCGAAAACGGCACCGGGATGCCGCCGTGCGGGTAGAACGGGCTGAAGCGCACCCAGGGCTCCGGTCCGCGCGAGGTTAGATCGAAGATCGGCGCCGCGCCATAGCGCTTGCGTAGCGTGTCAGGTGCTAGGCGCCGGCTGGCGACGACGAAGGGCATTCGCGGTCCTTTCTGTACCTGGTACACCAACTCGCGGTCCTAAAAAACGGCTGCCCGTTTCTCCACCGATCCCGCAACCTTTATTGTATCTGATACACTAACTATAGCACCGTTTCCCGGCGCTGTCAAGAGGTTAGCCCAAATTGGTTCCGGCTAATAACCGGGATCGCCCCGGCGGCCATACAACGGATGAGTGACATGTTACGGCGCGTGGATCCCGCGCAGTGAGGCACACTTATACGCGGCCAACCCCAGCACGAAGGAGACCCTACCTGTGGCACTCAAACCCCATGACATCAACCTGGCCCACGAACTCGACCCGGCCTGGATCATCGCCCTCTGGCTGGCGATCCACGGCGGCGACCCTAGCCCCATCGAGCAGACGGTGAGCGAGGCCGCCGAGCGCGCCATCGCCGCCCAGATCATCGCCGAACTGGCGCCCTTCGTGGGCGGCGCGGCGGGGCACGCGATTGCCGAGGTCTTGCAGCCGCTGCACAACGGCCACGGCGCGAAACTGGCGAAAGGGCTGACACTGCACCATCTCGAAGCGGCCATGAAGGCGCTGCATGTGGAGGTGCGCGTCCACGAGGCGCAGGCCGGCGAGGCGCGCGATCTCCAGGCCATACACCGCCAGTACTGCTTCCGCTTCCAGGGCCGCACCATCTGCGTGCCGGTCGGGCCGCAGGTCGCCCACCCGCCCGTCACCCATCTGTAGGGCCGGGCGCGGGCGATATCCGGCCGGGGGCGGGCCGCCGGTCCGTCCCCGGTCCGCCCATGCCGGCTCAGCCGACCGGCTGCACCACCGCGGCGGTGCCGTAGGCCACGATCTCGCTCATGAACGTGCCGATCTCCGACGAGTCGAAGCGCATCATGATGATGGCGTTGGCGCCCATGGCAAGGGCTTTGTCGACCATGCGGCTGACCGCCTGCCGCCGCGTCTCGTCGAGCAGTTGCGTGTACTCCGTGATCTCGCCGCCGCCCAGCGAGCGCAAATTCGCTACCACATTGCCGCCGATGCTGCGGCTGCGCACCACCACGCCAAACACGGTGCCCTTCGTTTCCACCACCCGGTGTCCGGCGACATTCTCCGTCGTCGCGATGATCATGTCCTGGCTCCTTTCGATTCCCGCTCTGCTACCGGTCGCCGGGCCGGTTTCAAAACCGCCCCAACAGCGCACAAGTACCATGGCGGCACCCCGGCGCCGCGCCGGTTTGAAACCGGCCCCTACAGCGCAAAAGTAGCTTGGCCGCGCCGTGGCGACCGGCGCGCTCGTTCGTCCGGTATATACGAGTCTGGCCGGCGCATGGTATCATTGAGGCGTGACCGGACGGAGAGGAGACAGGGTGGCAGCAGGGAATCGGCGACGGCGTAACTGGCGGCGGATCGGTGTGATCGTCCTCATCGGCGGGTTCGTGCTGCTGAACGGGGTAGCCTGGATGCAGACCTGGGCCATGACCCACTTCGCGCCCGCCGGGCAGCCCCCGCCACGCATGGAGAGCCTGTCGGTCCCGCAAAAAGCCTGGCTCGTGCTGACCGGGGTGCAGGTGGCCCGCCCGCGCAACGACCATACGCCCCGCGACGTGGGGCTGAGTTATGAAGTCCGGCGCATCCCCGTGGCGGGCGGCGAAAGCCTGGAGGCGTGGTGGATGCCCCAGGTCCGGCCCCGCGGGCTGGTGCTGCTGTTCCCCGGCTATGCCTCGAGCAAGGAGAGCCTGCTGGCGCGGGCCGTGGTCTTTCACGACCTGGGCTACGACGCGCTGGCGGTGGACTTTCGCGGCGCGGGCGGGTCGAGCGGCCAGGACACCACGCTGGGCGTGCGCGAGGCGGCGGACGTGGCCCAGGCGGTGGCCTACGCCCGGCAGACCTGGCCGGATCGGCGGCTGATGCTCTACGGGGTGTCGATGGGCAGCGCCGCGGTGCTGCGCGCCGTCGCCCAGGTGGGTGTGCGTCCCGCCGCCGTCATCCTGGAGAGTCCCTTTGACCGGCTGCTGACCACCGTGCGCAACCGCTTCCGCGTGATGGGCCTGCCCGCCTTCCCCAGCGCCGAGTTGATGGTCTTCTGGGGCAGCGTGCAGCACGGCTTCAACGGCTTCGCCCACAACCCTGCCGATTATGCCGCCGCCGTCCAGTGCCCGGCCCTGGTGCTGCACGGCGACCAGGACACCCGCGCCACGAGCGCCGAGGCGCGCGCCGTCTACGACCGGCTGGCCGGTCCCAAGCAGTTTGTCGACTTCCCCGGCGCGGGCCACGACGTGCCGGTGGCCGGGGCGCCCCAGGCGTGGTCTGCGCCGGTCGCACGATTCCTGGATGGCTTACCCGCCGGGCCATAGGTGCTCACGCAGGCCCCTGGGCGTTGCGGCTCAGTCCGGCGGCCCCGTGAACTACATCTTTTGCCGCTTGCCCGGCGCCGCCGGGCGCCGCTATACTGGACGTTGGCCGGGATGCGCTGTCCCGGCGGAGAAAGGAGACGCTCGTATGGGTGCAATGGGCCACGGTCCTGATCGTCGCGCCGGGGAGACCCGCGGCGTGGCCGGGCCGTGCCTGCGTGCGCCCCATAACGAGTAGCGACCCTGCCCACCGGGACGGTGCGGCGCGGCCACGGGCGCAACCAGGCCCCGTGGCCGTTGTGTTGGTGCGGCCACGCGGGCAAGGCAGCCCCGTGGCCTTTTGCTTTCCCCCGATC
>DASSGZ010000007.1:0-7318 GCA_035693165.1 Chloroflexia bacterium | reverse complement strand
GATCGGCGGCGGCAGGTGGGCCGGCTTGCTGGATGGCGTTGGCCGCCGGGGGGTCGGCCAGGATGCAGGCTTCGAGGCGGGCGAAGAGGCCGGCGAAATCATAGCGATTGGCCTGCTGGCTGCCGCGGGCGTCGTGCTGGGCCAGCACCTGCAAATAGCCGCGCTGTTCGAGCCGGGCGCGCAACTCGCGCAGCCACTGTTCGCCCACCCCGGCCTGGGCGGCCAGCTTCTTGAGGCTGGGGTGGGGCAGATCGCTGGTCCACTTGCAGGCCAGGATCGCGGAGACGAACCAGACCTCCTGGGCCGACAGGTCGAGTTGCCCCTGGTAGTAGTACAGCGCGCTGGGAATGGCGGCCACGCCGTCTTGCAAGATCACTTGCCCGTAACGGGCTTCCCAACTGCGGGCGGCGAGACCGGCCCGGTCCACGGGAGGCGGTGGCGCTGGTACGGCGGGCGGGGGCGCGGGCAGCGGCGGCGCGGGCGGCGCGGCGGGCGAGGGCGCGAAGATTGGGCGGGTGAGTGGGACGGCAGCCTGGAGCAAGGCAAGCACCTCCTGATGGCGAGATGGCGCCCGGTGACGGCGGGCGCTTCCTCCCCATTCTAGGCGGCGCCCGGTCCCGGCCCAAGGGATGAGGCCTTGCGTGCTAATACTACTTCTAAATACTACTTATAGCGCGAATCGGCCCAAATGCCGGACCACTTCGCGCCGCGGCAAAGTGCGAGCAGCGTGGACGGCGGCGGGTTAAGGCGCAGCCGAATCAGGCGTGCCATCCCCTGTTGCCGGGGTGTTAGCCGGCGATGCGACGGCGGCGATGTGCGATCAGGGTGGACGGTGAGGCGTCCATGCTGCTAGCACAAATTGTCCATGCTGGTAGCGCAAAGCGTCCACGTTGTTAGCACACCTGGATGGGTCCACGCTGGTAGCACAGATCGTCCATGAGCGGGACACACCGATATTATGTCAACGCGGCCACCGGGCGGAATCGCATTCGCAGAGCGCCGGGACAAGCGTGGACAGGTGGCGGGCGAGCGGGATGTGCTCTGCCGAGGAGTCCACGATGGTAGCACAAACTGTCCATGGCCCCCTCTCCCGGCCCCCGATGCGCCGCTTCATCGCGCACTCGCCATGGTCCGGATGGGCGCGCTGGCGCGGTCCACGCTGGTAGCACAGCGTGACACCCGGCGGACGGGCCGCCAGGGGCATCAACCGTCCACAGTGGTAGCACGCCGGGATGCATGGCGAGCAGTTGGTAGCGGCGCGGATGCTGTCCACGCTGGTGGCACCTGCGCCTGGGCAGGCAAGCAGGCCGCCGCCATTGCAAGGCGTCCACGCCGGTAGCACGCGATGGGTGAAAAGCGCGCCGGGCGTTGCCGGATGCCGGGCGGCGATAGACCTTTGGTCGGTGTCCACGCTGGTAGCACGAAGTGTCCACGCGACGAGGATCGGCGTATTCGCGTCGCTGGCGTGGTGACGCACCGCAGGCCGTCCACGCTGGTGGCACTCGGCAGCGCCGGGCGCGGCACAATACGGCGCAGACGCGCCGGTGATCGGGACGGATACGGCCGTCCATGCTGGTAGCACAGAGTGTCCACAGGCGGCGCGGATCGGCCCCTGCCGCCCGGTCCGCCGCTGTGGATCGGTTGTCCACGCTGGTCGCACGCAGGCGTCGATCTCGCGCCTGTTGCCGGCGGGCGGCCTTGCGGAGCGGATGCGCTGAGTCTGTCCATGCTGGTAGCACCAGTGATCCAAGATTACGCGTGGAACAGGCGGGAACTGCAGCCCGGTTCAGGTACGGCGCGTGTCCACGATGATAGCACCCGGTGTCCCCAATGCGTGCGCCCGGCGGCGCGGCAGTCCGGCGGCAGGACGCGCGTTTGGCCTGTCCACGGTGGTAGCACCGGGCGGGCGCGGTGGGTGGGTGGCGGCGCGGCGGGGGCGGCTTTACGCCGCGCGGGATGCGGCGTCCATGGTGGTAGCACAAAGTGTCCACGCAGGGCGCACCACGGCGCCGTGCCCGCACCGGCTTGACAGCCACCGGGCGTGATGCCATAATCCGCGCGTCGGATGGGACCGGCTGCTGTGGCAGGGCGGTCCCGTGTGCTTTCGCTGCCGGGAGGGAACGGATGGATCTCAAAAAGCAGGTCATGGCAGTCCTGCGCGAGAGTTTGCACCAGCATGGGTGGCTGCCGCTGCCCGTCAAGGACCAGGTGCTGATCGGCGTGGCCGATTGGCGTGTGAGTTGTACCGAGGTGCAGCATAACGCGCACTCGGGCGCCCACATCATCGGGGCAAGCCTGGCCGTCGAGTCGCCCGGCTGGGGCCTGGTGCTGCACGAGATGGCGACGGGGGTTGGCGCGACGGTGAAGGAGGCTATCGCCGAGGCCGTGCGGGCCTGGCAGCATGGGCAGTTCGAGGTCCTACGCGATGCCTTCGGCACGCCGGAGGCGGTCCCCGCCACCCACATCGTGGTGCGCGACGCAGCGGGTGGGCAGGCGGCCACCTGGGCCGTGTATGAAAGCGACCTGCAAGTAGTGGGGCCGGGCGAATCGCTCATCGGGCCGATCCGCGCGCAGCCGCTGGTGGCCCGCCTGGGTGCCCCGCTGGCGGACCAATTGGACCCGACCGCGCCGGCGATTCACTGGATCAAGCTGTATGGCGGCGGTGTCCCCCGCGCCGGCGTGCACGCCGACGCCTGGTTCGACAATCGCGACTGGCCGCCCGGCGCGGCCATGCTGCGCGGCCTGCGCTGGCCGAGCGACGACCACTACCACGCCGTCCGCCAGTTCCTCATTCTGCGGCCCGTCGCCGGCGAGGCGGCGCCGCCGGAGAGCCTGCACGTGGAGCGGTACGCCCCGCCCACGGCGGCGATGGCCCAGGCCGTGGCTGCGCTCGAAGCGCAGCCGGACCTGGAGGATGACGCCTGGGCGGCGGCGCTGATCGCCCAGGGGATGGCGTCGCGGCTGGCGTACAAGCTGATTACCTTCCTGCCCCTGGTCGCCGCGCGGGAACTGGTGACCAGCCTGGATGTCATCCCGGCGTCGCAGTTCGCCGTCGCCAACTCGGCCGGGGAGTGGGTCGAATTACCGCTGGAAGGGGACCCGGTCTATCGGGCGGTGCGCTGGTGGCTGGCCGGCAGTCTGGCGAACCGGACCGTATCGCCCGACATCTACAAAGAGCTGGCTGTGCGCAGCGTGGAAATCGCCGTGATCAACCACGCGCTGCACAACAAAGTGGACATTAAAGGGGCGCGCATGGCGGCGGTGCGGGTCGAGGGCCTGACCACCGAGGATTTTGAGACCGGGTGCAGCTAACCTAAATCTTGTGCAACCGACGGGTAAAATCGGCAAAACTCCGTAATTTCGGCATTCTGCTGCCCGGTTGTACAAGATTTGGGTTTGTTCCTGCAATCCTTGCGAGAAGGGCTATTTGGTGTTAGTATAGGCGTATGACGGTGCCCAACAATAACATCTCCGGTGGCGTTGTCCACGAATTGCCAGAGGATTTACGGGACAGCCTCGCTTCTGACGCGGAGGCGCTCGCGGCATGGGAAGATCTGACGCCTCTGGCGCGCAATGAATGGATATGCTGGACGATCTCCGTGAAACAACCCGCCACCAGAAGGAAACATGTGGAACGGGTGCGCACGGAACTCAAAGAGGGCATGCGCCGCCCTTGTTGTTGGTATGGCTGTATTCATCGCACGGATAAGGCCGTCAGCCCTTCCGTGCAATCTGTGCTCAATAAACGCTCTAAAAAGTCATCATAACTGAGGGCTTTTATCCTAACCTAACCGAAATCTTGTGCAACCAAGGCGCGAGTCACCGAAAACCGCGCAAAATGATCACTTCCTCATCGAAAAGGAATAGCTGAATAGTACAGCAGCCGGAAAGCGTGACTGTGTGTTGCGATAGGCGCGATCCACCGGGACGGGCACTGGACTGGCACTACACTACTTGTCACTCCGCGCCGGGTGTGCTAGAATGGAGCCCACGCACCCTGGTCGCAGGAGACCGAACCCCATGCCCAACCCCAACAGCCGGCCGTCGCCGCCGCAGCAAGCCGTGATCGACCGCTTCGTGGCGGCCTGCCAGGGCGACGCGCGGGTGGTGGCCGCCTTTCTCGGCGGCTCGCTGGCCCGCGGCACCGCCGATGCCTACTCCGACCTGGACCTCTACCTGATCACCACCGACACCGGCTATGATTCGTTCTTCGCCGCGCGGACGGCGTTTTTCCGCCGGCTGGGCGACCCGCTGATGCTCGAAGACTGGGTGATCGGCGGGTTCGCCTTCCTGAACTTCATCCTGGCCGACGGGACGGACGGCGAACTGGGCCTCGGCCGGGCCGGTGACTTTGCGGGCCTGCATGTGGGGCCCTACCAGGTGCTGCTGGACAAGGCCGGCATCCTGGCGGGGGTCGGGTTCCTGGCCCGCCCCGCCGATCCGGCGGCCCAGCGGGAGCTACTGCGGGGCTTGATCCACTGGTTCTGGCACGACCTGGCCCACTTTACCACCGCGCTGGGCCGCGGGCAGGTCTGGGCGGCGGCCGGGGCGCTGGAGGACCTGCGGCGCACCTGTGTAAACCTGGCCCGCCTGGAGCGCGACTTCGCCGCTCCCGCCGACGGCTACGAGAAGCTGGAGCGCGCCCTGCCGGTTGAGCAATTGGCACCCCTGCGGGCCACCTTCTGCGCGCTGGAGCCAGCGGCCCTGCTGGCGGCGGGCCAGCACGTGTTCGCTTTCTACCAGGCGCTGGCCCCGCGCCTGGCCGCGGCGTACGGCCTGTCCTACCCGGCAGGGCTTGCGCCTATATTCCAGGCCCGGTTGGCCGCGCTGGACCGCGGAAACCGGGAGTAGGGGTTAGCCTAAATCGTGTGCAACTAGCAGGTAAAATCGGCAAAACTCTGCAATTTGGGCATTTTGCGGCCCGATTGCACAAGATTTAGGCTAAGGCGCGCCTGGCGCCCGCGCACGATGCTGGGATTCCCGGTCAGCTACGGGACAACCGGCAACATCTCCACCGCGGATCACCGGGCGACTACGCGGGGCGCGATCAGCTTGCGGTGAGCGGCTCGTTGTCGACCGGGAGCTTGTGGACGGCTTTTTCGGCCAGCACCACCTCGAAGCTCTCGTGCGGTTTGGCGGGCAGCACCGCCGTGAACGACTCCAGCGTGCCGTCCGTCACGAGGCGGTCGAGCGCCTTGCGCAGGGTCAGCGTCGCCATGCGCGCGTTCTTGTTGCGGATATTGGTCTTCTCCAGGGCCGTCTGCCGCGTGACGGTGAGCGTGCGGCTCTTCATGCCGGTCTGGCGGTAGCGGAACAGCAGGTAGGCGCGCAATAGCTCGTGGGTGGCGGCGTAGTTGGCCTTGGGCAGGGTCTTGGGGTCTTGCAGGCGCGGCATGAGCACATACTGGTTGCCCAGGCGCCCATCGGGGCGGCGCACGCCCTCGTAGAAGTTGAGCCGGATCTGCATCGACTTGGGCAGCCCCCGCTCGAACAGTTCTTCGGTGGACAGACTGTGGCTCTCGTCGGCGTCGAAGGTGGCGCCGATCAGCGAGAGCACGGTTTTGCGCATGGCTTTGCGCACGGGGCGCCCGTCTTCCCAGGTGGTGAACTCGCCGACGATCTCCAGGCCGTGGGCTGCGTTCAGGACGTTGCGCAGCAGTTCGCGGTTCTTCGAGCGGTGGATGCCGCGCGTGTCGCGCTTGGCGCCCAGGCGGTCGAGCAGTTCGTTGCTGTCGATGGTGATCAGCGGGTTGCGCCAGTAGGGTGCGTCGTTGGCGATCTCGTAGAGCAGGTGGACCACCCGCGCGCCATAGGCGCCGACATACGGGCGGATAAGGTCGATGATGTTGTCGATGGTGTCTTGCGGGTAGTCCAGCGGGAGCTGCATCTGCAGGGTGACGGTGCGCTTTTGCGCGCTGATGACGCCGGTTTGCAGGTCCCAGGCCGATGGGGGCGTGTGGATCTCGGTGGCCTTGGCCGCGTAGAGCTTATCGACGGCGATCAGGGCTTCCTGGGTGATCGCCATTTGCTCTTCGACGGGCACCGCCGGTTCGGGCGGCGGCTGGCCCTG
Organism: Chloroflexia bacterium; assembly: GCA_035693165.1. Taxonomy (GTDB): domain Bacteria; phylum Chloroflexota; class Chloroflexia; order QHBQ01; family JAICKM01; genus JAICKM01. Next base: position 1,248 of record DASSGZ010000007.1, on the reverse strand, counting down.
GATGCGGGTCTGGGTGCTGTGGACCAGTTGGCGCAACTCGTCGCTAATCGGCGGGGCGATGGTGGTGAAGGCGAGCATCATGCCCATGAAGATGTGCGCGGCGTCGCGGGCGATGGCGGCCCCCTGCCCCATGATCGGCGTGCCGGCGGCTTCGAGATCGGCGATGATGGGCGCCAGCGCGGCCCGGTCGAGGGCATGACGGTCGGGCCAGAACTGGCCCTCGCCCAGCGCGACGGCGACGAGGCTGCGCAATAATGGAATGATCAGTTCGGCGATCTCGGTCGGGCGGCCCTGGAGGTCGCGCAGCACGGCGGCGGCATAGGGCGTTTGCAGCCAGCTTGTAGCGAGCGGCGTGGCCGGCGACTCGGGGCTGGTGGTGGGCAGCAAGATGGCCCGGCCCACTTCGGCGGCGAAGGTCAGGTCGGCGTACCAGGCCAGCGTGGCGGGCTGCCAGCCGCGCGGGGCGCCGAGGGCCAGCAGTTGCGCGCTGAGATCGAGCGCGGGCTGCGGATAGACCTGGCGCCCGTGCTGGTACTCGCAGGCCACCAGGCCCTGGTCGCGCAGGGCCACGAGGTCGGCGGGGGCCAGGGCCAGCCGTTCGCACGCCTGGGTGAAGGAGAGGCCACTCGTCGCGGTTGCTCTGGGCATGGGTATCTCTCGTTGCTGGGAATGGCGACCGGGCCGGCACCCCGATCTCGCGCATCGTGGGTTTCGTCTTGCTCCTCAGTATAAGCCACGCGCGCGGGGGTGTCAAACCTGGCGGCGTGGCCGCGTTGATTTGCACCGCGGAGGCGCAGAGGGCGCAGAGGTTAGCAGGAGGATCAACGATCAATGTGAGCGTGGATGGGTCCCCTGCCCTGCCTTGTGCTGTGGGCGGGTTTTAGTGTGCGACGAGGTGATGCCCGCTGCTGGCCGTTGTCCATCCGAACGGTTCGGATGCTTGCTGCGCCGGGTGTGTTTGGAAATGTATTACCGTTTATGCGTTACAATATTCAATCGCAAAAACGATATAGTTGGGCTTTCCGTTAAATCGTTGTTTTAGTCATTCTGAGCGCAGCGAAGAATCTCCGTCGTGTAGGGGCATAGCGCCAGGGCTCGCGGGGGCCGGGCGCGCGAGGCGGCACGGCGGGTTTGAAACCCGCCCCTACACCGGCATGGTGGCTGTTTTCCTGGGCGGCGGTGGCCGCTCGATACATCGGTAGTTTGCGTGATAGAAGCGTTGCGGAGTCGCGCCGGTGCCTGCGGAGA
>DASSGZ010000006.1:0-13275 GCA_035693165.1 Chloroflexia bacterium | reverse complement strand
TGAAAGCGGGCCGTCAATGGTCGGTGGTCAGTGGTCAGTTTGCGCTTTGGCGGGTTGCGTGGAGGATGGTGTGTTTCTAGGCTTGCGGTGTAGGGGCCGGTTTCAAACCGGCCGGCTCCAATCGCGGTGTAGGGGCCGGTTTGAAACCGGCCTGCGCCTCTATCGCGCTGTAGGGGCCGGTTGCAAACCGGCCCGTGGCGGCCGCACGCAGCGAATCTCGTTCCGTAGCCGGATGGCCCGGCGGTGTGCAGCGTGTATGATGGAGATAGATTCTGCGGAGATGGCTGGCGGCCCGTCGCCGGGGCCGGGGCGGGGCGGGCGCCGTAGGGAGGAGGACGATCTGTGACTGAGACACACGCGGCCAAGGCGGGACCGGCCCGCGCCACCCGGCGGGCGCCGGTGGTGCTGGAGGTTGCCGGGCAACACGTGTTCGGGGTGATTCACCGGCCCGCGGCGCGCGGCGGGCGGCTGCCGGGCGTGGCGATCTTCCACGGCCTGGTCGGCTCGAAGGACCAGCCACACCAGATCTTCGTCAAGCTGGCCGAGGCGCTGGCGCGGGCCGGCATGGTGGCGCTGCGAATCGACTTCCGGGGCCGGGGCGACAGCGAAGGCGAGACGGTGGACATCACCCCCGCCGCCGACCTGATGGACGCGCGGGCCGCGCTCGACTATCTGGCCGTCCAGCCCGACGTGGACCCGGCCCGGCTGGCGCTGTGCGGCATGAGCTGGGGCGGGGCCATCGCCGCGTGCCTGGCCGGCCACGATCCACGCGTCTCGGCGGTGGCGCTCTGGTCGAGCGCGCCGGTAGCGGGGTTTGACTGGAATCCGCCCTTCCGCCAGGTGGACGGGCGGGACGTGGCCGAAATGTGGGGCAATATCGTGGGTCGCCAGTTCTACGACGGCTTGCAGCATATCCATCCGCTGGCCGACCTCCAGCGGGCGCGCGGGCCGGTGCTGATCGCCTACGGCACCACCGACGAGGAAGTGCCGCAGGCCGCCGTGGACCACGCCGCCGCCACGCTGGGTGCCGCGGGGATCGCCTGCGACGTGCTCGCCATCCCCGATGCCGACCACGCCTTCATGGGCTACGATTGGGAGCAGGCGCTTCTCGTGGGGACGGTGGACTGGCTGCGGCGCGCGCTCGGCGTGAGCGAAGCCTAACGAAGAAAGCGGGCAGAGCGGCCCTCCCGCGAGCGCCGCTCTGCCCTGGGTTCCCTGCCCGGTGCCCGGCCTATTTGCGCGTGTTGATGAAGATGGCGCCGATGACGCCCGGCACCCAGCCGGCGATGGTCAGCAGGGTGACGATCACGATGGACCCGCAGCCTTTGTCGATGACCGCCAGCGGCGGGAAGATGATACATAAGATCGCGCGTAGTATACTCATAACTCTTCCTTCTCTATTGCCGATACCAGTTCATAGTCCGCCAGAGTCGTGATGCCCCCTGCCAAGGCCGGTTTGAAACCGGCCCCTACACCGCAATAGCGGCGCGGGCCGGTTTGAAACCGGCCCCTACAGCGCCACGTTCGTCCGGCTCGCTACTGGGCGCTCAGGCGGCGCCTGTTTCCTCTATATACGCAACGCCAGGGCTACCCGTGGCAATACGCGCCTTGGCCCGGTTTACGCAGGTCCCCGAAGGGACGCCAGCACCCGTTTAGGCATTTTGCAGACCATGGTGTAGGCCGGGTCGTAGACGTTGCCCAGGTCGTAGCGGGCGGCCTGGCCCAGCAGGATGCTCGCCGCGCGGGTGTCCAGGCCGTAGTCGTCGCGCAGCCAGCGCAGCATCTCGGTGGTGGCGTGCTGCACAGCCTGGTCGAGCGGGCGGGCGTTGCCCACCGTGAAGATGTACTCGGCGTCCTCGCCGCGCGGCCAGCCGATGGGCCGGCCCTTGCGCAGATCGACCGTGAACTCCACTTCCATCGAGATCTCAATCCCCGTGCCCACGATTTCGCCGTCGCCCTGGATGGCGTGACCGTCGCCCAGGTGGAACAGCGCGCCCGGCACGAACACCGGGAAGTAGACCGTGACCCCACTCACGAAGCCGGGGTAGTCCATGTTACCGCCGTGCTCGGCGGACGTGGCCGTCGAGATGGCCTGGCCGCGCGGCGGGGCCACGCCGAAGCAGCCAAGCATCGGCGCCAGCGGCAGGCTGAGCGCGCCGAGGCCGGGCGGGGGATCGACCAGGGTGGCGGTGCCGGCGGCGAGGTCGATGCGCCAGTCAGCCAGGGCGCTTTCGGGCAGTTCACGCACGAAGGCAGGGTCCACCACGTTGGGGGCGAGGACCGTCGCCGTGTAGCCGGTGGCCCGGCTGGGTGTGATGCGGTCGAGGTGGACGACCAGCGTGTCGCCCGGCTCGGCGCCTTCCACGTAGAAGGGGCCGGTCTGCGGGTTGCCGGGCGGCGTCGCCTGCTCATTGCGCGCGTCGTGCCCGCCCGCGTCCACCGTGGTGGTGATCACGGTGTCGCCGGGAGCGATGCGCAGGACCGGCGCGTGGGAGCCGATCGCGGTGTGATAGTGCGCGGGCGTGAACTGGTGGATGGTCATGGGGGTGTCTCCTGTTCTGCTCTGATGTCGTGCCGGCGGTCTCTGCGCTGAGTCGTGGTTATTATAGAACTCGCATCACCAGGTAGCAACGCACCGTGAATAGAACAGATGTACTAATAGATAGTGGATGCGTGTTTTGACCTCTGAATCGTGCAATCAGAACGCTTGTACTATCCAGATTGTAAGAAAATAGATCATCCTCAGATCCTAAATTCGAGTCGGAAAGACTTGCATTGTGGGGAGAGTGGTGCTATAATGTGGACAATGTGGGGCAAAGTGGGGATAAGTGGGGAAAATTGTGGACAAACCGCCCACAGGTGGGGACCACGAAGACCTTCACAAACATTACCAACCTAGCTTCCAATGAATGAGCGACGGCAGTTGCCGTCACCAATTGCCGTCGCTCATTCATTCTTTTTTGGATAGGACGTGTGCGGATGTTCCTAGGGCGTTTCGATCATGTACTCGACGAGAAGGGTCGTGTGGCGATTCCGGCAAGGTTTCGTTCCGACCTGCAAGAGGGCATGGTCATCACCCGCGGAACCGACCGCTGTCTCTATATCTTTCCGCTGTCGGCCTGGGCCGGTATCGCGGCGCGGTTGGAAGCCTTACCCATGGGCGACCCGAACGCACGCAACCTGCGCCGGGCCGCTTTCGCCGCCGCCGAACCGGCAGACCTGGATAAGCAAGGCCGCGTGGTGCTCTCCGAGCGCCTGCGCCAGTACGCGAACCTGGTCAGCAATGTCGCCGTCGTCGGCATGAACTCGTATATCGAAGTGTGGGACCAGGGTGCCTGGGAAGCCCTGGAAACCCAGGTTGAAGAACAGGGCGAGGTGCTCGCTTCCCAGATGGCCGGCCAATACTAGGTCGCCATGCACCAATCCGTACTTTACCAGGAAACGCTTACCGCTCTGGCCGTCATCCCAGGCGGGAGCTACATAGATGGCACGGTTGGCGCCGGGGGACATGCCGCGGGCATCCTCGAGCGCTCGGCTCCGACGGGCCGCTTACTCGGACTAGACCAGGACCCACAGGCCCTGGCCGTGGCCGGGGCGCGGCTGGCGGAGTTCGGTGAGCGCGCGGTGCTGGTCCATGCGAACTTCGCCACGATGGGCGAAGTGGCCCCCCGCTACGGATTCCTGGCCACCGACGGGGTGTTGCTGGACCTGGGGGTTTCGTCGATGCAACTCGACACCCCCACGCGGGGATTCTCCTTCTTGGCCGAGGCCCCGCTGGACATGCGCATGGACCCCACCGCGTCCGGGCAGCCCCCGGCCGCCGACCTTGTCAATCAGTTACCCGAAGGGGAACTGGCGGATTTGATTTACCGCTACGGCGAGGAGCGCGACTCTCGCCGCATCGCCCGGCGCATCGTAGCCGAGCGACAGGTCGCCCCGATCGAAACCACCAGCAGGCTGGCCGCGATTGTCCTGGCAGCGGTCGGCGGCCGGCCTGCAGGGCCCAAAGGGCGGATCCACCCCGCCACGCGCACTTTTCAGGCGCTGCGCATCGCCGTCAATCGTGAGCTTGACGTGTTGCCCGGCGCGTTGGACGCGGCGGTGGATCTCCTGAAGCCCGGTGGACGCCTGGCGGTGATTGCCTTCCACTCGTTGGAAGACCGCATCGTCAAGCAGTTTATCCAGCAAGCAGTGAAGGGTTGTATCTGTCCGCCGGAATTGCCGGTCTGCCAATGCGGGCGCAAGCCCCGGTTGCGGACCATCAGTAAAGGCGCGATCCAGGCCGCGGCGGCCGAAGTCGAGAGCAACCCGCGTGCCCGCAGCGCTCGCCTTCGTGTGGCCGAGCGCCTGCCCGGCGGGCCATAGCGTCCGGCCTCGTGCCGGGCATATGATTAGAAGCCGGGAGATCACGCGGGGGAGGCACCCAGCGGGATCTCTTTTTTATTGGCCGGCGCACGGGGCCTCTTGACCCCACGTGCTATAATCGATATAGAACGGAAGTTCTATCGACGCTCGCAGCGCGGCCGGCAGGCCGCGTTCGTCCCTACTGATCACGATCCAGCAAAGGTGACACGCGATGGCGCTACGGATTGCAGTACCGAACTTCCCGTTGGAGCAGGACGAGCCGACTCCGAACTCCGGTCCGGTTTCGGATGCTCGCGAACGCCGGATCAAGCTCGACGCCTACCTCGCTCTTGATCCGGCGATTCGCTTCCTGATCGCCCTGGCCCTGGTCGCGGCGATCAGCCTGCTCTACCTGGTGCAGGCCAGCACGGTGACGGAGTTGAACTATGACGTGCAGCGCCAGGCGGTGGAGTACGACAAACTGGTGCGTGAGCGCCAGCAACTGCAACTCCAGATCGCGCACGCGCAGGCGCTGCCGCAGATCGAGCAGATCGCGCGCACCAAGCTGAAGATGGTGCCCGTGGGCGACCAGTACCGCTATTTGCCGGTGCCGCCCGCGGCGGGCAGCACGAGCGGGGCGGCCGGCCCGCCCGCCGCGGGGGCGCCACCGGCGGCGGGGGCGCAGCCATAGCGGCCCGGCCCGCGCAACACGATCCGGGCGCAAGCCCCGCGAGAGGGATCCGGGCCGGTCGATCCGGCCCGGATCCCTGAGCCATTCTTGTCGAACGTCATGTGAGGCCCTCGGGGCGCTGAGGTGGAACGATGCCGCAATCGCAAACTCTGATCCGCGGATGGCGCATCTGGGCCGTACTGGTCTTCTTCGTGCTGGGCGCGGGCTATATTGCGGTGCATCTGTTCAAGCTGCAGGTGCTCCAGCAGCCCGTCTTTGCCAAGAGCGCGGCGGCGCGCATCACCTGGACCGATACCATCCTGCCCAACCGGGGCGTGATCCGCGATTCCCGCGGCTTCTTGCTGGCCGGCAACGCGGTGGCCTCAGACCTCTACCTGAGCACCAGCAACCGCACCGACGCCGATCTGCACACCATTGCCGATCTGCTCGGTCCCATCCTCTCCCAGGCGCCCGAAGACCTCTATCAGCAGATCAAGAGCCAGACCGCGACGACCCAACTGCTCTACCGGCGGCTGGACAGCGAGGCTGCCGCCCGCGTGTTGCAGTTGCGTAACACCTGGCCGGTGGTGCGCAGCGCCGTCTGGCTCGAAGACCAGCCGCGGCGCGACTATCCCAACGGGAACTTCGCCGCCCATATCCTCGGCTTCGCCGACTACGATAACCACGGCCAGTACGGCGTGGAGCAGTTCTACGACGACCGGCTGGCCGGGGTGCCCGGCTCGCTCACGGCGGAGCGCGACTCGCAGGGCTACCCGCTGCCGCTGGGCGACGCCAGCCAGAAGCAGGCCGTCGACGGCGCCGACCTGGACCTGACCATCGACAGCGCCGTGCAATACATGGCCCAGCGCGAACTCGACAACACACTCAAGCAGACCGGCGCCGCCAGCGGCCAGATCCTGATCATGGATCCGCACACCGGGGCCATCGTTGCCCTGGCGACCTCGCCGCGCTTCGACCCGAACCACTTCACCGATGTCGCGCAGGACCAGTACGACATCTTCAAGAACCCGGCGGTGGTCGATGTGTACGAACCCGGCTCGACGTTCAAGGTGCTGACCTACGCCTCGGCCCTCGACGCCGGAGCCATCACGCCGGACACGACGTACAACTCGACCGGGGTGTTCATGGCCTATGGGGTGCCGATCTACAACAGCATCAAGGCCGGCTACGGGCTGGAGACGATGCGCGAAGGGCTGGCGCGCTCGGACAACAACGCCGCAGACTTCGCCGCGGACCAACTGGGCGAGAAGAGGTTTTACGAGTACATCAAGAACTTCGGCATCGGCCAGGAGACCGGGGTGGATATGGCGGGCGAGGTGGCCGGCTTGCTGGCCTACCCCGGCGACGACGGCTACTCGCCGGTCAACCTCTATACCAACGCCTTTGGACAGGGCCTCGCCGTCACGCCGGTGCAACTGATCACCGCGATCGCGGCGGTCGCCAACGGCGGGAACCTGATGAAGCCCTATGTGGTGTCGCGGATCTCGCGCAACGGCCAGGTGTTGCAAGAGAACAAGCCGGCGGTGGTGCGCCGGGTAATCAGCCCGGAGACGGCGCGGACGATAACCGATATGCTGTCCTGGGCGGTGGACACCACGCCCGCGGGCCAACTGGCCAAGGTGCCGGGCTATTCCACGGCGGCTAAGACCGGCACGGCGCAGATCCCCGGCCCCAACGGGGCCTACGACCCGAACGGGACGATTGCCTCGGTGATCGGGTTTGCGCCGGCCCACGACCCGAAGTTTGTGGTGCTGATCCGGCTGGACCGGCCCACGTCGAGCGAATGGGGTGGTGAGACGGCTTCCCCGGCCTTTGGCCGGCTGGCGGCGCAGTTGTTCCAGTATTGGAAGATCCCGCCCGACGAGAAGCAGTAGGCCGGACAGCAGGCCGGTTTGCAACCGGCGCGTACAACGCAAAGCAACCAGAGCGGCAATCAGGAGCAGGCCGGTTTGAAACCGGCCCCTACAACTAGAAGCGTAGTGACGGACGGCTGGTCCGTCGATAAGGATTTATGTATACACTGAACGACATTTTAAGCGGCACGGGCGGCACGCTGGACCCGCAGTATCCGGGACCGGCGGGCCTCGTGTTGCGCGAAGTGGTGATCGATTCGCGCACAGCGGGGCCGGGCACGCTGTTTGTGGCTCTGCCCGGCCAGGTCTACGACGGGCACGAGTTCGTGGTCGACGCCGTGGGCCACGGGGCGCAGGCCGTGCTGGTGCGCACCGCTTGGCAGCCGCCCAGCCCGCTGGGCGAGGGTGTGGCCCTGATCCACGTGCCCGACACGCTGCGCGGCTTGCAGGCGCTGGCGACCTGGTGGCGCAGCCGGTTCCCGGCGCTCAAGGCCATCGGCATTACCGGCAGCATCGGCAAGACGAGCACCAAGGAGTACACCGCCGCCGTGCTGGCGACGGTCATGAAAGTCTTCCGCAGCGAGGGCAACTACAACAGCGAGACCGGGCTGCCGCTCAGCGTGCTGCGCTTGCAGCCGGAGCACGAAGTCGCCGTCTTCGAGATGGGCGGCGGCAGCCGCATGGGCGAGTTGACCGACCTGGCGGCGATTGCCCAGCCGCAGGTCGGCGTGATCACCAACGTGAGCCACTCGCACCTGGCGAGCATGGGCACGCTGGAGAACCTGGCCTACCACAAGGGCGAACTAGTGCGCGCGCTGCCGCCCGCGCCGGTGGGCGTGGCCGTGCTGAATTACGACGACGAGCGCGTGCGGGCCATGGCCGCCACCACGCCGGCGCGGGTCATTACCTATGGCCTGGACCCGGCGGCCGATCTGTGGGCCAACGAGATCGAGAGCCAGGGCCTGGGCGGCGTGCAGTTCACGCTGCACCGCGCCGAGGAATCGATGCGCCTGCGCCTGCCGCTGCTCGGCGTCCACAGCGTGCATACCGCGTTGCGGGCCGCGGCGGCCTGCGAGGCGGTGGGCATGAACTGGAAGGACATCGTGGTCGGCCTGCAAACGGGCGAGGCGCAGCAGTTGCGCCTGCTGGTGGCCGCGGGCATCAACGGCACGACGATCATCGACGACAGCTATAACGCCAACCCGGCCTCGACGCTGGCCGCGCTGAACCTGCTGATGGAGATGCCGCATCCGCGGCTGGCCGTGCTAGGCGATATGCTGGAACTGGGCGACTACACCGAAGAGGGGCACATCAAAGTGGCGCGCCGGGCCATCGAGATTGTGGATCGCCTGGTCGTGGTCGGGCAACTGGGGCGCCTGATCGGCGAGGAGGCGTTGCGCTGCGGCATGGCGCCGGAGCGGATCTTCTTCGCGCCGGGCAACGCCCAGGCCATCGATTATCTGCGCCGCGTGCTGGCGCCCGGCACCTATGTGCTGGTCAAAGGCTCGCACGGCATGCACATGGAAGAGATCGTCGAGGGGTTGCGAGCGCCGGCATGATGCAGCACCTGTTCGACTTTCTGCTGAGCATCGGGGCCCCCACCGGGACGCCGCTGCTCGATATGCCGGTCGCCCAGATCACGCCGCTGGCGGGCTTCGTGATGATCCGGGCGCTGGCGCTGGGGGGCCTGGCCTTCTTGATCGGGCTGGTGCTGGGGCGGCCCATTATCAACCAGTTGCGGGCATGGCGCATCGGCAAGCAGATTCGGATCGAGGGGCCGCAATCGCACCTGGTGAAGATGGGCACGCCGACGATGGGCGGGATTATCTTCCTTGTGACCGTCGTCGTCTGTATCGTGTTGTTTATGGACCTGCCGCATTTCAAGTCGCTGCTGCTGCCGCTTGGCATCATCGTTTCGTGCGGGCTGCTGGGCGCGGTGGACGACCGGATGAGCATCGTCGGCGGCAAGAAGCGCGAAGGCATGACGGCGCGCTTCAAGATGCTCTGGCTGATCCTGATCGCGGCGGCGGCGGCGTGGGTGCTACATTATCCGCTGGGGCTGACCAGTATTTACATCCCGTTCTCGGGGTTGCGCCGCATCGACATCGGCATGTGGTATATCCCGATTGCAATCATCGGGATCGTGGGCATGGCGAACGCGGTGAACATTAGTGATGGGCTGGACACGCAGGCGGGGGGCATGGCGGCCATGTCGTTCGTGGCCTACGGCATCATCGCCTACCTGCAGCGGCAGGAGCCGGTGGTCTACCTGTGCTTCGCCACCGTGGGGGCGCTGCTGGCGTTCCTGTGGTACAACGCCCACCCGGCGCAGGTGTTCATGGGCGACACGGGGTCGCTGGCGCTGGGGGCGCTGCTGGCCGTCTGTGCCTTCATGACCGGGCAGTGGCTGGTGCTGCCCGTGGTCGGCATCATGTTTGTCGCCATCTCGGCGTCGTCCATGTTGCAGGTGATTTATTTCAAGCTGACCGGGGGCCGGCGCCTGTTCAAGATGGCGCCGCTGCATCACCACTTCGAGTTGCTCGGCTGGTCCGAAACCCAGGTGGCGATGCGCTTCTGGTTGATCAGCATGCTGGGCGGCATGCTCGGCGTGGCCCTGGCGCTCGCGTAGTGCTGCGTGCTGAGTGCGACGAGTGGTCAGTGGTCGGTGGCTTGTAGGGGCCGGTTGCAAACTGGCCCGGCGGGGCGGAGTTGGCCTGCGGCCCGCTGATCTGAATGTAGCGTTAGGTAGCCGGAGGACGCGATGAAACGCAAAGAGACGAAGACCGTCAATCACGACCCGTGGACCGACCTGCTGAACGAGGCGGCGGTGAAGCCGGTGCCGCTCGGCCAGGTGTTCGAGGGGCTGCACGTGGCGGCGCCGCAGGCCGGCGCGGTGAAGGAAGGGCTGCTCGAAGAACTCACCCGCCTGACCGAAGTCTCCGAGCGCAAGACGAAGTCTTAGGTCCGGCGAGTCGCGTTTGATGGGGACAGCCCGCGTGGCACCCCAACGAGACGGGCGCGATTCATCGCGCCGCTACGCACAGGACGGGCGCGATTCATCGCGCCGCTACGGCTGAAATTATGATCGACTTACGCGGCAAACGAATACTGGTGCTGGGGCTGGGCGTGCATGGCGGCGGGCTGGGCGTGGCGCGCTTCATGGTGGAGCAGGGCGCCAGGGTGCGCGTGACCGACATGAAGGATGCCGCCGCGCTGCAAAGCAGCCTGGCTGCGCTCGAAGGGCTGCCGATCACCACCACGCTGGGCGAGCACCGCGAGGAAGATTTCGCCTGGGCCGACCTGGTGGTGCGCAACCCGGCGGTGCCGCGCGAGTCGCCCTGGCTGGCCCTGGCCCGGCGGTTGGGCAAGCCGGTGCTGATGGAGCTGAGCCTGTTTGCCGCGCTCTGCCCGGCGCCGATCATCGGCGTGACCGGCACCAAGGGCAAGACGACCACGGCCACCTGGACCTGGGAGATGGTCCGCCGGGCCTATCCCGATGCGGTGCTGGCGGGCAACCTGCGCGTGTCGGCGCTGGAGCAGTTGCCGCGCATCCGGCCGGAGAGCCGGGTGGTGCTGGAGATGTCGAGCTGGCAGTTGGAGGGCACCGACGAAGCCCGGTGGAGTCCGCCCCTGGCCGCGATCACCAACCTGTCGCCCGATCACTTGAACCGCTACCGCGATATGGACGACTACGGCGAGGCCAAGTTCGCCATCCTGCGCCACCAGCGGCCCGACGACTGGGGCGTGCTCAACGCGGACGACGTGCGCGTGCGCGCCTTTGCCAAGCGCGCGCCCGGCCACATCGCGTGGTTTGGCGGAGTGACGGCGCGGGCCGCGGAGTGGGGGCCGGGGGTCTACCTGGAAGGTGCGGACGTGGTCTGGTACCCGGCGGAGGCGGGGCGCACCGTGCTGGCCGGCGCGGAGGAGATCCCGCTGCCCGGCGTGCATAACCGGCTGAACGCCTGCTGTGCGGCACAACTGGCCCTGCTGGCCGGGGTGCCGGTGGATGCCGTGCGCGAGAGCCTGTGCGCCTTCCACGGCGTGCCCGACCGCCTGGAACTGGTCGCCACGGTGGGGGGCGTCCGTTTCTACAACGATACGACGGCCACGACGCCAGCGGCCACGCTGGTGGCGCTGGAGGCATTGCGCGAGCCGATTATCCTGATCGCCGGAGGCGCGGACAAGCGGTCCGATTTCAGCGAGCTGGCGCCCGCCGTGGCGGCGCGCTGCCGGGGCGTGGTGCTGCTGGAGGGCACGGCTACCCCGGCCCTGCTGGCAGCGCTGGAGCAGGCGGGGGCGCCCATCCTGGCTCGCGAGGACAACTTTGCGCGGGCGATTCGCGCGGCCCAGGCCGCGGCCCGGCCCGGCGACGCCGTGTTGCTGTCGCCGGGCTGCGCCTCGTTCGGTATGTTCGCCAACGAGTTCGACCGCGGCGAACAGTTCCGGCGCATCGTCGGGACGCTGGCGGCCGATCAGGTCGCCGCGGGAGGCACAGCATGAGCGCCATAGCGTCGTCCACCAGCGCCACCAACCGGCCACGGGCCCTCGACACCAACCTGCATCGCCGCCCCGACTACTGGATCCTGGCCGCGGTGATCGGGCTGTGCCTGATGGGCCTGATCATGGTCTACTCGGCCTCCTACGCCGACGCGCTCACCTCGACCAACGCCGACAATAACCCGGCGTACTGGGCACTCAAGCACATCCAGAGCATGCTCACCGGGTTCCTGCTGCTGGTCGTGTTCACCGTGGTGCCCTATCCCTTCTGGCGGCGCATCTCGGTGCCGGCCATGGGCGGGACCCTGTTCATGTTGCTGCTGGTCCTGTTCGGGCCGGAGGCGATTCGCCCCGAGATCAATGGGGCGCACCGCTGGTTGCAGTTCGGCTTCTCGCTGCAGCCGAGCGAGCTCTGCAAGCTGGTGCTGGTGCTCTACGTGTCCGACTGGCTGTCGCAAAAGGGCCAGAAGGTGCGCGACCTGACCTATGGGCTGATCCCCTTCGGCATGGTCATGGGCATTATCGCCTTCCTGGTCATGCGCCAGCCCGACATGGGCACGACTATGGTGCTGGTCGCCATCGGCGTGACCATCTTCTTCATCGCCGGGGCGCACCTGATCCATTTCCTGGCGAGCATGGTCATGGGTGGACTCGTCTTCTACCTGCTGATGTTCACGGCGTCGTACCGCAACACCCGCCTGAGCGCCTTCCTCGACCCGGACAGCGACCCGCTGGGCGCGGGCTATCACATCGGCCAGGCGCGGTTGGCGCTGGGGTCAGGCGGCATCTTCGGGCAGGGGCTGGGGGCCGGGCGGCAAAAGTTCGGCTGGCTGCCCGAACAGTTCACCGACAGCATCTTCGCCGTGCTGGGGCAGGAATGGGGCTTCATCGGCGGCATGGTGCTGCTGGCGCTGTTCGCGCTGTTCATCTGGCGGGGCACGCGCGTGGCCCTGCGCGCCCGCGACAGCTACGGCACCCTGCTGGCCTCCGGGATCATCTCCTGGATCGGGGTGCAGGCGCTGATCAATATCGGCTCGGTGTCGGGCGCGATCCCGTTCACCGGCATCCCCCTGCCTTTCATTAGCTATGGCGGCACCTCGCTGGCCGTGACGCTGGCCGGGGTGGGGCTGCTGTTGAATATCTCACGCTATCAATTAGCGACCCGGCGGAGCGTATCCGGCGAGACCACCGGGGGATCGCTGATCGCGCTGGAGCGGCGGCCCTGGCGCGAACGGTTGCACCTGACCGAGCGCCTGGGCCGCGTGCGACGGGCGCGCGGGCGGGCCGCGCCGGCCCCGGCGGCAGCGCGCCACGTCTGGCGCCCGCCCGCGCGGGACCGGATCGACAGGGACTACTAGGGACGATGCCGTTACGGAGGACGGCCGGACGCCCCGCGGCGCCGGGCCGGCACTCCTGAGGAGGCAGGCATATGACTATCAGTCTCGACTGGGGAATCGTCGAAGCAGCCTTTGTGGTCGCGACGGCCCTGCTCGGCTTCATGATCGGGTGGAAGTACATGGCGATCTGGACGGTCGGCGTGTTCTTCGCCACGATTGTGGCGTCCAAGATCGGGCCGAAGCTGGGATTGCTGATCAACAAACTGTTCTCGGTGGGCGCACAGTTCTTCGCCATCGCCACCGGGCGCGATGAGAACGCGGTCACGGCGCCAACCATTGCGATTCCCGACACCTTAATGCCGCTGGCGATTGCGGTGTTTTTCCTGTTCCTGGTGCTGTTCGCCTTCTGGCTCGCGCGAAAGCTGGGCAACGGCATCGCCATCGGGCTGCTGGGCAAGATCATGGGGGCAATCTTCGGTGGGTTGGGCACCATCCTGGCGTTGAGCGAGATTACGAACTATTACCAACAATATGTCGCGGCGAGCGGGAATGA
>DASSGZ010000005.1:0-5147 GCA_035693165.1 Chloroflexia bacterium | reverse complement strand
GGCAATGGACCGCCCAGCGGCTACGGTGTGGTTCAGCACCAGCGACTCGTGGTCGCCGAAGTTGCGATAGCCCACCCGCGACATCAGGAAGCCGCCCATGGCGGCCAGTAGCTTCTGGCTGCGCGGCTGCGGGATCAGGCCGCCATCCAGGTAGGTCCAGGGATCGACCGGCAAGGTAGCGATGGCGTTGAACGTGGACTGCGACGGCTGCGCCCAGTCCACGTGGAATCCATAAAGTTGGAGTTGCGGCGGGCCGCCGGGCGGTGCGAGGCCGACAAAGGGATCGGGCGCGCCGGCGGGCGGCAGGATCGGGCCGTCCAGGTCGGCGGGCAGCATGTGCATCACCTGGGGCAAGGGGGCCGCTGTGGTCTGGAAGCCGGCGGCCTGGCCTCGCAGCATGGCCGCCCGGTCGAAGACAAACGGCTGCTGGCCGACCACCTGGGTCGAGCCGGGCACCTGCATATTCACGTCGAGATAATAGCCGTCGGGCCAGATCGCCAGCTTGGGATAGTCCGGGTAGTTGTTGGTGCTGAGCTTAAACGCATAGCGATACCAGGCCCCGGTCGGGTCGCCGGTCGCCGAGACGGCGATGCAGATGTCGTTGGGGTCGTTGAAGTCGTTGCCCAGCGCGCTAAGCACCCAGCGGTCGGCCTGGGCGTCGTAGAGCACGATAGGGTCGAGGCCCACTGTCGGTTCGCAACCGCTGCCGAAACCCGCCCAGAGGGCGGCGATGGGCACCGGCCCGGTGCGCGCGCTGCCGGTCTTGGTCCAGACTTGCACGGTAAAGTTGACCGCCTGCACATAGTCGGCGCGCCCCACGGCGCCGTTGGTGTCGGGCGGCGAGCACTCGCAGCCGGAGGCCGCGCGGCTGATCCCGTCCCAGCTCAGGGAAGGGCCGGGCATGGCGGGCAGCGCAAGATCCAGATTCGCGCCCGGCGCGGCGGTCGGCACCGCGGGCGGCAGGCGCAGCCCGCGCGCCGGCGGCAGACTGCTCAGCGGCGGCGACAGATCATGTTTCTGCGCGTAGCCCACGCGCATCCCGGTGGCCGGACCGGCCACCAGCGCCACGCCGGGCGCTGCCCGCACCCAGCCCGCCGCCAGCGCGGCACACGCAAAGACCCCCAGAACGAGCGCAACGCGGGCGCGCAAACGCAGAGGTTTCATAGCTATTCACTTTCTCGCCGGACTCAGCGGGGAATCTGCGCGAACCTGCGCACCACCCCTGGCATAGCAGGGACCGCGCACAAAATCGGCCCGGTTCTACAGGGCTAAGTAGCTGTCACGCCAGCGGTGTCATTCTGAGCGCCGCGAAGAATCTTGTCGCATCGCCCCTGTCATTCTGAGCGCAGCCAAGGATCTCCGTAGCGGTGTCATTCTGAGCGCAGCGAAGGATCTTTGTCGCGTAGGCCAGACAACGAGACTCTACGCTACGCACAGAGCGACAAACACGCGGCGACAAACTACCAGGTGTTGCAAACAGCGCGCGATCTGTGTCCAGGCCGGCAAGGGGAGCGGCAGTAGTGGATGGGGTGAGACTACGCGGGCACAATAAGTAAGCGCACGATGCTACCGGGAAGCAGACCAATCAGGTCCGCGCGGAACGCCAACGGGGAGGGCGCACGACGGCCGCGGGGCACTCCCTACACCCCTATTCTACCCGATCAACCCGCTCGCCACAATCCATCCGCGGCGCAATAAAGACCGGCGGCGCTCACATGCCGGCCACTTGATTGACGCTACCCGTGCTACGCCAAAAGACGGAGGCAGAGTCGGGACAAACACCGCTTGGTAATTATAGAATACCATTCTATAATTAAAACATAGAACAGAATTCTAGAGTATGAAACTTAGGATGCTGGAGGTTCAATTCGATGCTGGTGCAATCGTTGACGCGCCCGAGCCTGCTACTGCGGGTGGAAGGGGGCGCGCTGCTGCTGGCGGCGCTGGTGCTCTATGGGCAGACGGGCGGCAACTGGTTGCTGTTCGTGTTGCTGCTGCTGGCGCCCGATCTATCGATGCTGGGCTACCGGGCGGGCAACGCCACCGGCGCCGCGGTCTATAACCTGGCCCACACCGAGGTCTGCCCGGCCCTGCTGGGCGCCGCGGGCCTGCTGGCCGGGCAGCCCCTGCTCCTGGCCCTGGCGCTGATCTGGTTCGCCCATATCGGCATGGACCGGGTGCTGGGCTATGGATTGAAGTATCCCGGCGGCTTCAAGCAGACCCACCTGAGCGCGTAGGCCCCGCCACCGGAGGGCGCTCAGGGTGTGAGGAACGCTTCCCGCGCGAACGCCGTCACGCCGGTGTCGAGCAGGATATCCTGGTGACCGTCATAACTGCGGCCGTGCAGTTCGCCATCGGGCGTCACATAGGCCAGCAGATCGGCGCCCGCCCACCAGGGCGGCCCAAGCGGCGGCCAGAGGCGATCCACAGTCGCCGCGTAGACGACGGTGGGAATGCCGGTGAGTTGGCCGCGCGGGAGGCTGCGGAAGATATAGCGCTTAGGGCCGCCAAAGCCGATGTTCGGGCCGGCCCCAGTGGCGTAGACAAGATAGTCACGGCGCACCCAGGCGGCCAGTATTTGGTCCGGACTGCCGGCCGATTCCGCGATCTCGGTCGCCCGATCGTGCGGGTCAATATAGACGAGCCGGTCATCGGGCCGGCGGCTTTGTGCCGTTACACGGGAGGCCGCCAGGATCAGCCCGCCGTCGGCGGAATCGGTAGCCAGCACGCGCGCGTCTTGTCGCTGACTGAGATAGATGTCGTACCAGGGCCGGTCCCGATGCACCGGATCGACCAGGCGGACGACCGTACCGCTATCGGCGGGCCAGATCACCAGCACCTGCCCCGCGCGGGGCCCGGCATCCACGACCTGAATCTGGACCTGGAAATGGTCGTCGAAGGTGGCCGCGGGCACACGCACCTCGACGATCGCGCGGGGCGGGCGCGCGCCCGCCGGGTCCACCAGCAGCACCGTGTTGGTGTAGGCGCGGGTGCCGGCCACGGGCAGGTACGCGCTCACCACCAGATCCGGCCCGGCGGCCACGGGCAACGCGGGACCGGGCGCGCCGGGCAGGCCGGCCAGCCGGCGGGGATTCCGCCCATCCACATCGGCCAGGTAGAGGCCGGTCTGGCCCCCGGCGCCGGTCAGGGCGCTCGTCTCGTAGAGCAGCAGGTGGCGACCGTCCGGCGCGGGGCCGGCAACAGTCCAGTTGGCGCCCAGGTCCGCCGGGCTGATCGCGCTGGTGGCGGTGAAAGGCTGATAGGCCACCAGGCGCTGCGGCACCGGGGCGCTGGCGGGGGCGCCGGGCAGCGTGGTCAGCGTGCGGATGCCCCACACCCCGGCCCCGGTGCAGCGGAACAGGTCGAAGCGGTCGGGGTCGAGCACGAGGGCAAAAGGCGCGGTCCCGCCACGGGCACCGACCAGCACCCGGCGCACCGGCAGGCGGCCCGGCTCGGGGGTCGGCACGGGGCCCGGCCCGTGCCAGGCGGAATCGTAGACCAGGCCGCCATCCGGGCAGGTCGCCAGCACCGTGCTGGTGCGGTCGCTGCCGGGCAGGGCGCGCCAGCCACCCGCGTCGTAGGTATAGAGCCCCGGCGGGCGCGCATTGGGGCGCAGGACGACCGTGCCGCTTAAGGCCGGCTGGTAGACATGCTCATCGACG
This sequence comes from Chloroflexia bacterium, assembly GCA_035693165.1. Taxonomy (GTDB): domain Bacteria; phylum Chloroflexota; class Chloroflexia; order QHBQ01; family JAICKM01; genus JAICKM01. The sequence goes on along the minus strand of DASSGZ010000005.1, from coordinate 1,485 downwards.
GCGGCCTTTAGGCGGGGCGTGTCGCGGTACTGTGGTCCCAGCGTCCGCAGCCGGGCCACGGGCGACACGAGATCCGTCCAATGCTCGGCGGCTGCCGCCGCGCTGGCGGCGGCGTAGGCCGTGTTGCGCGCCTTTTCCAGTCCGGCGGCATCGGCGGCCCGCTTGTCCGCGTCGGCGTAGCCGGCGGCAGCGAGAAATGCCCGGTGCGCCGCCGTCCAGTCCAGCGCGGCCATGGCCCGCGTCCCCTCGCGATAGTGCGTGAGCCGCGTCTGCTGGTCCCACCACTGCCACGAGGCAAACCCGGTGACGCTCAACACCAGCAGCAAGCCCAGCACCAGCTCCCAGCGCGGCATCTGGCTTGCAGGGCGGGCGGGGGGCGGATCCAGATCTTCGATGGGCGCGAACGGGCCCGTAGTGGGCGGCTCGGGCACAGACACAGCCTCCAGGTGCAAAGGGTATCGCTTGCGGGCCACGGGCACGCGGCGTGCCGGGGTCCATCCATAGGATAGCACATCCGCGGGGGTGAATGCGACTCGGACTTGCCATGGGCGCCCCAGGTGAGCAGCGATTAGTCTGGCGAATGAGCAGTTTATAGGAGTAGAGTAAGGGAGGCCGGGCGTAGCGTACTCCGGCAAGCGTATGCTTTTGGAGCGCGCGCCGCCCTGAAAGCGGCGTGAAGTTGTGCTACAATCGCAATGGAGGGGCGCCCGGCGGCCGGCGATCCCGCTCCGACCAGGCGCCCAATGGAGCGAGAATGGTGCACGATGCGTCCACGCGATCCACGGCCCGACAACCCGCGAGGCTGGAAGCCACGCTGAAAAGCGACCTGCCGGTACTGGCCGGGCGGTTGATCGGGCGGGAGACTGAAATTGCCGCTGCCTGCGGGCTGTTGGCGCGTCCCGATGTGCGTCTGCTCACGCTCACGGGCGCGGGGGGAGTCGGCAAGACCCGGCTGGCGCTGGAGATCGCAGCGCGGCTGACCGGCCCGGAGCGTGAAATCTATTTTGTGCCGCTGGCTCCGATCCGAGATCCAGGGCTGGTCGCGTCGGCCATGGCGCAGGCCCTGGGCTTGCAGGAAAGCCAGGGCCAGCCGATTCTGGAATATCTGAAACGGTATCTCCACGGGCGCGGGGCGCTGCTGGTGCTGGACAACTTTGAACAGGTGTCGGCGGCAGCGCTGGTGCTCTCCGAGTTGCTGAGCGCCTGCCCGCGCCTAAAGCTGCTGGTCACCAGCCGCGCCTCCTTGCACATCTACGGCGAACACGAGTTTGCCGTCCCGCCGCTGGGCCTGCCCCCCACGCACCGCAGTGCCGATCCGGCGGACCTGGCGCAGTCGCCCGCCGTGGTCCTCTTCGTGGAGCGCGCCCAGGCCGCGCGGTTTGATTTCGCGCTCACCGCCGAGAATGCCGCCGCCGTCGGCGAAATATGCGTCCGGTTGGACGGCCTACCGCTGGCGATCGAACTGGCCGCCGCGCGCATCAAGCT
>DASSGZ010000004.1:0-12456 GCA_035693165.1 Chloroflexia bacterium | reverse complement strand
CCAGTTGCACGGCGGGCGCGCGACCCTACAGACGCACTTCGATGTGTACATGCCCATGTGCGAGGAGGTGCGCGCCCGCTTCGCCCGCTTGCTCGGCGCCGAGGTCGAGGAAATCGCCCTGACCCACCATACGACCGAGGGGATGAACATCGCCTGCTGGGGCCTCAACTGGCAGCCCGGCGACGAAATCGTGACGACCAGCCACGAGCATCAAGGGGGGCTGCTGCCGGCCTACGCCGTGGCCCGGCGCTTCGGCGCCACGCTGCGGGTGGTGGACCTGGACCGCGCCGGAGAGGACATCGCCGGGGCCGTGGCCGCCGTGCTCACGCCGCGCACGCGCCTGGTGGTCATGTCGCACGTCGCCTCCACCACCGGGGCGGTGCTGCCGGTGGCCGCCGTCGCCGCCGCCGCGCACCGGGTGGGCGCCTACGTGGCCGTGGACGGCGCGCAGTCGTGCGGGGCCATCCCGGTGAATGTGCGTGAACTGGACGTGGACTTCTACGCTGTGCCGGGGCAGAAATGGCTATGCGGCCCGGAGGGCGTGGGCGCGCTCTACGTCCGCCGCGAACGGATCAGCGAACTGATGCCCACGTTCGTGGGCTTCTTCTCCATCCGCGGCGCGGAGGCGATGGACCTTTCCGGCTACTTCGTGCCCGCCCCCGGCGCCGCCCGCTACGAGCAGAGCACGCTCTACTGGCCGGGCCTGTCCGGTATGAATGAGAGCCTGCGCTGGATGGAGGAAGACCTGGGGTGGCCCTGGATCTACGAGCAAGCGGCGGAGATCACCCAGCGCTGCCGCTCGATGCTGGGCGGGTTGCCGGGCGTGACCATCCATACCCCGGTGCCCTACGGGTCGCTCACCGCGTTCAGCGTGGCCGGGCTGGATCCGCAGACCACTGTGACCCGGCTGGCCGAGCGCGGCATCACCATCCGGTCGGTGCCCATCTACAACTGGCTGCGCGTCTCCACCAGCTTCTTCAATACGGATGAAGACCTGGATCGGCTGCACGACGCGCTGGTGGATCTGCAGGCGGCAGGCGGCTGACAGGCAACCAGGCTGCGGACAGTAAAGAGGCGCCCCGGCAAGCACCTGCCGGGGCGTCTTTGGTGTTGCGCGATGGGATGCTTACTTGGCGTTGAGCGCGGCAGCCTCCGTCATCAGATCGTTGGTGTAGGCGTTTTGCGCCGGCTTGGTAATGACGTTGAACTTGAGGGCGATGTCGGCGGTGGTCTGGAACTTGGTCGGGTCGGCGAACCCGATCTTGCTGGCGTCCAGGCCCTCCGGCTGGACCAGCTTCGCCACTTCGCGCATCATCGCCACCTGGTGGTCGCGATTGGTGGTCGACTTGTCGGCGCGCTTCATCACCGAGTCCACGGCATACGCCTGGTCTTTCACCGCGTCCTGCCAGCCCTTCTGCGAGGCCGCCAGGAAGCGCACCAGCATATCCTTCTTGTCCTTCATGGTCTGCTCAGTCACGAAGACATGGTCTTCGAGCATGCCGACGCCTTCCTGGTTGTAGCTGATCACGTTGAGGTCTTCGGGCTTCAGCCCGGCTTCCAGCACGACGTTGTACTCGTTGTAGGTGGTGGCCGAGGCGGCGTCAAGCTGGCCGTTCAGGAACGTGTCCATCTCGAAGCCTTGCTTGATGACGGTCATGTCCTTGTTGTTGTCGATGCTGTTGTCGAAGTGGTACTTGTCCATCAGCGCGCGGAACTCGAACTCGTTGCCGCCGGTCCAGACGCCGACCTTCTTGCCCTTGAGGTCGGCGGGGCTGTTGATACCCGTGGACTTTTTGCTGATCAGGTAGAGGCCGCTGCTCTGATAGAACTGGCCGATGTCCACCAGCGGCTGGCCCTTGTCGCGGTTGGCGAGCAGGCTGCCCACCCAGTCGATGCCCGCGTCGGCGGCGCCGGTCAGCACCTTCTGCGAGGGCACCACGTCGGGGCCGCCCGGCAGCAGTTCAACATCGAGGCCCACGGCCTGGTAATAGCCCTTATCCGCGGCGACGTAGTAGCCGGCGAACTGCGCCTGGTGCAGCCACTTGAGTTGCAACCGCATCTTGTCCATCTTGCCGCCGGCCGCGGGCGCCGGGGTGTCGCCGGCCGCTGCCGGGGCGGCCACGGGCGTATTGGTCGGCGCGGCGGTGTCGGTGCCGCACGCGCTCAGCACGCTGCCGGCGGCCAGCGCCAGCAGCAACGCGGATGCCATGTGCCTTCGGATCTTCATCCTCTCTCTCCTCCCTTGATTGCGATGGACCACACTGCACGCGCGGGCCTGCTACCGGTCGCGGGTACCCGCCTCCCAGGGTATCGCGATCCGCTCGACCAGGCTGATAGCCAGGTAGAGGAAGAGTCCCGCCAGCGTGACGATCACCACGCCGCACCACGCGAGCGCATAATCGTTGCCTTGGATGTTGTTGGCGATCAGCTTGCCGATGCCGCCTGCCGAGTTGAAGAACTCGGCGACGACTGCGCCGATCATGGACGCGGTGGCGCCCACCTTGAGCGCGCTGAACACATAGGGCAGGCTGTTGGGTAGCCGCAGCTTGAGGAACGTCTCCCGCGGCGTGGCTGCGTAGCTGTGCATCAGGTCGAGCGCGTTGTTGTCCAGCGCGGTGAGGCCCTTGTACGCGCTGATCACCATCGGGGCGAAAGTCATCACGGCGACTACGGCGATGCGCGTCGGCTGGTCGAAGCCGAGCCAGCGCGTGACGATGGGCGCGAAGGCCACGATGGGGATCGAGTTGGCCGACACGGCCAGCGGCATCAGCCCGCGCCGGGTGGCGTCGAAATGCACGAACAACGTGGCCGTCAGAAAGCCCAGCCCCGCGCCGATGATCAGCCCGCCCACCGCCTCGCCCAGCGTGTACCACGTGCCGATCCAGAGATCGCGGCTGCGCTCGGTAAACGACTGGGCGATCTGGCTGGGCAGGGGCAACTGGAACGTCTGGATGTTGAGCAGGGCGTGGATCGCCTGGGCCTGCCAGAGGATCAGCATGGCCACGAACACCAGCACCGGGGGCAACACCGTCTTCCACCAACCGCCGCGGGCTTTACGCGCGGGGGCGGCCTGGGTCTCGGTTGCCATCATGCGCCGCCTTTCTGGCCGCGCGCCCGCCGGAACTCCGGCTGCCACGGCACGACGAGCCGCTCGACCAGCGACACCAGGCCGAAGAAGAGCATCCCGATAATCGCCGCCTCCAGCACCAGCGCCCAGAGCTTATCGCTGCCGCCGTAGCTGTTGTATTGCAGCGAGAGGATCAGCACGCCCAGCCCGGCGTTGCCGCCCATGAGCTCGGCCACGATGGCGCCGATCAGGCTGCCGGTCGAGGCGATTTTCAGCGCGTTGAACAGGAAGGGCAGCGAGGCGGGCATACGCAGCTTGCGGTAGATCTCCCCGGTGGATGCGGCGTAGCTGCGCATCAGGTCCAGCGCGCGCGGATCAGGACTGCGCAGGCCGCGCAGCACGTTCACCGTGACGGGGAAGAAGGTCAGGTAGGCCGCGACCGTGATCTTGAGCAGCGTTTCGTCGCGGATGATGCCGTAGAGGATCGGGGCCAGAGCGATGACCGGCACCATCTGCGAGCCGATGATGTAGACATAGAAGCTGCGCTCGACCCAGGGCGCCCGCGAGACCACGACGGCCAGCGCGTAGCCGATGATCGCCCCGATGACGAAGCCGACGAAGGCGTTGCCCAGCGTCACGGCCCCGGCGGCCAGGAAGCTGTCGCTGTTGGCGATGAACGCCTCCAGCACCTTGTGGGCGTAGGGTAGGTAGCTCTGCGCCTGCTTATAGGCGAAGGTGCCTTCTTCCAGCCCGTTGAGGCGCAGGAAGGCGATCCCTTCCCACAGGGCTATAAGGATCGCCACCGTGAGCACGGGCGCCACCAGGCCGCCGAACCGGGACGGTCGGCGGGGGATCGCCGGGGCCACTTCCGCGGGGGCCGATGGGGCGGCGGTCAGCGGACGGGCCACTAATGCGCCTCCCGCAAGTACTCACGCACCTCCGAAATCAGCTCAAAATAGCGCGGCAGCTCCCGCGTGTCGTAGTCGCGGGCGGAGGGCAGATCGACCGGCACGATGCGGGCGATGCGCCCCGGTCGCGCCGACATGACCACCACGCGCGTGGAGAGGAAGACCGCCTCGGCGATGCTGTGGGTCACGAAGACGATGGTCGTCTTCGTCTCGCGCCAGATGGTCAGCAGTTCAGCGTTCAGTCGCTCGCGGGTCATCTCGTCGAGCGCGCCGAACGGCTCGTCCATGAGCAGGATCGAGGGGCGGAAGGAGAGCGCCCGCGCGATGCTCACCCGCTGTTGCATGCCGCCCGACAACTGCCAGGGGTAGTGGTTCTGAAACTCGTTGAGACCTACTAGATCGAGCAGGGCCGTCGCGCGCTCTTTGCGCGTGGCGGCGGGCACCTTCATGATCTCCAGCGGCAACTCGACATTGCGGATTACCGTCCGCCAGTCGTAGAGCACGGGCGCTTGCGGCACCAGGCCGTAATCGCGGTGGCGCCGGGCCTCGCCGGGCGGCTTGCCCTGGATGCGGATGGTGCCCGCGGTGGGCTGCATCAGGTCGGCGATCAGGCGCAGCAGGGTGGTCTTGCCACAGCCGCTGGGGCCGATGAGCGAGATGAATTCGCCGGGCGCGATGTCCAGCGAGACATCGGTGAGCGCCAGGGTGGGCTGCCCGCCCTGCCCGGCATAGCGCATACTCACCTCTTGCAGACTGATCGCGGGGGCCGTGGAAACAACGCTAGCCAAGGGCAACCTCTATGCACAGTGTGAGGGGGAAAACCGGCCGTCCACGTCCCGCCCGGCCGCGGGACCCCGCCGCCCGTCCGGCCCGCGGTGACCGGGGGCGCGCCACGCCCCAAAGAATACCACAGAATCCGCGATTCCGCTACTGGGTGCCGGTGGGTCAGGGCCACGAACCTCGACCATTTCGGCGCGGGCACCGGGCGCGATTCATAGCGCCGCAGCGAACAGGCGCGGGCGCTGGGCGCGATAAATCGCGCCACCACGGAACGGTGCGGGCGCCGGGCGCGATAAATCGCGCCGCTACGAATATGACCTGGGTAGCGGCGCGATTCATCGTGCCCCAGTGGCGCCTGCTTGTGGTGCTAGGCGGGCTCGGCGACCGCCGAGTCTGTCCGTAGTGGGCCCGTGCCGACCAGTTGATCGAGCCGGTCCACCAGTTCGGCCAGCACGCCGAAGGCGCGCTCCACCGGCTCCGGCGAACTCATGTCGATGCCGCCCAGCTTGAGCGCATCGATGGGGAAGACCGCGTCGCCGGCTTTCAGGAAGTCGAGATAGTGTTTCGCCGCCGGGGCGCCGTCGGCCCGCACGCCCGCGGCCAGGGCATTGGCCGCCGAGATGCCCGTCGCGTACTGGTAGACATAGAAGTTGGCGAACAGGTGCGTGAATTGCGCCCAGGTGATGCCGACGCGTGCCTCGTCGATCTCCACGCCCGGCCCGTAGGCTTCGCGGAAGAGTTCGACCAGCCGGGCCGACATGCCGTCCGCAGTCAAGCCCTCGCCGCGCTCGACGCGCTCGTGGCAGTCCAACTCGAACCGGGCCAGCGTGGGCATGATGAAGAAGTAGCGATGGAAGTTGGACATCGCCTCGGCCAGCACTTCCAGTTGGAAGTCAGGATCCTGCTCGGTCTCCAGCAGGTGCGCGCGCACCAGCGCCTGGTTGAAGTTCGACGCCGTCTCGGCCACGAACATGGAGTAGTTGCTGTAGATCGGCGGATGGTTCTGCCAGGTGAAGTAGGAGTGCATCGAGTGGCCCATCTCGTGGGCCAGGGTGCTGGCGGTTTGCAGCGTGTCGTCGTAGTTCAGCATCAGGAACGGGCGCGTGCCGTGGACGCCGCTGGAGAAGGCGCCGCTGCCCTTGCCCTGGTTGGGGTAGATGTCCACCCAGCGCTCCTGCTGCATGCCGCGGCGCATTGGCCCCAGGTATTCGTCGCCCAGCGGGGCCATGCCTTCGAGGATCATCTCCACGGCGTCGGCATAGGGGATGGGGCGCACCGAGCGCACCAGCGGCACCTGCGAGTCGTAGACGTGCAGTTTCTCGACGCCGAGCGCGCGGCGGCGAATCTCCCAGTAGCGGTGCCACACCGGCAGGTGGCGCTCGAACGTGGCGAGCAGGCTGCGATAGACCGCTTCGGGGATGTTATTCGCGGCCAGCGCCGCTTCGAGCGCGCTGCCGTAGTTGTGCGCCCGCGCGTAGAACACGTCGCCCTTGACCGCGCCGGCCAGCGTGGCGGCCATGGTGTTTTTCACGCTCAGGTAGCCGTCGGCATAGGCTTCCCAGGCCGCCTGGCGCACCGCGCGATCCTGGCTCTCGATTAGCGGCCAGACGTTGCCCTGCGCGATTTCGACCTCGGCGCCGGACTCGTCCTTGATCGTCGCGAATTTCAGGTCGGCATCTTCGAGCGCGATGTGGATGCGATAGGCATCGGCGGCGATGTCTGTCGCCTCGGCCAGCAGGCTCTCCACCTCCGCCGAGCGCACGTGGCCGCGTAGACGGTCGAGCGTCTCGAAGTAGTGCTCATAGACCTGCAGGCCCGGCGCCTCGGCGACCAGGGCGGCCCGCCGGGCGGGGTCCAGGGCCAGGATCTCCGGGTCGTAGTAAGCGGCGGCCCCGGCGGCGCGCGCCTGGAGGCTGCCCGCCTGCTGGGTGCGCGCGGTTGCCGCCTGGTCGGCAGTATCGCCGGCCTGCTGCATCCCGGCATACAATGAAATACGGTTGATCGTGTTCAGCAACCCGTCGCGCGTCTGCAACGCTTCCAGCAACAGGGCGCCCGACTCGCCCAGCTTGCCCTGGAACCGCTCCAGGCTGGGGATTGCGCTTAGGGCTTCCTGATAGGCCGTCTCCCAGGCGGCGTCCGAGGGGTACACGCTCTGCAGATCCCAGGTGACATCCTGGGCCACTTCGCTGCGCTTGGGCAGAGTTTTCGCCATGGTTTGCGTTCTCCTTTGAACCGCTAACAGCCCGCCGTGCGGGTTCTCATGTATGTAGGGCGGCGTGGAGCCTCGCTCCTACCAATGCTACAGGTCGCGCCACATTATAGCGAGATTGCCGGATGCGGTCAAACCGGGACCGCCCCGGCGCTCTGTGCGGCGCGTGCAAATACGGTGCGTCTCCCGTCCATGGTCCCCTATTTGCTGGAGTCTGCCTTAGCAAAACCCGCGGGCCAATTACGCGGCCAAGCCGCTATCGCGGGTGATTTCGGTTGGTCAACATCATTGACGAGGTAGTTAGCTATGGCTGATTCGCAATTACACTATGAGGAACGGGGCAAGGGGTTGCCCGTTGTCCTATTGCACGGCTTTCCCTTCGACCACACCATCTGGCAGGCGCAATTAGAGGGCGTGGGCGAGACGGCCCGTGTGCTGGCGCCCGACCTGCCGGGGTTCGGCGCATCGCCGCTGCCGCCGCCGGAGCCGCTCATCGACGACTATGTCGCTGCGCTGGCCCGCTGGGTGGATGCCCTGGACCTGGACCGCTTCGTCCTGGTCGGGCACTCGATGGGCGGGTACGTTGCCCTCAGCTTCGCCCGGCACTATATGGGGCGCCTGGCGGGCCTCGGCCTGGTCTGCACCCGGCCCGGTCCCGACACCGACCAGGCCAGGGAAAATCGCTATAGCCTGATCAACGAGGTGTGGGATCGCGGCGCCGAGGCCACCGTGGATCGCATGTTGCCGAACCTGCTGGCGCCCGCCACGCAGGAGAAGCACCCGGCGATCGTGGACCAGGTCCGCGAGGTCATGCAGCGCCAGCCGCCGGGTGGGATCGTCTCGGCGCTGTGGGCCATGGCCCGGCGGCCCGACTCCACCCCGCTGCTCGGCAACATCACCGTGCCGACCCTGGTGGTCAGCGGCGCGGACGATCGGATAATCCCGGCGGAAGACGCCGATCTGATGGCGGCGTCGATTCCGGGCGCCGTGCAGGAACGCATCCCCAGCGCGGGCCACTTGCCCATGCTGGAGCAACCCGACACGCTGACCGATCTCTTGCGCGACCTGACCCGCGGCAGCCGCACGGCGCCGGACATCCCCGAGCCGCCGCCGTCGCAAGATATTGCGGGAGTCCGGACGCAACGCTAGCGCGGGCCGGGTATTCCAGGGTCAGGCCGGTTGCCGTTCCGCCTGTTTCATCTCCTCGGCATAGGCCCAGGAGTCGATGTCGGGCGGTTCGACGCCGTGCTGCGACAGAATGGTGGCGATCTGGCTGCGATGGTCGACCCCATGGACGAGGGCCTGGGTCAGGACGGTGAGGCAGTTCACGGTCTCGATCTCCCCCTGCCACTCGCTCTGGAAAGTATCGTCGCGGCGCACGGTTGCCGCCTTGTGCGCCAGTTGCTCGCCAAACCAGCAGGTGCGCTCGCGCAACGCGGGGATGCCGAGGAAGGCGTCTTCCTGCATGGGGATCGGGGGCCGCTGGCCGGTCAACTGGTAGACGTAGCCGCCCTCGGATCCGGAAAGATGGGTCAGGGTATCGCGGATGCTGCCGAAGGTACCGGGCGCGGTCCAGTCGAGTTGGGCGTCGTGCAGCCCCGAGCATCCATCCAGTAGCTTGAGCGTAGCCCAGGTGTTAAAGCGGAACAGTTCGACCAGTGCGGGTTCTTCCACCGGTTGGGACATCGCGCGACCTCTATCTACACGAGATAGGCAGCGGCGACGGCACACTCATCACCTGCTGTGCGGGATCGCTATGAGCGGACAGTAGCGCCATTTTACCGCCGAACATTTGTTCCAGTCAATACGCCGTTCGTCGGATGCCGTGGGGCGGCGGGCGGAATCGCCTTGACAAGACGGGTCGATTTTTCTATAATATGGGCGTACCCAATATGCTGATGTAGCTCAGTTGGTAGAGCAGCGCCCTCGTAATGCGCAGGTCATGAGTTCGAGTCTCATCATCAGCTCCCTGTTTACAGCGCGCCCGGTGGAGATCTGCCCGGCGCGTTTTTGCTGATGTAGCTCAGTTGGTAGAGCAGCTGTTTCGTAAACAGCAGGTCATGAGTTCGAGTCTCATCGTCAGCTCCCCCTGGAACCGCGCCCGGTGCTTGCCGCTTGGGCGCGGTTGATTGTCTGCCCCAGCTCCGATCCCAGATAACGGCGCGCGTAGTCCAACAGGCGCTGCCCGTCCCACACATGGACAGGCTTCGCGCCGATCCACGCCTGGGCTCCGCTGCTGACGCGGCCCGTGGTGATCAGGAACGCCTCGCGGGCGCCCGTGCGCGCCATCACCCCGTAGAGCTCGCGCACCACATTGGGAGGTACGCTGCCTTTGTAGCGCTTGCACTGGACCACGCACAGGTTGCCCGCGCTGTCGCGCATGGTCAGGTCGATGCCCTGGTCGCCACTCGCGCCCACCACCTGTACATCGTGATATAGCCCGCTCGCCATGAGCAGCAGGCGCGCGAACTCCTCGAACTGGGCCGGGGTCAGGGCTCGCAGGCTCGCCAGCGGGTCGGCGCCGGGCACGGGAACGGTGGACACAGCCGGATAGGCCGGGCGCCCGCGTGCTGCGGACTCGCCGATACGATCTACCGGCGTGGCGCGGAGGCGAACCAGTGATATACCCAATCCCAGCGCCAGCACAACCAGGAAGGCTGCGCCCGCCAGAAAATTCCAGCCCCAGGTGGCGACGCCGAGCATCATCGCGAGAACGCCTACGCCCGCCCCGGCCAGGGCCAGGATCGCCCGCTGCGCGCTCATGGCTGCTTGCCGCCTTTCGCCAGGTCGGCGAGCACGATCTGGGCGACCGACCGTCCCGAGGCACCGCACACGCCGCCGCCGGGATGGGTGCTTGCCCCGGTCAGGTGAAGGCCGGGCAGGTGCGTGCGATAGCTCGAAAGCTCGGGCAGTGGGCGGAACATGAACATCTGGTCCAGGCTCATATCGAGGTGCATGATATTGCCGCGTACGAAGCCGGCGTTGCGCTCCAGATCGAGCGGACTCTGGATGTAGATCTGCCGGTCGCGCACCGCGCCGGGGAAGTTGGGCGCGTATTCGCCCAGGGTCGCCAGCAGGCGGTCGGCTTCGCGCTCGCGGATGCCGTCCCAGGCCGCGGCGCCGCCCTCGCGCAGCTCATACGGGTGGTATTGTGCCCAGATATACAGCACATGCTTGCCCGGCGGCGCCAGCGTGGGGTCGAGCGCCGAGGGAGTCATCACCACGAGCGCCGGGCGGGCGGCGGGGCGGCCCTGGGCGGCGTCCTCATAGGCTTGCTGCAGATAATCGACCGAGGGGCAGATCAGTTGCATCCCGGCGTGGATCTGCATCATCGGGTCGAGTGGCTGCCCCGCGCCGTCGTGCAGATAGGCGCGGTAATCGGGCAGCGAGTCCACGGCGCAGCGGATGGTCATGCCGATGCCGTTGCCGGTGCGCAGGGCCGCCACCTTGGTCCGCAGATCGGCGGGCACGGCATCGGGCGGCAGGAGGTCAAGCAGCAGCGTCTGGACATGCGCGTTCGACACGACCACCGGCGCCGTGACCCGCGCGCCGCTCGCCAGTTCCACCCCGGCGGCCCGCCCGCCTTGCACCAGCACGCTCCGCACGGCATCGCCGCCCCGAAATGTGCCGCCGTGGTGCTCCAGGCAGGCGACCAGGGCCTCGGCCAGCCGCCCCGATCCGCCCACGGGCCGCGTCAGCCCCACCTTGTGGTAGATCACCAGCGACCCCAGCAGATCGCCCGCGCCCACTTCCGAGGGGGGCGGCCCGCTCTGGGCGGCCAGCCAGGCCAGCGTGGCCTTCAGTTCGGGCGTCTCAAACGTCTCGTCCAGCAGCCGCCCATACGTGGTGATGGCCTTGCGGAACAGTTCCAGCCCGCCCATGCTCGGATCCACGCGCCCGGCCATCATATCGCGCATGGTCTGGCGGGCCACGCGCCCCGCCAGGTTAGCCGGGGTAGGAGGCGCGAGGAAGGATGCGAAGACCGCCTTGTTGAAATGCCACCACTTGCGAATAAATGCGCCATAAGCTTCGGCGTCGCGCTCCGACCATGCGGCAATCGAGCGGCAGGTAGCGTCGAGATCCTTCCAGAAGACAAAGGATCGCCCGCCGGGGAACGGCGCAAAGACCACCGGGTCGTGCCGCATATAGCGCAGGCCGAAGCGGGCCAGGTCCAGTTCCCGTAGGATCGGCGTGAGGTGGATCAGCACATGGAACGTGGAACAGGTATCTAACCGGAATCCGGGGAAGAGTTCCTCGGTGTTGACGGCGCCTCCGGGGCGGGTCCGTTGATCGCAGACCAGCACGCGCCGCCCCGCCTGGGCCAGGGAGCACGCAGCGACCAGCCCGTTATGCCCGGCACCGATAATGATGGCGTCGTAGTCCAAGCTGGTGATCCTTTGGTCGCGGCGGCCCTGTTTAGCGCGCCCGCGCACGCCGGCTCCGCCCCACGAGCGCAAATACCAACCCGCAGGCGGCGCCCAGAGCCAGCGCCTGGGGTGTGCTCAGCAGCACCCGCGCCCCCTCGCCGAGCGTCGTGTGCCCAGCCAGCAGCACACCCACCACCCCGTGCTTCACTTCAGCCCGGCTCGCGACCAGCACCGCGCCGCCTCCATTCTGGATAGGTATACTGTTGCCGGCCAGCAGCACCCAGCCGCCCCCGCCGTGAATCTCCAGGCTGTTCCCCGCCATCAACGCCCCGGCCCCGCCGCCGTTGACCTGCATCGTGTTCCCGGCAGCGATGACCAGCGCCCCGCCGCTTGCCACCTGGACCTCGTTGCTACCCACGATGGCGGCGGCCACGCCATTGCGCAACGCTACCTGGTCCGCGCGCACCACCCCCTGCAGGTGGCCTTCTGCGGCTGCCTGATCGTGCTCCTCCATGATTCACCCTCCTTCTGCGTAGGCCGGGGGCATTATAGCATAGGCGGCAACGCGGAAGCGTGTGCCCTCGCTTGACACCGCAGAGTGAATCCGGTAATCTACCAGTGGCGCCCGCCCGCGCGCGTAGCTCAGTGGACTAGAGCATCTGTCTTCGGAACAGAGGGTCGGGGGTTCGAATCCCTCCGCGCGCGCCATAAACTATACTGACTTTAGGCTGAAATGGGAATCGCTCCATTGTGGGAGATGCCCATTTTTCTGTTTTGACAGCCCATTTGACAGCCACCGGAAAACCCGATCTCGGCTTCTTCTTAGATTTTCGCATTCGAGTCAGCCCTTATTAACATTGCCGGCGCGGCAAATACGAAGGCTAATTCGGGGTAGTGTCGCGTTCCTACTCGCTCGATACCAGGCGCAAATCGCGGCTGGTCGGCGACCCGAGGCCCAGCTCTCGCCTGTCGCCCCCAAGAACCTCCACAGTTGACATACGGGCCGCGCTGTTCACCTACCCCTGAAGCGCGCCGGGCACCTGCCCCAGCCGGTATCTGACCATGACCGCGTTGGAAATCGGCTCCGTGAAGAAGTTCAGCGCCGCGGCTATAGAGGTGAACGCA
>DASSGZ010000003.1:0-2746 GCA_035693165.1 Chloroflexia bacterium | reverse complement strand
TGCGCCTGCGCGACCACGAGCCGTCGGAGCTGTCGCACTACTCGAAGGCCACCGCCGATGTCGAGTATCTCTACCCGTGGGGCTGGGGCGAACTCGAAGGCATCGCCAACCGCACCGACTACGACCTGCGCCAGCACATGGAGCATAGCGGCAAGGACCTGCGCTACTACGACGAAGAGTCGGGCACGCGCTTCCTGCCCTATGTGATCGAGCCGGCGGTGGGCGTGGACCGCGCGTCGCTGGTCTTCCTGTTCGACGCCTACGCCGAGGAGCAGGTGGGCGACAAGAACGACACCCGCGTGGTGCTGCACCTGCACCCGGAACTGGCCCCGATCAAGGTGGCGGTGATGCCGCTGTCCAAGAAGGAGCCGCTGACCAACCTGGCCCACGACATCCACCACACCATCCGCAAGCATTGGATGACGCAGTACGACGAGACGGGCGGCGCCATCGGCAAGCGCTACCGCCGCCAGGACGAGATCGGCACGCCGCTTTGCGTGACGGTGGACTTCGACAGCCTGGAGGATCATGCCGTGACGATCCGCGAGCGCGACTCCATGGCCCAGGTCCGCGTACCCATCGCGGAACTGGTGCCCGCGTTGCGCGAGAAGCTCGGCTTCTAGCCCCGACCGGCAAGGGAGGGCGCCCGGCACGTTTTGTGCGGGCGTCCTCTTTTTGTCGCAGGGAGTAACGGGCCGGTTTGAAACCGGCCCCTACAGCGGCAGCATCGCCGGTGTCCCCGGCGATGTCACTCTGAGCGCAGCGAAGAGTCTCATCCCGCCTAAACCGTGTCACTCTGAGCGGAGCGAAGAGTCTCGTCTTGGGTGAGCAAGGAGCAACAAATATGACTACTACGGATACCAACGGCGCGCGCCCGCCCATCGTCGTCTATAGCGGGCCGCTGTGCAGCGGCTGCGACGAGGTCAAGGCGTACCTCGCCGCGCACAACCTGCCCTACGAGGAGCGCAACATCCGCGGCAACATCGAGACGATGATCGAGTTCCGCCGCAAGGGCTACGACATCCTGCCGGTGATCGAGGTGGGCGACCAGGTGATCAGCGAATACGAGTCGGTGGCGCAGGTGGAGGCTGCCTTGGAGGCGGCCGGCTACTTGCGCTAAGCGCGTTTGCGGCGGAAAGCAAAACGCGGGGCCGGTCCAGCGACCGGCCCCGCGCGCTTGTGTGCGTCAGTGCAGCATCTTCTTCAGGAACTGCCCGGTGTGGCTGGCCGCCACCTGGGCCACCTGTTCGGGCGTGCCCGCGGCGATGACCTCGCCGCCGTTGTCGCCCCCTTCGGGCCCCAGGTCGATGATCCAGTCCGCCGTCTTGATCACGTCCAGGTTGTGCTCGATCACCAGCACCGAGTTGCCCGCATCGGTCAGCCGCTGCAAGACATCGAGCAGCCGCTTCACGTCGGCGAAGTGCAGGCCGGTAGTCGGCTCGTCCAGGATGTAGATCGTCTTGCCGGTGGCTCGCCGCGACAGCTCGGTCGCCAGCTTCACGCGCTGGGCCTCGCCGCCCGACAGCGTGGTCGCCGGCTGGCCCAGGTGGATATAGCCCAGGCCCACGTCGTTCAACGTCGCCAGCTTGCTGCGGATGGCCGGGATGTGCGCGAAGAACTCCAGCGCTTCCTCGACCGTCATGTTCAGCACGTCGGCGATGCTCTTGCCTTTGTAGCGGATCTCCAGGGCCTCGCGGTTGTAGCGCTGGCCGTGGCAGACCTCGCAGGGCACGTAAACCGCGGGCAGGAACTGCATCTCGATCTCGATGATGCCCTCGCCCCGGCAGGCTTCGCAGCGCCCGCCCTTCACGTTGAACGAGAAGCGCCCGCTGGTGTAGCCGCGCAGCTTGGCCTCCGGCACCTTGGCGAACACCTCGCGGATGGACGTGAACATGCCGGTGTAGGTGGCCGGGTTGGAGCGCGGCGTGCGCCCGATGGGCGACTGGTCGATCTCGATCACTTTGTCCAGGTGCTCGATGCCCGCTACCTGGCCATGGCTGCCCGGCTTCTCCTTGGCGCGGTTCAGCTTGCGCGCCAGTTCGCGGTACAGGATGTCGGTGACGAGCGTGGACTTGCCCGACCCCGAGACGCCGGTGACGCAGACGAACTTGCCCAGCGGGAACTTGACATTGATATTCTTCAGGTTGTTTTCGTTGGCGCCGCGCACTTCCAGTGCGTGGCCGTTGCCCTTGCGCCGCTCTTGCGGCACAGGGATCTGGTCCGCACCCGATAGGAAGCGCCCGGTGGCCGACTCCGGGTTGGCCAGGATGTCGGCCAGCGTGCCCTCGGCCACGATGTGCCCGCCGTGCTCGCCGGCGCCCGGCCCGATGTCGATGATCCAGTCCGCCGTGCGCATGGTGTCTTCGTCGTGCTCGACCACCAGCAGCGTGTTGCCCAAGTCGCGCAGCCGCAGCAATGTCTTGATCAGCCGGGCGTTGTCGCGCTGGTGCAGGCCGATAGACGGCTCGTCCAGGATATAGATCACGCCCATCAGGCTGGAGCCGATCTGCGTCGCCAGGCGGATGCGCTGGGCTTCGCCGCCCGCCAGCGTCGCCGCCGCCCGGTCGATGGTCAGGTACTCCAGGCCCACGTCCTTGAGGAAGCCGAGCCGGGCGCGGATCTCCTTGAGGATCTGCCGGGCGATCAGGCTCTCGCGCTCGGTCAGCACCGGGTGGCCGTTGCGGCCCGGCGCGTCCGGGTCGCCGGCCAGCAGACTCGCCCACTCCAGCGCCTTGCGCACCGACAT
>DASSGZ010000002.1:0-16555 GCA_035693165.1 Chloroflexia bacterium | reverse complement strand
ACCTGACCAGCCGCGCGCAGATGGTCAAGATCGTCGTGCTCGGCTTCGGCTACCCGATCCAGACACCCGCGCCCGATCACGCCACCTTCGCCGATGTGCCCCCGGCGCAGCCCTTCTGGTCGGTGATCGAGACGGCGGCGGCAACGGGCATCGTGAGCGGGTACGACTGTGGCGGCCCCGGCGAACCGTGCGATGCCGCCCACCGGCCCTACTTCCGCCCCTACAGCCTGGTGACGCGCGGCCAGTTGGCGAAGATCGTGGTGGGCGGGGCAGGCTGGCCGGTGCTGAACCCGCCCGGCGCCACCTTTGCCGATGTCGATCCGGCCCACCCCTTCTACGCCTTCGTGGAGACGGCGGCGGCGCATGGCGTGATCAGCGGCTACGACTGCGGCAGCCCCGGCGAGCCGTGTGACTCGGCCCACCGGCCCTACTTCCGCCCGGCCAACGACGCCACCCGCGGGCAGATCGCCAAGATCGTCGACCTGGCGCTCCCGCAGGCGGCCGGTCCCTCGCACGCGGCGCCGGGGTTGCCACGCTGAAGAGGCCGAATCTACTGTAGCGCATAATGCGGCGCGCGCCCGGTGCATTCGGGCGCGCGCCGTGGCGTCTGCCGGGGCCGGGCCGTGCGTGCCAAAACGGGCTGGTTCTCGTTTCATTCAAGGCACGTCCGCGATAACGATCTCATCCCGCAGGAGCCTGTCCTTGATCCATCCCCGCGCCGCCAAACTCACGTTGCTGCTGCCCATGCTGGTCCTGCTGGCCGGCTGTTCGCTAGGTCCCGCGCCGGCCGTGACGCCCCTGGCGACTGCGACCGCGCTGCCGCCAACCAGCGCGCCAACCGCGATCCCGCCGGCAGCTAGCGCGCTTAGAGGGGAAACGGCAACGGCTACCGCCGGCGAACCGAATCCGCTGCCGCCGGAAGGAACGCCCACCGGCATCCCCTCGGCGACCCCTGCCGGTGAGGCCGCCGCTGTGCCCACCGGCACCCTGGTCCCGCCCACGCTCGTGGGCATTGGCCCGACGCCGACCTATGCCCCCGAGCCGCAGTGGCCGACCGATGCGCCGCCCACGCCGTTCCCGCCGCCGCAGACCATCCCCGCCGCCGCCGACCTGTCGTTGCCCGCCGCGCCCGCACTGAGCGCCTTCGCCACCGGGCTGCGCCCCGCCGCCGCGGGCGACCTGGCGGGGCAGGAGCGCCGCAGCCTGTACCAGATAGCCATGCGGCTGGACCCGGCGAACCAGCAGGTGCTGGGCCGTGAGCGGGTGACGATCACCAACCGGCAGGCGGTGCCGCTCAGCCAGGTGGTGCTGCGGCTCTACCCCAACTTTCCCGGCACCTTCGACGAGCGCATCACCCCGACCGGCTTCGGGCGATTGCAAGTGGGCGGGGCGCGCGTGGGCGACATGCCGGTCGATGCCGGGTACCTGGCGGGCAATACCGCCGTCGCCATCCCCCTGCCGCAGGCGTTGCCGCCCGGCGGGCGCCAGACGGTCGAACTAGAGTTCCGCCTGCGCACCGACGGCCTGGGGCCGGCGCCCGATATCTGGTACTTCAAGTCGTTCTACCCCTTGCTGGCCGTGTACGACGCAGGCGGATGGCGGCTCGATGTCACCGATTTCCCCGACCAGACCTATGCCGAAAGCAGCTTCTACACGGTGGACTGGACCGTGCCGCAGAACATTGTGCTGGCGAGCAGCGGCAGCGAAACCGGCCAGACCCCGGCGGGCGACGCGGTGACGCATCACATCCTGGCCGGGCCGGTGCGCGAGTTCGCGGCCACGGCGAGCACCCGCTACCGGCAGGAGACCCGCGCCGTGGACGGCATCACCATCCGCGCGACCGCGCTGCTGACCGACACCCAGCAGGCGGGCATCGACCTGGGCATCGCCGGGCAATCGCTCCAGGTGTACGATACGCTGTTTGGGCAGTATCCCTTCAACGACTTCGACCTGGTGCTGACGCCGGATACCGGCGGCGGCATCGAGTTCCCCGGCTACGTGATGGTCTCGCACGCGCGGCCCACCAATTACGTGCGCGAGCATATCGTGTCGCACGAGGTGGCCCACCAGTGGTGGTACAGCCTGGTGGGCGACGACATCTACCGCGAAGCCTGGCTGGACGAGTCGTTCGCCGATTACAGCACCTATCTGTATCTGCAAAAGACGGCGGGCGCGGCGGTGGCCGACCAGGTGTTCCGCCAGCAGATCGCCGGGGTCTGGCCGGGCTATAGCGGCAATGTCAAGACGGCGGACCCGTTTACGGGCAAGCGCGTGGGCAGCGCCGTCTGGGAGTTCCGCGATTTCCAGGAGTACGACGGCATCATCTACGGCAAGGGGCCGGTCTTTTTGCAACGGCTGCGCCTGCTGCTGGGCGACGACCGCTTCTTTCGCCTGCTGCAACAGCACTACCAGCGCAACAAGTACAATATCACCACCGGGCGCCTCTTCCTGAGCGAGGCCGTGGCGATTGCCGGACCCGACACGCCCGCCGTGGAAAAGCTCTACCGCCAGTGGATCGACGGGCAGCGCCACTAGCCGCTGGCGGCCGGGGAATCGCCCGGCACGTTCCTTGATGATCAGCGCACCGGGCACGTAGACCAGGAGGCCGTCTATCTATACCGCCAACACCATCACCATCGCGGCGGATCCCGCCGTCATCTTCAAGCTGGCCGCCGAGATCGAGCGCTGGCCGCTGTTCTTGCCGCACTATCGCTATGTGCGCCTGCTGCGGTTCTCCGAGGATGGCCGCTTCAAGCTGGCCGCGATGGGCGCGCGGCGCGACTTTATCCCGGTGGCCTGGACGACCACCCAGGAACTGTTTCCGGACGAGATGCCGCTGCGCATCCGCTTCCGCCACGTGCGCGGGGTG
The DNA here is from genome assembly GCA_035693165.1 of Chloroflexia bacterium. GTDB lineage: Bacteria > Chloroflexota > Chloroflexia > QHBQ01 > JAICKM01 > JAICKM01. The sequence goes on along the minus strand of DASSGZ010000002.1, from coordinate 13,686 downwards.
ACGCGGGGCATGGACGTGGCCTGGCTGATCACGCCGGGGCCGCGCGGCGTCCATGTCGAGATCCGGCACGACTTCAACCCAGGATGGCCGGTCATCGGGGGCTGGCTGACCGAACGCATCGTCGGCGAGTTCTTCGTCGGCACCATCGCCGGGCGCACGCTGCGCTGTGTCAAGGCAACCGCCGAGGCGGCGATGGCGGCGCTAGAAAGCAGATAACCCATGCCTCCGCAAACTACCCATCCTGACCCGGCGGCGCGCCGGGTCGTCATTACCGGGATCGGCGCCGTGACCCCGCTCGGCAGCGGGCGCGACGGCCTCTGGTGCGGCGTGCGCCGGGCGCGCTCCGCCGTGCGGCCGCTGACCCGCTTCGACGCCACGCCGTTCAAATCGCGGGTGGCCGCGCAGATCGACGACTTCGACCCGCTGGCGCTGCTGGATGCGCGCACGGCGCGGCGCATGGACCGCTATTCGCAGTTTGCCGTGGTGACGGCGCTGCAGGCGCTGGCGGACGCCGGGCTGGAGATCGCCGATTCCTGCCGGGCGCGCGGCGGCGTCTACCTGGGCAGCGCGCTGGGCGGGCTGGCCTTCGCGGAGGGCGAGCATGTGCAGTTCCAGGCGGGCGGCATCCGCGCCGTCAACCCCATCCTGGCGCTGAGCGTGTTCGGCGCGGCGGCCTCGGCCAACGTGGCGATGGCCCTGGGGCTACGCGGGCCGAACATGACCAACGCCAACTCCTGCGCGTCGGGGGCGCTGGCGATCGGCCAGGCGTTCGACTTGATCCGGCGTGGGGAAGCGGCCTTCATGCTGGCCGGGGGCGTGGAGGTGCCGCTGGCCCCGCTCATCTTCGGCGCCTTCGCGCTGATCGGCGCCCTGTCCGGGCACAACGCCACGCCGGAAACCGCCAGCCGCCCGTTCGACCGCACCCGCGACGGCTTCGTGATGGCCGAGGGGGCCGCGACGCTGCTGCTGGAGGACCGCGAACACGCTCTGGCCCGCGGGGCGCATATCTACGGCGAGATCACCGGCTTTGCTACCACCACTGATGCCTACCACATGACGGCACCGCTGCCCAGCGGGGCGGAGGCGGCGCGGGTGATGCGCGGGGCGCTGGCCGATGCCGGTATCACGCCCGCCCAGGTGGGCTACATCAACGCGCACGGCTCGGGCACGCCGCTGGGCGATCGGGTGGAGGCGCTGGCGCTACGCCAGGTGTTCGGCGACGACCTGGGGGGTATCCCGGTCAGCGGCACCAAGGGCATGCACGGCCACGCGCTGGGGGCCAGCGGAGCGATGGAGGCGGCCATCTGCGCGCTCTGCCTGGAGCATGGCTGGTTGCCGCCCTCGATCAATATCGCGACGCCGGACCCGGAGTGCGACCTGCCGTTCATCGGCGGCGACGGCCTGGAGCGGCGGGTCGATTATATCCTGAGCAATTCGTTCGGCTTCGGTGGCCTCAACGTGGGCCTCGTCTTCGCTCGCTACCGCGACTCGGCGGACTCGTCCGGCTCCGCGGTCTCCTGATCCGGGGTCAGGACCAGTTCGGCGGCAGTGGCGGCGGCCACCGCGGCGGGCGAGAAGGGCAGGGGCGCATAGCGGCCTTGCTGCCACAGGCGCACCATGTCGCTGTAGTGCGGCGAGGCCGGCTGGCCGGCCTCGCCGCCGGGCAGGACCACACGCCCCGTGTCCCACGAACCGAGGTCGAACAACTGGCGGTAGGAGACGCTGTTGCCCGCCGCCGACAGCGGCGAGTTCGGCAACTCCGAGCTCATGAAGATCGTGTCCCGGTCGCCGGGCATAGGTATCAGCGGCGGGTTGAACACGCGAGCGAACGGGCCGAGGCCCATGGGATGGGCCAGGGAGATGCGGTGCAGGCGGCCCCAGCGCCAGCGCTTCATGTCGTGGCCCATGCGGCGGCGCAGCAACCGGATGCCGTCGTCCAACGCCTTTTCCAGCAGTTCCTCCCAGGTCAGGTCCGCGCCGGCCACGGGATCGCGCCCGATAGCGCGCAGCCAGTCGAGGTCGTTATCTTCGAGCGCGCGCAGCAGCATGGGCACGGCGCGGGCGGCATAGTGGGTGCTGGTGGTGGCGGGCGAGGTCGCGCTGCCCAGGTACTGGTCCAGCAGCATCTCGTCCTGGAACGCGCGGCCGTAGACGTAGCGCGTGAGGAAGTGCAGTGTGACCTCGTAGATCGGGGCGGCCACGCTGTTGACGGTCATCCGCCCGTCCCAGGCGTCCAGGTAGGCCAGGGCCTGCGCGCGCATGGCGCCCCGCCGGCCCGGCGGCGGCACCCGTTGGCTCAGCCGGTCCACCAGCACCCGGCTCAACCGGGCGCCGGGAATGGTGTAGAGGTCGTTCTGGATGGCGGCAAAATCGTCCAGCGTGAGCTTGGGCCGGGCTTCGAGCAGATCGGCGATACGCCGCGCGCGGTAGCCCGTGGACCACTCGCGGCCCAGGAAGTAGGGATACTCCGCCCCGGTGATGCGGTTGTTGGCCGTGGCGATATAGCCGGACGGCGGGTTGTAGCTGTGCGGTAGTTCGGCAAATGGGATATAGCCGCGCCACTCATACTCGCTGGTCCAGCCGGGCACGGGCAGCACGCCCTGGCCGCGCGCCCGGATCGGCACCCGGCCCAGCAGGTGATAGCCGATATTGCCCGTGGTGTCGGCGTAGACCATGTTGATCGACGGCGCATCCCACTGGCACATGGCCGCCGTGAAAGTCTCCCAATCGTGGGCGCGGTTCAGGTCGAGCGCGGCCTGCAGGCTGGTGCCCGCCTGGGTGCCGGTCCAGCAGATCGCCAGGGCCATCTGCGCGTTGTGTTCGGCATCGGGCGCGGGGCTGTGCCGCGGCAGGTGGGGATGCGGCAGGTTCCACAGGCGCTCGCCCGCGTGCAGCCACTTGGGGTTGCGCGGGTCCCAGTGGCTGTTGATCACCGGGCCGTGGCGTGTCACCAGCACCGGCTCGACGACAGGGCGCGGGCGGCCCCGAACGCGGATATGCTCGGTCCGCACCGTGGCGCGTTCCCACTCGCCGTCGTAGAGCACCAGCGTCGGGTCGTCGGGGTGGAGTTTCTCCACATAGAGGTCCTGCGCGTCGACCATCGAATTGGTGATGCCCCAGGCGATGTGCCGGTTATGGCCGATCATGATGCCCGGCACGCCGGGGAAGGCCACGCCGGTCACGTCGTAGCCGCCGCCGCTCAGGTGGACGATGTGCCAGATCGACGGCGTGAACAGGGGCAGGTGCGGGTCGTTCGCCAGCAGGGCATGGCCGGTGGCCGAGCGCTCGGCGCTGACCACCCAGTTGTTGCTGGCCGGGATCGCGCTCTGCATCATCTCGCCGATGCCCGTCATCTGGACCAGGTCTTCGTACTGTTCCAGCAACTGCGCGAACAGATCGTCGAGGCCGGAGAAGGCGACGCCCGGCTCGGCGGTGAGCGGCTGGCCGGGCGGGTAGGCCGGCTCCAGCGCCGCCGCGCGCACGGGGCCGAGGTGGTTCACCAGCCGGGCGCGCACCAGTTCGCTCTCCCAGTTGCCGCCCAGCCCCCAGGCCATCACTTTGCTCCAGGAAATGCCGTCCGCCGGAGTCCAGGGTTCGGGTTCGTAGGCCAGCACAGCGAATTCGGCGGGCAAGGCGCGGTGCTCGCGCGCCCAGGCGATGTAGGCGTTGACTCCGGCGCAATAGGCGCTCAGCGCGGCGGCGGCTTCCTCGCTCAGGGCCGCGGCTTCGGCTTCTGCCGCCTGGCGCAGGCTGAAGCGGCGCAGCAGCAGGTCGTTGGCGAGCGTGGGCGGCCCGAAGATCTCCGACAGGCGGCCCGCGGCCACCCGGCGCTGGAAATCGAGTTGCCACAGCCGGTCCTGGGCCTGCACATAGCCCTGGGCCGTGAACAGATCGGCGGCGTTCTCGGCGTAGATGTGCGGGATGCCCCAGTGGTCGCGGACGACGCGCACCGGCGCGGTGACCGGGCAGGCCAGGGTGCCGTCGATGGGCGGCACCGACCGGTGAAGGCGGCGGTACAGCCCCGCGCCCGCGGCGGCCAGCGCGGCAGCCGGGAGGCCATAGGCCAGGGTGGCCGCCAGGCGGCCATGATTGGGGCGCGCGGGACCCAGCGATCCCGCGGGGTGGGGGACAGAGTCCGGGGGCCTGGGACCCCGGAAAGGATTGATAGCCATAGGTTTACAGCTCCGGTGCTGATCCGTTGTGATTGACGACGCCGGCAATCACGCTGCCGTTCCCGGTGGTCCCGTCAGCCGGCGGTGCCTCTTTCGGTGCCCCTTTAGGGGCAGGCGCCGGGCCGGGGGCGGCCAGCCAATGCCAGAAGTTGATCCGGTAATGCTCCGGGGTATACCATTCCGCGCGCTCCGCCGGCCCCTCGTAGATTTCGCCCATGATCGACCAGGTGAGTTCTTGCAGCGCGTTCTCGCTGCCGCCCATGGCGGCGATGTCGGCGTCAAGGTCGCCGGTGAAGGGCAGGCCGGCGTCGAGATTGAGGTCGGCGGAGAGCTGGCGCAGCGCGGCCAGGGCAGCGTCGCGCTCGCCCCGGTGGAGCATCCGCAGCATGGCGCGGAAATTGTCACTCGCCCCGCGGGCGGCTTGCTCGCGCGCCGGGTCCACGGCGGCAAATTCGGATACGTCGAAGCTGATCGGCTCTTCGGTGGGCACCTGCTGGATTTCTTCCAGCAGCAGGCTGAGGATGTTGAAATAGGCCCAGAGGTATTCGTCGCGCTGCAGGACATTGATCGCGCGGTCGATGCTGTCCGTGGTTTCCCAGGGGGTGCTCTCCCAGCCCCAGAACCCGCCCGCCTCTGTGTCCACCGGTTGCGCGTCCCGCAGCGCCGCCAGCCAGGCCAGGGGGATGCACCCGTTCTGCCGGATGGCGCTGTACTCGTCGATATTCAGATAACTCGGATAGGGCATTGAGTTCGTACCTCCCGTGCCGGCGCGGCGGAAGGCGGGGCGGCCGGCGGCGGTCCGGAACAGGCCCGGATGGGTGGGCCTGTCCCGCCCTCGCCCCTGCTCTCTTACCATTATATAACGAAAAATACTGCCATAAGTATCGGCGGGCAAGCCGGGGGTTTGTGCTATAATTAGGATGGTGATGGGCGCGCCGACGGCTAGCTTCTCTCATCCGCGGCTGGCAGAGGGTGGGTACTCCGGACGCCCGATAGGGATGATGCACATTCTTGCAGTAGACGACGATCCGCGCATCCTCGACTTATTGCGGCGCGGGCTGACCTACGAAGGTTATTCGGTGGCGGCGGTCGAAGACGGCTCGGCGGCGCTGGCGGCGGCCCGCGATCAACCGCCCGACCTGGTGGTGCTCGACTGGATGCTGCCCGGCATGGACGGCCTGGAGGTCTGCCGCCGGTTGCGCGCGGGCGGCGACGTGCCGATCTTGCTGTTGACCGCGCGTAGCGGCGTGCCCGATAAAGTGGCCGGGCTGGACAGTGGCGCCGACGATTACCTGGTCAAGCCGTTCAGCTTCGACGAGCTCCTGGCGCGGGTGCGCGCGTTGCTGCGCCGCCGCCAGGCCGCCGCGACCAGCCCCGCCGTGCTGCGGGTGGGCCGCCTGACCGTCACGCCGGCCTCGCGCGAAGTGGTGTACGACGGGCGGGCCCTGGAGGTCTCCGGCAAGGAGTTCGACGTGCTGGAACTGATGATGCGCCACCCGCGCCAGGTGGTGACGCGCGGGCAGTTCTACGACCGCATCTGGGGCTACGACTTCGGCGGCGAGAGCAACATCCTGGAAGTCTATATCCGTTATTTGCGGCAAAAGCTGGAGAAGGTGGGCGCGGGCAGCATCATTCAGACCGTCCGCGGCGTGGGGTATATGTTGCGCGAGTCTGAGGAAGACAAGGGCTAGTCGCATGTCGCTGAAATTACGCTTGAGCCTGTTCGCCACGCTGCTGATGTTGCTGACCCTGGCGCTGATCAGCTTCGTCTCGTATCACTATGTGGCCGACGCCTTTGCCCGCCAACTCGACGCCGCCCTCGAAGACCGCAGTGCCGAAGTGATCGACAACTACCTGCGGCTGGGGCCTGCCAATGGCTTCGATTTGCCGCCCACGCGCGCGCAGAGCGTGCCTGTCTACGTGCAGATCGTGGATCAAGCAGGCAACCTGATCTATCCCCCAGGCGCGCGGGGCCACCAGTTGCTGCCCATCGACCAGACCCTTATTCAGCAAGCGCTCAACGGCGAGCCGGTCACGCGCGATGTGGGCCAGGACCCGAGCTCCGCCATGCATATCCGCTATGCGCCGTTGCGCGACCCGGACAACAAGACCCCCGTACAGTTGGCGGTGGAGGTCGGTACGCCCCTGGCTTCCACCGAGAGCGCGCTGGCCTTGATGCGGCTGCTGCTGGTCAGCACCACGTTGTTCAGCTCGGCGTTGATCGGGTTCGGCGTCTGGTTTGCCGCCAGCCGCACCCTGGCCGCAGTGGATCGGGTGACGCACACCGCACGGACCATCGAGCTGTCGCAGAGCCTGGGCGCCCGCATCCCGGAAGACGCGGCCACCGGGGACGACGAGATGGGCCGCCTGGTGCGCACGTTCAACAACATGCTCGACCGCATCTCCATCGCCTTCGACGCGCAGCGCCAGTTTGTCGCCGACTCGTCGCACGAGTTGCGCAGCCCGCTGACGGTGATCCGCGGCAATCTCGATCTCTTGCGCCGTACGCACGACCCGGAGGAACGCCATACCATCGAGCGCCTGATCGAGGACGAAGCCGCGCGCATGAGCCGGCTGGTCGATAACCTGCTGTTCCTGGCCCAACTGGGCGAGATGGAGCAGGCCGGGGCGCCGCTGGACCGCCGCCCGGTGGAGTTGGACAGCCTGCTGCTGACCGTCTACCAGCAGGCGCGCTCGATGAGCAGCCGCCATACGATCCTGCTCGGCGACGAAGATGCCATCACCATCGACGGCGACCGCGACCAGTTGCAGCAGTTGCTGTTGAACCTGGTGGACAACGCGATCAAGTACACTCCGCCCGGCGGCACGATCGTCCTGAGCCTGCGCGCTGAGGGCGATGATGCGTTGCTCGAAGTGAAGGATACCGGCATCGGCATCCCGCGGGAGGACCTGCCGCACATCTTCGACCGCTTCTATCGGGTCGATAAGGCGCGCTCGCGGCGCATCGGCGGCGCGGGGCTGGGCCTCTCCATCGTCAAGGGGATCGCCACCAGCCACGGCGGCGATGTCGAGGTCGTCAGCGAACCGGGCGCGGGCACTACCTTCCGGGTGCGCCTGCCCCGCGCGTCCGCTCAGGCGCCCGCGCCGGTGACGGTCGCGCTCGCCAGCGCCAGGACCGCGGCCAGTGTCGTCTCCTCAGGCAAGGGGCCGCACTGAGCGAAGGCCGGGCTGCCGCCGCCGCTCACGCCATAGCGCAGCTTGAGGCTGTTCACAAACGCGCCCGCCGCCAGCGCCGGGCTGCCGCTGATCACGGCCAGGTTGCGCCCGGCGCAGAGGCAGAGGAACACCCGCCCCGGCCCCTGGACCGGCTTCAACAGCCGGGGCACCTGCTTCGACTCCAGCAGTTCCAGGTCCAGCGGGTAGAGTTCCACCGGCTGCCCGTCCGGCGTGGCGGCGGTATGCGGCGCCCGCAAGGCGCGGTCCAGCCGCGCCTGGGCCACTTCCTCGCGCAGCGCGAAGAGCGCCGCCCGGTTCGCCCGCGCGTCGGCGGCCAGCCGGTGCACCTGCGCGCCGAACCCGGCCACGTCGGTTTCCAGCTCTCCCAGCGCGCCCAGCACCGCCCCGGCCATCTGCCGGTCCACGGCGCGCGCCTGGGCCGCGCACTGCAGCTCCACGCGGTTGCCCTTCACGCGCGTGAAGGCGATGCGCTCGATTTCGGCGGCATCCTGCACATGGGTGCCGCCGCAGGGCTGGCGGTCGTAGTCCGCGACCTCGATCTCCAGGTAGCCGTCCGTGTCGATGCGCCGCACCGCGCGCCCGGCGGCGATGAGCGCGTTGAGGTCATCGCGACAGTCGAGCGCCTGCTCCAGCGTGATAGGCCGGGCAAACTCGATCATGCAGCCGGTCGGGGTAATATCGGTGCGCATGGTAGCGTTGTCGTCGTGGTCGAGAAACCAGCGGCTGATCAGGTGCTGCGCCGTGTGCAGCCGCATGAGCGTGAGGCGGCGCTCCCAGTCCAGCGCGCCGTGCAGGGCGGTTCCGGGCGCCCACGACTTGGGCGCGGGCGTGGCTGTGCGGTGGGTAATCACGCCGGCCTCGTCCTTGAGCACCTCCTCCACGCGCACGGCGCCGGCCTGGGCGTCTTCGAGCGTGCCCTGGTCGCACTCCTGGTTGCCGCCGCGCGGGTAGAAGACGGTGCGGTCCAGCACCAGCCCCTCTGGGCGCACCTCCACCAGGCGGGCCGCCATCTCGCGGGCATAATCATCGTTGTAGTAGAGCGTGATCGTGGGTGTAGCCACTGGCAGCCTCCAGGCAGGAGTGTTAGAAGCGTAAAGCGCCTAATTGGGGCGCTGGATAGCGGCGGGCAGCATCCCCGATTAGCCGGTGGTGGTTCCGGCTGTACGCCCCACGCGCAGAAAATGGCGATAGTCCACAACGGATTTGTCGACCTGGAAGCCGAGCGCGGCGTAGAGATCGCGCGCTTCCCGGTTGCTGCTGTCCACCCAGAGATCGAGCACGTGCATCCCCTGGCCGCGCAGCCAGTGGATGCCGTCGAGCAGCAAGGCCCGGCCCAGCCCTTGCCGCCGGTAGGCGCGGGCCACTTCCAGGTCGTTGATCCAGCCCACGGCTTCGCCGCGGCGGCGGTTCTCGTCGTAGTTGATGTAGGCCCAGCAGAGGCCCGCCATCTGGCCCGCGTCCGTCTCCACCACGAATAGCCCGCGCGGGTCGAACCAGGGCTGGCCCAGGTCTTCCGCCGCTTTCTCGCTGCCGGCGGCGGTAGCCTGGGGATTGCGGTGGTCGGCAAAGGGGGCCGCGAGGATGGCACGCACGGCGGCGAGGTCGTTGCGGCGGAAGGTATGCGGCTGGAACCCGGCGGGATAGACGGGCGCGGGCACGGCGACTTGGGGCGGCAGGCGCAGGCGCATGTAGGTGCGCACCGGCTCGTAGCCCAGGCGGGCCAGCCAGGCGTTCGCTTCCTGGAGGCGCACGTCGGTGGCGTAGTCGATCCAGGCGACGCCCAGGCGGCGGGCCCGGTCGAGTACCTGCGCGGCCAGCGCCATGCCGATGCCGTGCCGCCGCCACGCCGGGTGTACTACGACCCAGCCCCAGGCGCCCTCGTCGCCCGGCTGGTGATATACGTCGCCATAGCCGGCGAGATCGCCGGCGGCGTCCAGCGCCACCACGCGGTTGCCGGGCCCGCCCGACTGATCGACCCAGTGGCGGAACTCGGCTTCGCTGGTGCCTTCGTCGGCCTGGTCCACGGCGTCCGCCGCGTTGATGAGCCGCACGACGGCGGGGATGTCGGCCAGGGCCATCGGGCGGATATGGACGGCACCGGCCCCGGCGGGGTCGTCAGCGAGCATTGCGCACGGGGCGGGGGCGGACTTGCAGGCGGCCTTGCTGGTCGCTCGTCTGGCCCTCGGAGACCACGGCGAAGCGGTGCGGGTCGGTGGGCGCGAAGGCCAGGGCCAGCGTGCCGGTTTCCAGCTTCGCCAGCGCCTCAGCCCGCAGGGCGTCGTCCGCCGGGGTGTAGGTCTGCCAGGTAAAGGTCCAGCCGCGGTCGATACCATGCACATGGACCGTGCGGAAGGCGAGGGGATAGCTGCTTAGAGCGGGCGCAGCCAGGTGCAGGCGGCCCTTGAACTGATCGACGCGGCTCACGTGGTCGTGGCCGGTCAGCACCAGCCGCACCTGCGGATAGCGGTCGAGCAGCGCGCGCACCTCGGCGCCGTTGTTGCAGAAGAACTTATTCCAGTCCTGGCCGGCGAATTCGGGGCGCTCCCACCTGCCGAAGACTTTGTGCAGCGGGTGATGGACCATGAGCACGACCAGGGGTTCGCCGGCCGCGTCGAGCGTCGATTCCAGCCACGCCAGTTGCGGGGCGTCGATCTCTCCGGCCCAGTCGCCGGGGATATTGGAGTCGAGCGCGATCAAGCGCACGCCGGGCTTGAGCAGGATGGTCCAGCTCCCGCGCTCGGCGGCCCCGTCATAGGCATCCGTGCCTGCGGGCGCGGCGGCGGCCACCTGCTCGTAGAAGCGCCGCCGGTGGAGCCGATCCGAGTTGGGCGGGAAGGCGGCGTCATGGTTGCCGGGAATGGCGTACCAGGGCACGCGCAGATTCGTCAGTTGGGCCAGCACGTCGTCCAGTTCGTCCGACGCGCCGTTATCGACCAGGTCGCCCGTGACCAGGACGCAATCCAGCCCCGGCAGGGCGTTGATCTGGTGAATCGCCTGGGCCAGCAGGCGCCCGGCCTCGGCCAGCAGGACCATGCCGTCGTGCGGGTCGCGGCTCATATGGATGTCGCTGATCTGGGCGAGACGTAAGTCGATGTCCATGCAGCCTCTTGTGGGATGGGTGGGGGACCCGGCGGCCAGGGTGGGCGAACCGCGCAGGCGCATGGTGGGCGCTCGCGGCGCGCCGGCTGCGTGTGTGCTCGCGCGCAGCCGGCGGGTGCGCCCTGGCTCCTGGGCGCCGGGTGCCGGCGGGTTAGATGACGTCTTTGGTCAGGGTGGCGAGGAACTCGGCGTTGTCCTGGGTCTTCGCCAGGCGGGCCAGCAGCAACTCGATGCCCTCGGTGCCGCCCAGCACGGAGACCATGCGCCGCATCGTCCAGACCTGCTTGAGGGTCTGCTGGTCGAGCAGCAGTTCCTCGCGGCGGGTGCCCGACCGCTGCACGTCGATGGACGGGAAGATGCGCCGCTCGGCCAGCTTGCGGTCGAGGTGCAACTCCATGTTGCCGGTTCCCTTGAACTCCTCGTAGATCACGTCGTCCATGCGGCTGCCTGTGTCCACCAGGCAGGTGGCGATGATGGTCAGGCTGCCGCCTTCCTCCAGGTTGCGCGCGGCGCCGAAGAAGCGCTTGGGCGGGTAGAGGGCGACAGGGTCCATACCACCGGAGAGCGTGCGCCCGCTGGGCGGCACCTGGAGGTTGTAGGCGCGGGCCAGGCGGGTGATGCTGTCGAGCAGGATCACCACGTCGCGGCCCGACTCCACCAGGCGCTTGGCGCGTTCCAGGGTCATCTCGGCCACCTTGGTGTGATCTTCCACCGGCTCGTCGAACGTCGAGGCGATCACCTCGCCGCGGACGGTGCGCTTCATGTCGGTGACTTCTTCCGGGCGCTCGCCGATGAGGGCGACCATCAGATGCACGTCCTCGCCGTAGTTGGTCGAGATGCCGTTGGCAATCGCCTTCAGCAGCATCGTCTTGCCCGCCTTGGGCGGCGACACGATCAGGCCGCGCTGGCCGCGCCCGATGGGCGAAACCAGGTTGAGCAGCCGGGTGTCGAGCGCGTTGGGGATCGTCTCCAGGTTGAGCAGGCGCTTGGGGAAGATCGGGGTCAGCGCATCGAAGTAGGGGCGGCGGCGGGCCACTTCGGGGTCCAGGCCGTTCACCGCCTCGACGCGCAACATGCTGTAGTACTTCTCATTCTCTTTCGGCGGGCGCACCTGGCCGGATACCCGGTCGCCGGTCCGCAGCGCGAAGCGCCGGATCTGCGACTGGCTGACATAGATGTCCTCATGTCCCGGCAGATAGCGCCCGTCCTGGCGCAAGAATCCGAAGCCTTCATCCATGATCTCAAGCACGCCCGCGGCAAAGATATTGCCCTGCTGCTCGGTCTGGGCCTGAAGGATCCGGAAGGCCAGCTCTTGCTTTTTCAGCCGGCTATAGCCCGAAATATCGAGCTCCTTCGCCAGGTCTTGTAGTTCGTCGATTGTTTTGCTTTCTAACTCTGCCAGGTTCATGGTAGTCCTCTTTATGAAGGTATAGATTGGGGTTCTACTGACGCAGTGTAGGCCAGTCGGGAAACAAGGGCTAATTTCTTCAGGCGATGGCGGGCTTCCATCCGGCGGATGGTGCCGGTCTTGCCACGCATGATGATGGAATGGGTGGTTGCCCCGTTGCTGTAATAATGCACGCCGTTGAGCAAATCGCCATCGGTGATGCCGGTCGCGGCGAAGTAGACATCGTCGGACGCGACCAGGTCGGACAGGGTCAGGACCTGGCTGATGTAGACTCCGGCGCCCTCGACCAGCCAGCGTTCGCGTTCATTGCGCGGATAGAGCCGGCACTGCATTTCGCCGCCGATGCAGCGGATCGCCGTGGCGGCGATGACGGCTTCGGGCGCGCCACCGATGCCGATGAGCATATCGACGCCGGTGTTGGGGCTGGCTGCCGCGATGGCGCCGGCCACGTCGCCGTCGCCGATGAGCTTGATACGCGCGCCCACTTCCCGCACCGCCTTGACGATATAGTCGTGGCGCGGGCGGTCCAGGATCACCACCGTGATGTCGCTCGGGTCACAGCCTTTGAGGCCGGCGACGCTACGCACGTTCTCCACGATGGGTTTCGTGATGTCGATAGCCCCTACCGCTTCGGGGCCGACCGCGATTTTCTCCATATAAAAGATACCGGGAGGCGCGCCGTAGAGCGTGCCGCGGGGCGCCGCCGCCACGACCGCGATGGCGCCGGGCAAACCGAGCGCCGTCAGCCGCGTCCCGTCGATGGGATCGACGGCGATATCGACATCCGGCGCGTGCCCGTTGCCGATCTCCTCGCCGATGAAGAGCATCGGCGCCTCGTCCTTTTCGCCTTCGCCGATGACGACCACGCCATGCATATCGACATTGCCCAGCGCGTAGCGCATCGCGTTCACCGCCGCCTGATCGGCGGCGTTCTTGTCGCCGCGGCCCATCCAGCGGGCCGACGCCATCGCCGCCGCCTCGGTGGCGCGGACCAGTTCCATACCGAGATTCCGGGTAATTTCCTCCGCCATACGATGCTCACTCCTTTGTGATCATGCGTGTGTGATCATGCGTGATCCATACCCGCGCAACAATTCGGTCATACGCAAGTGTTCGAGCAGCAAGGGATCGACTATACAGGTGGGTACTCAGTTCGGTTGGGCCATCATTCGGCGCTGCAAGCAGGACCGCGCCTCGACATGATGCACAGGACTCCCGGCTAGCGGCGCATTACATAGGAGTGCTGTGCGACGCGAGGGCCGCTTGTACGCATGGAAGATCGTCCAGGAGTTGCCGCACGGTTTACACCGGCGGCGCTATCGGTACAGCGCAAGATGTGTGCCAAGACTAGTGGCGCGCCCGGCTCATTAATTGAGCACTGGCCCCCTGTCGACTCCGCGTCACGAACTACCTACGCGTGGTATACCTGCTGCTACGGCCGTAGGATAAACAAGGGAGGGAAACGGCCGGTTCAGTCCGGCAACGTTCATCGACAGGTCCCAGGTACAGGGGTTGGCGGGGAGATAGGGATTCGAACCCTAGAAGCAGTTTTAAACACCGCTTAACCGCTTAGCAGGCGGCCCCATTCGACCACTCTGGCATCTCCCCAGGTCGTGTGGACTTGCTTATTATAACATAGCCGCGGATCGATTGCAAGCTACCTCACGGGCCATTTTCGGGCGGTTCGCGCCGTTGGCGAATCGGTTTATCCACAGCGGCATTTTCGCCGCCACTCTCATCAGGCGCCGGCCGGCGGACCGGTGCCTTCACGATCAATATACGCAATCGGCGGCCGGATCGTCGCAGGCC
>DASSGZ010000001.1:0-2997 GCA_035693165.1 Chloroflexia bacterium | reverse complement strand
TCCAGGCAGAGATTGGTGACGACGGTGGTCAGGAAGGACTTGAGCGCGTGGATCTCGCCCGGCGCCTGGGCATAGCGCAGGTAGGCGTCCTGCACGATGTCCTCGGCCTCGCTCGCGCTGCCCAGCATGCGGTAGGCGATTGAGAAGAGCAGCGGATAGTAGCCCTGGAACTCGTCAGCCTGTCTTGCCGGAGTCATCGGTCTTGCGCTCCGTCTGCCGGCGCCGCTCGGCCAGGCGCGCGCCCAGGTCGCGCTCGAAGCCGCGGTCGGTCGGCTGATAATAGATCCGGCCCTTGAGCGATTCGGGCAGGTGTTCCTGATCCACCATGGCGTTCTCGTAATCGTGGGCGTACTTGTAGCCCTTGCCGTAGCCCAGGCCCGCCATGAGCGCGGTCGGGGCGTTGCGCAGGTGCAGCGGCACCGGGTCGTTGCGGGTGGTCGCTACGTCCTGCTCCACCTGCCCATAGGCGCGGTAGACGGCGTTGCTCTTGGGGGCCAGGGCCAGGTAGACGGCGATCTCGGCCAGGGCCAGCAGGCCCTCCGGCACGCCGAGGAAGTGGACCGCCTGCTGCGCGGCCATCGCCAGGGGCAACGCCTGCGGGTCGGCCAGCCCGATGTCCTCGACCGCCATGCGGATCAGGCGGCGGGCCAGGAAGAGCGGGTCCTCCCCCGCCTCGATCATGCGGCCCAGCCAGTAGATCGATCCATCGGGGTCGGAGTCGCGCACGGATTTATGTAAAGCGGAGATCAGGTCGTAGTGCTGCTCGCCGCCCTTGTCATATTGCAGGGCGCGGCGCTGCACCGCGTCTTCCACGGCGGCCAGATCCAGCACCGCCTGACCGTTCTCCCCCGGTTCCAGGCCGCCGCTGGCGATCTCCAGCGTGTTGAGCAGCACGCGGGCGTCACCGCTGCTGAGCGCCAGCAGGTGGGCGCGCGCCTCGGGCGCCAGCGTGATGTGCTGCCCGCCCAGGCCACGTTCCTCGTCGGCCACGGCGCGGTCGAGCAAGACGCCCAGGTCGGCGTCGGTCAGCGGGAAGAGTTGCACCACGCGCGAGCGCGACAGCAGCGCGCTGTTGACCTCGAACGACGGGTTCTCGGTGGTGGCGCCGATCAGGCTGATCGTGCCGTCTTCGACGTAGGGCAGGATGGCGTCCTGTTGCGACTTGGAGAAGCGGTGGATCTCGTCGATGAAGAGGATGGTGCGGCCCCCGCCGAGGCGGCGCCGCTCCTGGGCTTCCTTGACGATCTTGCGCAGATCGGCCACGCCCGCCGAGACGGCGCTGACCGGCGCGAAGTGGGCGCGGGTGGTGGCGGCGATGATGCGGGCCAGCGTGGTTTTGCCGCTGCCCGGCGGCCCCCAGAGGATCAGCGACCCCACGCGGTCGGCTTCGATGGCCCGGCGGAAGGCGCGCCCCGGCGCCAGCAGGTGCGCCTGGCCCACGATCTCGTCCAGCGTGCGCGGGCGCATACGCGCGGCCAGGGGCGCATCCTGCTGTTGCTGCTTTTGCGTGGCGTAGTCGAACAGGTCCACAGCAGCCACCGGGCCTACCGGGGCGGATACGGCGGACGACCCTGGTAGAACATCGTCTGATTCCGCCGCTCGTAGTTGTAGTTCTCCTCGCGCGCCTGGCGCAAGATCAGGTCCCGGATTTCTTGCGGGTTCTCGATGTCTTCCAGCCGCACCTCGGTCACGCCCTCGGTCCAGTCGTCGTGCTCGACGTGGACGATCAGCGAACCGACCTGCCGGGCTTTGTCCACGAGGCTCTGATCGACGGTGACGCCCTTGACGGCCCACAGGGGCACGCTGTTTTCGACGCTGCCGATGCGGCCCCGCGCGTAGAACAGGCTGCGCGTGGTCAGCCGGTAGTGGTTGGGCGAGAGGGCGCCCTGCGTCGCCATGTCGATGGTCTTGCCCAGCCAGAGATCATGCTCCTCGCTGATCCAGTCGGGCGTGTCGCCCACGGGCGGGGCCGCGGGCGGGTAGCCGGGGCCATAGGCCCCGGTGGGTGGCGCGGGCATGGGCGCGGTGGGCGGGGCCGCCGCCGTGGCGCCCAGCGGCTTGCCGCATTGCTGGCAGAAATGCGCCGTGCCGTCGTGCTGCCACCCACAATTCGGACAATAGGCCATGCGGTTCCCTTTCTCTCCAGCACCCGCGTGACTACGCGGTGACGGGCGCAGCCTGTTTGGCGCGCTCTTCCTCGATCAGCACCCGCCGCAAGTGCTTGCCGATCAGACTCTTGGGCAGGCTTTCGCGGAATTCCACCATGCGCGGCGCCTTGAACCCGGCCAGGCGCTCGCGGCAGAAGGCGATGATCTCGTCGGCGGTAGCCGTCGCGCCCTCCTTCAGCACGATGTAGGCCTTGACTGTCTCGCCGCGATAGGAGTCGGGCACCCCGGCCACCACCGCTTCCTTTACCGCCGGGTGCTCGTAGAGCACTTCCTCGACCTCGCGCGGGTAGATGTTGAACCCGGCGGCGATGATGATGTCCTTCTTGCGGTCCACGATATAGAAGAAGCCGTCCTCGTCCATGCGGCCCGTGTCGCCGGTCAGCAGCCAGCCGTCGCGCAGCACGTTCGCGCTTTCCTCGGGCCGGTTCCAGTAGCCGGCCATCACCTGCGGGCCGCGGATCGCCAGCTCACCGATCTCTCCCAGCGGCAGATCGTGGGCGTCCTCCAGATCGACGATCTTGGCCTCTACGTCGGGGAAAGGCACGCCGATAGAGCCGGCCTTGGGCTGGCCGTAGATCGGGTTGCAGTGGGTGACGGGCGAGGCTTCGGTGAGGCCGTAGCCTTCGCGCAGCCGCCCGCCCGTCAACTCCTCGAACTGCTGGGCCACCTCCAGCGGCAACGACGCCGCCCCACTGATGCAGGCTTTCACACTCGACAGCTTGTACTTCTTGATCTCCGGGAAGTTGTTGATGGCGATGTACATCGTCGGCACGCCGCCGAAGGTCGTGGCCTTGTACCGCTGGATGTTGTGCAGCACTTCCTTCGTGTT